>JALHON010000110.1 GCA_022842985.1 Acidobacteriota bacterium | reverse complement strand
TCGCCGCCATCGGCGAAGGCGACACCTTGCGCACGCACCTGGCGGCCCTGCGCCGCCTGCTCAAGCTCACGCCGGCGAATCTGGTGGTCCGGCGGCGCCTGCTCGCCGACGCCGCCGTGGCACGCGGCGCCTATCCCTTCGCGTGAGGCGCCGGTCATGGGCGCCGGCCCCGGGCGCGCCGGCCACCGCCCGGGGTGTGGCACACTGATGGACGTGTCACGCACGGGAAACTGGCGCGCCGTCGCCCTCGCGGTCGCGCTCGGGCTGGCCACCGCCTGCACACAGGAGCCGCCCACGGCCGCCTACGTCCGCAAGGTGGCCGAGGAGCGCGCGCGCAAGGACGACTTCTTCCGTACCGGCGGCAAGGAGTCGCCGGTGAAGCCCGACGAGCAGGCGAAGTTCCTGCCCATCAGCTACTTCGACATCGACCCCGACTATGCCTCGCCGGCCACGCTGAAGCTGCTCGACGAGCGCACGCGGCTCGTGATGCCGACCTCCACCGGCAAGTCGCGTGACATGGAGCGCGTGGGCATTCTCGAGTTCACGCTGCGCGGCCAGACGCTCAAGCTGACCGCGTTCGCCGAAGTGGGCCAGGAAGTGTCGCGGCTCTTCGTGCCCTTCAGCGATCTCACGAGCGGCACCGAGAGTTATCAGGCCGGCCGCTACATGGACATCGACCCGCAGTCGAGCGGCGTCTACGTGGTCGACTTCAACACCGCGTATCACCCCTACTGCTACTACAACGCCGAATACGACTGCCCGTATCCGCCGGCCGAGAACCGCATCAAGGTGCCCATCCGCGCCGGCGAACGGCTGCGCGCCGCCGACGCGCTGGCGCCGGGCCGCCGATGAGCGCGCTGCACGCCATCATCTTCGACTTCGACGGCGTCATCGCCAACAGCGAGCGGCTGCACCTGCTCGCCTTCCAGCAGACGCTCGACGGCGCGCCGCTCACGCTCACGACCGAGGCCTACTACGCGCACTACCTCGGCTTCGACGACCACGGCGTGTTCCGCCAGCTCGCCGCCGATCAGGGCCAGGCGCTCGACGAGGGCACGCTCGACGCGCTCGTCGCCGCCAAGGGCCATCGCTACGACGCCCTCGCCGCCGCCGGCGAGATGCTCTTCCCCGGCGCCGCCGGCTTCATCCGCGCCGCCGCCGCGCGTGTGCCGATCGCCGTCGCCTCGGGCGCGCAGACACACGAAATCGACGACGTGCTCGGCAAGGCCGGCCTGCGCGGACACTTCCTCGCCGTGGTGGGCGCCGACCAGACGCCCAACTCGAAGCCGGCGCCGGACCCGTATCTGGAAGCCTTCGCGCGCCTCGGCCGCATCACCGGCCGCACCCTTCTCGCCACGCGCACCGTCGCCATCGAAGACTCGCGCTGGGGCCTCGAATCGGCGCGGGCCGCCGGCCTGCGCACGGTGGCCGTCGCCACCACCTACCCCGCCGAGGCGCTCACGGCCCACGCCGAGCTCGTGGTCGGCGGCCTGGACGTGCTCGACCTCGACGCCCTCGAACAGCTCTGCGCCAGGTAGGACATCCGCCGCATGCTCCCCACCGGCGCCGCGCTCGCTCAGGCTCTCGAAGACGCGGACGCGCGGCCGGATCCGGCCTTCGCGCCGGGCGCGCTCGTCATCGCCGCGGTCGAATACCCGTCGCTCGACGCGGCGCGCTACCTCGCCCGCCTCGACGCCATCGGCGACCAGGCGCTGGCAGCCGTCAACGCCGAGGCCGGCGTGGAAGGGCCGCTGCACGCGCGCATCGACGCCATCAACCGCTGCCTCTATGGCACGCTCGGCTTCCGCGGCAACCGCGATCACTACGGCGATGTCCGCAACAGCTGCCTCAACCAGGTGATCGACCGCCGCACCGGCATCCCGATCACCCTCGCCATCATCTACATGGACGTGGCGCGGCGGGCCGGTCTGCGCGTGGAAGGCATCAACTTCCCCGGCCACTTCCTCGTCCGCGTGTGGGACGCGGCGGCAGGACAGGACGCCGGCGCCGGGCTCATCGTGGATGCCTTTGGCGACGGCGCGATCCTGGCCGAGCAGGACTGCCGCGCCCTGCTCGCGCGGCACGACGAAAAGGTGCCGTTCCACCCGGAACTCCTGGCCCGCGCCTCGCGCCGGCAGATGTTCGTGCGGATGCTCGTGAACCTGAAGCGGCTCTACGTGCAGAACCGCTCGTTCCCGCAGGCGCACGCCGTGACCGACGCGCTGCTGGCGCTCTCGCCCGCATCGCTCGCCGAACTGCGCGACCGCGGTCTGCTGTCGTATCACCTGCACGACTACGCCGCGGCGCTGCGTGATCTGGAGAAGTACCTGCGGCTGCTCACGCTCACCGACAAGGGCGACGAGGCGCGCGAGGAAACGACGCAGGTGTGGGACCACGTGAAGTCCCTGCGCCGCAAGGTCGCCTCGCTGAACTAGGCCGGGCCGGCTGCCGGGTCCTGCCGCGCGATCGCCCACCGGCAGCCCGCCTTCAGCGGGCACACCGTGCAGTGCGGCGCATGCTCGACGCACGCGTGCCCGGCATGGTGGCCGAGCAGCACGAGCGCCTGGGCCAGACGGTCGCGATCGCGGCCGAACGCGGCCTGCAGATGTTTCCTGGCGGCACGCCGGCGGCGGGGCCCGGCCGGCGCGGTGACACCGGCGAGCCGCGCCACGACCCGCGCCGTCTGATCGTCCACGGCCGGCAGGGCGTGTCCGCCGGCGAAGAAGAGCGCCCGCACCTGCGCCGAGGGCGGGAGATGCGGCACGTCCCGCAGGGCGCGCGTGGCGCGCAGGAGTGGCCCGGCCACGATGTCGGGCAGGTCGCGGTGGCGGCGGAAGTGGCCGCTGCCGGCCCTGAGCGCCTCGAGCCGCTCCTCGAAGCCGCCGAGGCCTTCGATGGCGGCCTTCAGATCGTCTTTCGGCGCGCGGAACATCGCATCGGGCGTCAGCGCCGGAATGCGCTTCACCGCCTGCCAGGCCATGTCACGCCGCGCCGGCAGCGCCCGCGCCGACACGATCTCCCACACGAAGAACGCGAACAGGTCCCGGGGCGGTGGCGCCAGCGGCCCGTAGAAGGCCGCGAGCGCCGTCAGGACACCGTCCATCTCAGGCGGGGACAGTCCCCAATCGGCCGATCTCCTCATAGAGCGCGGCCGAGGCGACCACGCCGTTGTGGAAGTTGCCGAGGTCGATCTTCTCGTCGGGCGCGTGCGCGTTCTCGTCGGGCAGGCCCACGCCGAAGAGCACGCACGGCAGGCCCAGTTCCTCCTGGAACGTGGCGACGACCGGAATCGAGCCGCCTTCGCGGTTGAAGACCGGCGTCTTGCCGAAGCCACGTTCGATGGCCCGGCCCGCCGCCTGCACGTACTGGTTGTCGAACGACGTCATCCACGGCTTGCCGCCGTGCATGCGGGTCAGCGAGTAGTTGACGGCCTTCGACATGACCTTCTTCAGGTAGTCCTCGAAGAGATCGCCGATCTTCTTCGGGTCCTGATTGGGCACGAGGCGCATGCTGACCTTGGCCATCGCCACGGCCGGCAGCACCGTCTTGGCGCCGTCGCCGGTGAAGCCCGAGAGCAGCCCGTTCACTTCGAACGTCGGCCGCGCCCACACGCGTTCGAGGGTCGTGTAGCCCGACTCGCCGAAGAGCTTCGGCGCGCCCAGCTCCATCCGGTAGCGCTTCTCGTTGAAGGGCAGCTTGGCGAACTCGGCGCGCTCTTCGTCGCGCAGAGCGACGACGTCGTCGTAGAAGCCGGGGATCTTGATGCGGCCGCCTTTGTCCTTCATCGCCGCGAGCGCCGTCGCCAGCGCCATCGCGGGATTCACGACCGCGCCGCCGAAGGACCCGGAATGCAGGTCCGACTTCGTGCCGCGCACGTCGATCTGGAAGTAGGCCAGGCCGCGCAGGCCATAACAGATCGACGGCACGTCGCGATCGAACATCGGCGAGTCGCTGATGACGACGACATCGGCCGTGAGCAGGTCCTTGTTGGCCTTGATGAAGTTGTCGAGGTTGGCGCTGCCGACCTCTTCCTCGCCTTCGAGGATGACCTTGATGTTCACCGGCAGCCTGCCGGTCTGCGACAGGTGCGCTTCGATGGCCTTCATGTGCATGAAGACCTGGCCCTTGTCGTCGACCGCGCCGCGCGCGTAGAGCTCGCCGTCACGCACCGTGGCCTCGAAGGGCGGCGAGGTCCAGAGCTCCAGCGGATCGACCGGCTGCACGTCGTAGTGGCCGTAGAACAGGATGGTCGGCGCGCCGGCGGCACCGAGCCATTCGGCGTAGACCACCGGGTGGCCGGGCGTCTCCACGAGACGCGCGCCGTGCATGCCGATGCGGGTGAGTTCGGCGGCCGTCCACTCGGCGCAGCGCCGCACGTCGGCGGTGTGCTCCGGCAGGGCCGAGATGCTGGGGATGGCGAGATAGCCCTTGAGCTGCTCGACGAACCGGTCGCGGTTCAGGTTGATGAAGTCGACGATCTTTTCCATGGGAAGCTCCGCGTCCGTCCGGGCCGGACGCGCTTCGTCACTGTAACACTGCCCGCCGGCCGGACGGACGTCAGCGGGCGAGCCGCCACGTGGCGCCGTCGCGCGCGACGCGCGCCTCGCCTTCGAGCATCAGCAGATGGGCGAGCACACTTTCTTCGGCCATGGCCACGAGCGCGGGCTGGAGGTCCAGATAGAGCCGCGCGACGATCGCCGTGACGGTCGCCGGACCGCCGTCGAGCGCCTCGAGCACCTGGCGCTCGCGGTCACGCCGGTGCGCCAGGTAGAGGTCGATGACGGCCAGCGGATCGTCGATGACCGGCCCATGCGCGGGCAGGGCCCGCCGCGGCGCCAGCGCCGCGAGGCGCCGCAGCGACCGCAGGTAGTCGGCGAGCACCCCGCCACGCGATGCCGGAATCACCACCGTGCTGCCGCGCACGAGCAGGTCGCCCGTGAAGGCCGTGCGCGACGCCTCGTGCCAGAGCACGACGTGGTCGGGCGCGTGCCCGGGCGTGTGCACCACCGTGAGCGGCCCCTCGCCCGTCTCGAGCACCTGCCCGTCGGCGAGCGCCTCCCATGGCACGTCGTAGCCGGCATCGGCCTCGGGCCAGGGCACCTTGCGGAAGCGGGCCGCGGGCGCGCGCCGATGCAGCGCCGGGGCGCCGCTGATGTGGTCCGCGTGCGCGTGCGTGACCACGACGTCGGCCAGGCCGGCCGGAGTGGCCGCGAAGAGCTCGTCGAGGTGGCTGGCATGGCCCACGCCGGCATCGACCAGCAGCGGCCGCGGGCCGGGCACGAGGTAGGTCCAGTTCCCCGAACCGGTCATCGGACCGGGGTTGGCGGCATGCAGAGTGACGATGTTCACACAGGGCGGACGCCCGGGTGGGCGGCCAGTCGATTGTAGGGGCGGAACGGCGCATTCCGCCCGATGCAGTCTCAAGGGCGCCCCGGTTTCGGCCGATAAACCCGGTCAGGGACACGTGCAGCGCCCCGTCGACCGCCCGGCTACGCCTCCCCGGCCAACACACAGCGACCCCCTCAGATGCCCTCTCCCCCGGTGCTCATCGCCGGCGCCTCTGCCGCCGTCGGATTCCTCGTCGCCATCGTCTGGTACCTGGCCGGGGCCGGCCGCCGCGCCGCCCGTCTGGCCGAGCGCCTCACGCTCGAACATCAGGAAGCCACGCGCGCCCTGGCGCAGCAGATCGCCGACGCGCAGGAAACCAGCCGGGCGCTGCGCGAGAGCGAGGCCCGCTGGCGGCAGATCGTCGAAACCGAGCCGGAGTGCGTGAGCACGCTCGGACCCGACGGCTCGGTGCAGCAACTGAACGAGGCGGGCCTGCGGATCTTCGAAGCCGGCGCCTTCCGCGATGTGGCCGGCATGCAGATGCTGGCCCTGGTGGCGCCCGAGCATCGCGACGCGTTCCAGGCCCTGACCTCGCGCGTCTTCCAGGGCGAGTCGGGCACCTGCGAGTTCGAGATGACCGGCCTCAAGGGCACGCGGCGCTGGCTGACGCTGCACGCGGCCCCCCTGCGGGACGAATCCGGCGCCGTCGTCTCGCTGCTCGGCATCTCGCACGACATCACCGACCAGCGCCGCACCGACGCCCTGCTGCGGTGGGAGAAGCAGGCGCTCGAGCTCATCATGCGGCCCGGCTCGCTGGCCGAGGTGCTCGACGGGCTGATGCGCGGCCTCGAGGCGCATGCTCCCGGCGCGCTCTGCTCGGTGCTGCTGCTCGATGAGACCAGCACGCGGCTGCTGCGCGGCGGGGCGCCCAGCCTGCCGCCCGACTACAACGACGCCATCCACGGCATCCCGATCGGGCCGCGCGTGGGCTCGTGCGGCACGGCCGCGCACCTCGATCGCCAGATCATCGTGCCGGACATCGCGACCGATCCGCTGTGGAGCGACTTCCGTGAACTGGCGATGGAGTATGGCCTGCGCGCCTGCTGGTCCACGCCCGTCCATTCGGATGCCGGCAAGGTCCTCGGCACCTTCGCGATCTACTACCGCGAACCGCGCCTGCCGAGCACCGAGGAACTCGAGATCATCGACCGCGCCCGTTCCGTGGTCTCGATCGCGATCATGCGGAAGCAGGCCGAGGCGGCGCTGTCGCAGAGCCGCGAGCGGCTCGAACTGGCGCTCGAGGGCGGCGACCTCGGCATCTATGAGTGGTATCCGCAGACGGGGCGCACCGGCTACAGCGCCCGCTGGGCGCGGATGCTCGAGTACACCCTCGAGGAAACCGAACCGCACGTGGACTTCTTCAAGTCGCTCGTGCATCCGGACGATCTACCGGCGCTGCTCGACAAGCTCGACGCACATCTCGACGGCCGCACGCCCACCTACCAGTCTGAGCACCGGCTGCGCACGAAATCCGGCGCGTGGAAATGGGTGCTCGATCGCGGCAGCGTCGTCGCCCGGGATGCCCACGGCCCGCAACGCCTGACCGGCATCGTCGCCGACATCACGGCGCGCAAGGAGGCGGAGACCGCGCTCGTGGCCAGTCAGCAGCGGCTCGAGGTCGCGATGCTCGGCTCGAGCGACGGCCTCTGGGACTGGGACATGCGCTCCGGCCAGACCTACTTCGCGCCGCGCTGGAAGTCGATGCTCGGCTACGAAGACCACGAACTGGCAAACGACTACGCCACGTGGGAACGGCTGATGCATCCCGACGATCTCGTGCCGACGATGACGGCGCTGCAGGCCTACATCGCTGGCAGCCGGGCGCACTATTCGGCCGAGTTCCGCCTGCAATGCAAGGACGGCTCGTACAAGTGGATCCTCGCCCGCGGCGCCGTGCTGCGCGACGAGGCCGGCCAGCCCTTCCGGATGGCCGGCTCGCACACCGACATCTCCGAACGCAAGCAGTCGGAGGAGGCCCTGCGCTCGTCGCAGCAGATGATCGCGACCATCATCGACACCATCCCGGTGCGCGTCTTCTGGAAGGACCGGAATCTCGTCTATCTCGGCTGCAACACCGAGTTCGCGATGGACGCCGGCTTCGCCTCGCCGGCGGACGTCGTCGGCCGCGACGACTACCAGATGGCCTGGCGCGAACAGGCGGAACTGTACCGCGGTGACGACCGCGCGGTGATCGAGAGCGGCCAGGCCAAGCTCCTGATCGAAGAGCCGCTGAGAACCGCCGACGGGCGCACGGTCACGCTGCTCACGAGCAAGGTGCCCATCCGCAACGCTCAGGGCGAGGTCACGGGCGTCCTGGGCACCTACCTCGACATCAGCACACGCAAACAGGCCGAGGAAGAGGTGCGCCGGCTGAACGCCGAACTCGAAGACGCCGTGCGCGCCCGCACCGCCGAACTGCGCGACAGCGAAGCCCAGCTGCGCGACCTCTTCGACGGCACGAGCGAGCTCGTGCAGAGCGTGGCTCCGGACGGCACGATTCTCTTCACCAACCGCGCCTGGCGCGAGACGCTCGGCTACGACAGCGGCGCCATCGCCGCGATGAACATCTTCGACGTCATCCATCCCGATCACCGCGAGCACTGCGCCGGCTTCCTCCGCCGCCTGGTGGCCGGAGAGGACGTCGGGGTGTTCGAAACCGTGATGGTGTCGCGCGATGGCCGCGCCTGCGAACTCGAAGGCAGCATCACGGTGGGGTTCGAGGACGGACGCGCCACGGTGACGCGCGGCATCTTCCGCGACGTCACCACCCGCAAGGCGATGGACCGGGCGCTGCGCGAGAGCGAGGAACAGCACCGGCTGATGATCCAGAGCTCGCGCGACGCGATCCTCACGCTGCATCCGCCCGAGTGGCGCTTCACGTCGTGCAACCCGGCGGCCGTCGAGCTCTTCGGCGGCGCCAGCGAGGCCGAAATCTGCGCGCTCGAACCATGGGTGCTCTCGCCCGAGGTACAGGACGACGGCCGAGACTCGGGCAGCGGGGCCGCCGAGATGATTGCGGCGGCCATGGAGTCCGGTTCGCACGCCTTCGAGTGGACCCACCGGAAGCTTACGGGCGAGCCGTTCTTCGCGGCCGTGCTGCTGAGCCGCGTGGTGCAGGGCGGACAGGCCTACCTGCTCGTGACGATTCGCGACATCACGGTGCAGAAGCAGGCCACCACCGCGATGCGGGCCCTCAACGAGGACCTCGATCAGCTCGTCATCGAGCGCACCGGACAGCTCCGCGAGAGCGAGGAACGCTTCCGGCACCTGGTCGACTCCTCGCCGAACGCCGTGCTGATGACGGCGTCCGACGGCACCATCACCTTCGCCAACCGCCGCGTGTCGACGATCTTCGGCTACGAGCCCGACGAACTCGTCGGCCGCACCGTGGAGGTGCTGCTGCCGGAAGCGCTGCGTGCCACCCATGTGGCGGAGCGCGGCGACGCCTTCCGCCATACGCATGCGCGCGCAATGGGCCGCGGCGGCTATCTGTTCGCGCGCCGAAAGGACGGCACCGACGTGGCCGTGGAGATCGGCCTGACGCCGATCGAGATGGCGGGCGGCCGCTTCATGATGGCCACCGTGACCGACATCACCGCCCGCAAGCGCGCCGAGGAAGCCGTGAAGCGTCTCGCCGCCTTCCCCGAGGTGAACCCGAATCCGGTCATGGAACTCACCGGCGAAGGCATCGTGACCTATACGAACGCGGCCGCGACCGGCCTGGCGCGCGGCCTCGGCCTCGCCGATCCCGGCCAGATGCTGCCAGGCGATACGCCGGCCATCGTGCGCGAGTGCCTGGCCTCGGGACGCGAGCGCCTGCGCCTCGAGCAACGTTTCGGCAAACGCGTGCTGTCGTGGTCGTTCTATCCGATTGCCGAGCGCGGCGTCGTGCACGGCTACGCCGCCGACATCACCGAGCGGCTGGCGCTCGAGGATCAGCTGCGCCAGTCGCAGAAGATGGAAGCCATCGGCCAGCTGGCCGGCGGCGTGGCGCACGACTTCAACAACATCCTGTCGGTGGTCATGATGCAGGCCGAGATCTCGGCCTCCACCGAAGGACTGTCGAGTGAAGCGCTCGAGGGCCTACAGGAGATCCAGGCCTGCGCGGAACGCGGCGCCGACCTGACGCGCCAGCTCCTGCTCTTCAGCCGCCGCCAGGTCATGCAGCCGAAGAACCTGAACCTCAACGAGGTCGTGACCACGATCGCCAAGATGCTCCAGCGCATCATCGGCGAGGACGTGCGCCTCGAGCTGCATCTGCACACCGCCCGCCTTGCGACCCGCGCCGATGCCGGCATGCTCGACCAGGTGCTGCTGAACCTCGCCGTCAACGCCCGCGATGCCATGCCGAAGGGCGGCCGCCTGCGCGTCGAGACGTGGGAAGAGACCGTCGCCGAGCATGGCGAGCGGCCGTATCCGGACGTGCTGCCCGGCCGCTACGTGGGCATGAGCGTGAGTGACACCGGCTGCGGCATTCCGCCCGAAGTGCTGCCGCGTATCTTCGAACCGTTCTTCACGACCAAGGAAGCCGGCAAGGGGACGGGCCTCGGCCTGGCCACCGTGTTCGGCATCGTCCGGCAGCATGGCGGCTGGGTGACCGTGGCCAGCGAGCCCGGCCAGGGCACGACCTTCCGCATCTTCCTGCCGGCCATCGCCGCGAGCCTCGAACAGACGAGCGAACGCGCGAAGCAGGCGCCGCGCGGCGGCAGCGAAACGGTGCTCGTCGTCGAAGACGAGCCGTCGGTGCGCATCCTCGTGCGCGCCATCCTGCAGCGCCGCGGCTACACAGTCGTCGAAGCGGCAAGCGGGGTCGAAGCCCTGAAGCTGTGGGAGGCGCACCGGGCGCAGGTTTCGCTGCTGCTCACCGACCTCGTGATGCCCGACGGCGTGAACGGCCAGGAGCTGGCACGGCGCCTGCGGGCCGACATGCCCGGTCTGCGCGTGGTCTTCAGCAGCGGCTACAGTCCGGAGATCGCCGGCCGCGAACTGAAGCTCGGCGCCGGCGAGAACTTCCTGCAGAAGCCGTTCTCGGCCGACACCCTGTCGGACATCGTGCGACGCGCGCTCGATACGCCGCCGGCGGCCGCCTAGCCGCGGCTCAGAAGTAGACGCGGGCGCGCAGGTAGACGAAGTCGCGCTCGGCCAGACGCGAGAGCGTGTCGGTGCCGCCGCCGGTGAGCCACCCCGCCGAGGCCTCGAGCCACCAGCCGTCACGCACGCTCACGCCGCCGAGGCCGCGCACGAAGGCGCTGCGGTCGCCCGGGTTGTAGACGCCGAACACGCGCAGCCGGCGCGTCTCGCGGGCGAACGTGCGGTCGACCGACGTGACGAGCTGCAGGTCGTGGCGATCGATGGTGCCGGCCGCGCCGTCCCGCAGGCGGCGGGCCACGCCCAGCACGGTTGCCGACAGCCGGTAGTCGCCGGCCCGGCGATCGATGCCGATGCCGCCCTCGACCGAGCGCGCGGCCAGCGCGGCGAAGCGGTCGGTGGCCTGCAGGGTGTCGTCGAGGTGCCAGGCCAGCTCACCGCGCAGGCCCCAGGCGCCGCGCACGGTCTCCACGTCGCCGCCGATGACGGTCGTGCGGGGATGCACCGCGTCCACGGCCAGGCCGCCCGCCCGTGGCACGAACGGCGCGGCGGCCACGTAGAGCGGCACGGCCTCGAAGCCGCGCCACGCCATGAGCGCCCAGTCCACGCGGCCCGTGGTGGCCGAGAGGCGCGCGCCGCCCTGTCCGCTCGCCGCGGCGACCGGGGGCCGCACGTCCGCGATGGCGACCGGCAGGCAGCCCTGGGACACGCAGACCTCACGCGGCGCGAGCGAGAACGGCGATGTCGCCTCGCCCAGCATGTCGAAGGTCGCGGCGCGGAAGACCGGCACATAGACGGCATCGAGCGTCGCGCCGCCGGGCAGGAACGCCCGCGCCCGCGCGAGACCCACGGCGCGGCGCGCCTCGGCGCGGCCCTCGAGGAAGAAGCGCGTGATGTCGATCGGGTTGACCACGTCGGTGGGCTGGAACTCGTCGAGCCGCCCCCACACGACCTGACCGATGCCGGCCGCGAGTTCCACGGCCGGCGTGGACCAGGTGAGCGTGACCTCCTGCGGCTGGGCGATGGCCGCACGCCGCGTGGTGCCGTTGCGCTCGCCGGTCAGCCCTTCCGCCCACGCCGCCGCCCGCACGGTGAGGCGTTCGCCGAACGTCACGCGGCCGTCGAGGAAGACGCGGCCGCGCAGTTCGACGGCGCCCGCGGGCGTGCCGGCGCGTCCCGGCGCATCCGGAAGGGCGTCGAGCATGAGCGAGGTGTAGCCGGTCAGCGAGGCCGCGGGTTGGGCCCATGCCGTGGCCGCCGTGGCTGCCGCGCCGAGCAGGGCCAGCGCGAGCACCGCGACGCGCGCGTGACGCGGCCTCATGCAGCCGCGACGTCCCGCCGCGCAGCCGCCCCGTAGAGCCCGGGGAAGCGCGCGATCACGGCCGGCACGATGAAGATCTCGGCCAGGAAGGCCACGGCCATCGTGAGGGCGAGCAGCGAGCCGAACCACGCCGTGGGCTTGTACTCCGAGAACCACAACACGCCGAAACTCAGGCTGTTGACGATGGCGGTCGTGAGCGAGGCGCGCCCTTCGTCCATGGCGGCCCGTTCCACGGCCACGTCGGCCGTCGCCCCGTGCGCCGTCTCGCGCCGGAAGCGGCCGATGAAGTGGATCGTGTCGTCGTCGACGACACCAAGCGCCACACTCGCCACCATGATCGTGGCGACGTTGAGCGAGATGCCGATCCAGCCCATCAGGCCGAGCACCGCGGCCACCGGCACGACGTTGGCGACAATCGCCAGCAGGCCGAACCTCGCCGAGCGGAACACCAGGAAGATCACGGCGAACACGGTGACGAAGGCGGTGCCGAAGCTCGTGACCTGCGAGGTGACGAGATAGTGATCGAGCGTCGCGAAGATGCGGCCGGCGCCGGTCACGGTGGGCGTCACGTCCGAGCCGGCGAAGGCGTCGCGCGCCAGGCGCTCGGCCTCGAAGATCTGCTCGAAGACGACATCGGAACTCATCGACGCGAGCTTCACGGTGAGGTGCGCGCGGCTGTAGTCGCTGGCCACGACGCGCTCGAGTTCGGTGCGGCCTTCATCCGAGAGCCCGAACACGAAGAGCTCCTGCGCGATGCCGCCCGGCGCCGTCGGCAGCGCGTAGGCGGCCGCCGCGCCGCCCTCGAGCTGCTGGTTCGTGCGCTTCACGTAGTCCACGACCGAGGTGACCTTGCGCACCTGCGGCTGGCGGCGCAGCGCGTCGGCCAGACGGTCCATGCGCGCCATCACGTCGGGCCGCGCGATGGCGTCCGGCGGCCCGTCGAGCATCACGTTGAAGCTGTAGATGCCGGCCAGCTCGCGGTCCATCAGGTCGGCGGATTCGTGCAGCGGATGCCCCGGCGCGAAGAAGTTCACGTGGTTCGTGTCCACGCGCAGGCGCAGCACGCCGGCCACCGCCGCGGCCAGCACGAGCGCGGTCACCGCGAGCACCGGGGTGGCATGCGTGAACGACCACCGCCCCAGGCGGCGCAGCGGCTCGAGCAGCCAGGTCTCCTGCGGCGGCGTGTGGGTATCGGGCCGCATCCAGACGAGCATCGTCGGCACGAGCACGATCGACACCATCATGTCCACCATCACGCCGGTGGCGGCGCCGACGCCGAACGAATGCACGGCCACGACGTCGCTCGTCGCGAGCGACAGCAGGCCGAGCGCGGTCGTGGCGCTGGCGCCAAAGAGCGGCGTGACGAGATGCGCGATGGTGGACTCGAAGGCCCGCTGGCGGTCGCCGTGCTCGCGCATCTCGCGGTCGAAGTGCTGCACGATATGGACGTCGTCGGCCACCGCCAGCACGACCACGAGCGGCGTCAGCATGCTCGTGAGCACGTTCATCTCGTAGCCGAGCAGCACGTAGAGGCCGAGCGTCCACACGACGCTCACGCCGATGGCGAAGACGAGCAGCGCCACCTTGCGGGCCGAGCGGAACATCGCGTAGAGCGCGATGATCGTGATGACCAGCACCGGCGGCGTCAGATCCTGCTGATTGGCGAGCGTGATGCGGTTGTAGGTCTCGCTGATCTCGAGCGGACCATTGAAGTAGGTGGTGAGGCCGGCCGGCCGCGCCGTGTCGACGATGCCGCGGATCTGCTCGATGACCTCGCCGCGGACCTCGTCGATTCGCGCCTCGTCGGTGGAGATGACGAGCGCCGTCACGCGGCCGTCGGCCGACACGAGGTCGCCGCGCAGCAGCGGATCGTCGAGGGCGTCCTGGCGCACCGCGGCGGCGCCAGCGGCCGAGTCGAGCCGGTCGCCGACGAGCGGCGTGACCTCGATGCCGCCATCGTCGCCGTCCTGCGGCGGCAGCTGGCGCACGACGTTGGCCGTCGCCAGGCTCTGCACGCGCTCGATGAGGGGCAGACGGGCGATGTCGCGCGAGATCCGGTCGATGTAGCGCAGGCCGTCGGGGGTGAAGAGGCCGTCGCCGGCCACGGCGATGATGAGCGTGCGGCCGCCGCCGAATTCACGGCGGAAGCGTTCGTACTCGACGTATTCGGGCGAGTCCTTCGCGACCCAGGCGCTCAGGTCGTTGTTGATGTTGTTGAGATTGGCGCTGCCGGCGCAGATGACCGCCCCCGCGAGCACGAGCGCGGCGAGCGGCCGCCGCCACCGGTAGAGGATCCGGGCGAGGCGCGCCGACGGACTCACCGGGCGCCCTGCTCCAGTTCACGCCGGCTGAACGCGGCCTCGCCGAGGCCGGTGTTGTAGCGGGCCTCGCTGACGACGAGCGTGGTCCGCGTCTTCGTCGCGTCATTGGCCATCGTGGCGTCCATCACGGTCCAGATGCCGCCGGGGCGTTCGAGTCGCGACACCGTGTATTGCTTATCGCGCTCGCCGCGGCGGTTGAACACCTGCGCCTCGACGATGACGAAGGCGTCCTTCCGCACGAGCGACTGCGTGCGCGGATACCGGGCGCCGGCCTCCTTCGCCGTCGACTCGATGCGCCAGGCCGGATGCGCCGTGCCCTGGGCGTCCGTCCATGCCGCCGCGGCGTCGATCATCCGGTAGGTGTAGTCCGTGAGCTTCCGGCCGCCGATGTCTTCGTAGCTGAGGTCGCTGCCCACGAAGCTCTCCTGCGCTTCGGCGCCGGCGATGCGCCGCACGCGACCAAGGGCCGGCAGGTAGAGGAAGCGCTCGTCCTCCTGCTGCGCGTGCTCCCAGACGAGGAAGCCGGTGCCACGGATGTCGGCCGGGCCGAGGAAGCGGACGAGCACGCGGTCGCCGCGAGCGCCGGCCGCGGCAAGCGACGTGATGACGAGCGTACGCTCGCGCGCGCGGCCCTGCCGGTCCACGAGGCGCATCGTCATGGCGAGGCGCGAGTCGCGGCCGGTGTCGCGGGCATCGA
>JALHON010000109.1 GCA_022842985.1 Acidobacteriota bacterium | reverse complement strand
CGCGTGGCCGTCATCGACAGCGGCGTGCACGCGGGGCATCCGCACGTGGGCGCCGCGGAGGCGGGCGCGGCGTTCGACGCCGCGGGCGCACGCGGCAGCGACGCGGTGGATCGCCTGGGACATGGCACGGCGGTGGCCGCGGTCATCCGCGAGAAGGCCCCGGAGGCCACGATCGTGCCGGTGAAGGTGTTCGACCGCGAGCTGCGGGCGACCGTGGAAGCCCTCGTCGCCGCCATCACGTGGGCGATCGAGGCGCGGGTCCACGTCATCAACCTGAGCCTCGGCACGGCGAATCCCGCGCACCAGGCGCGGCTCGGCGAGGCGCTCGTGCAGGCGGCGCGTGCCGGCGTGGTGCTGGTGGCGGCCGCGGAGCAGGACGCCACACGCTGGCTGCCCGGCAGCCTGCCGCTCGCGGTGGGCGTGACACTCGACTGGGACTGCCCGCGCGAGCAGGCGATCGTCGACGTGACGCAGGAAGGAGCCGTGCGCCGCGTCCGCGCGCGTGCGAGCGGCTACCCGCGTCCCATCCCGGGCGTGCCGCCATCGCACAATCTCAAGGGCATCAGCTTCGCCGTGGCCAACGTGAGCGGACTGCTGTGCCTGCACCTGTCGCGGGACGCGCGGCCATGACGGCACCCGACGTCTACACGCTGACACGCCGCGGCCTGTGGCAGGGCGCGCGCGCGAGCGTCCCGCTTGGCGTCGCATCCGCGGTGCTCGGCGCCGGCTTCGGCGTGGCGGCGCGCCAGGTGGACCTCGCGCTCTGGGCCACGCTCTTCATGAGCGGCTCGGTGTTCGCGGGCGCGGCGCAGTTCGCCGTGCTGCCGCTCTGGAGCGCGCCGCTGCCGCTTGCGCCGATCTGGTTCTCGACCTTCGCGGTGAACGCACGTTTCGCGCTCCTGAGCGCGTCGCTCACCTCGTGGCTGCGCCATTACCGGGGCGCCACGCCGTGGGTTGTGTCCGGGCTGCTCGGCGAAGGTCAGTGGGCCATCGCGATGGGCGCCTACGCGCGCGGCGAACGCGATCTGGGCGTGCTCGTGGGCAGTAGCGCCGTCGTGTGGCTCGTGTGGATGGCCGGCACGGCCACGGGGTATCTGGCGGCGCCGTCGCTCGGTGATCCGCGGCGCTTCGGCCTGGATCTCGTGCTGGTGCTGTTCTTCGCCTCGACGCTCACCTCCGGGTGGCGCGGACCAAAGGACCTCGTGCCGTGGGGCGCGGCGGCGCTCGCCACGCGCATCCCGGCGTCGATCGTGGCGCCCGAGTGGCAGGTGCTGGTGGCGGCGCTCGTCGGAGCGTCGGTGGGAGCGTGGCGTGACACCCGACGCTAGCAGCACCGCCCTGGCCATCGGCGGCATGGCGGCCGTGACCTACGTGGCCCGCGCCGGTGGCCTGGTGGTCGCGCGCGTGCTGCCATCGACGCCGTTCATCACGGCGTTCCTGAAGCACCTCGGCACCTCCGTCATCGTGGCGCTCGTGGTCGCAACGCTCGCGAAGGGCGACGGTCCGGGCTTCCTCGCCGCCGCGGTGACTGTGGCCATTGCCGCGGTCGGACGGCCCACCACCGCGCTCCTCGCGGGGATGGTGGTCGCCGCCCTCATCCGCGCCCTGTAATTTGTCTTCGCCCTGTCCCGTTTGGCACGGAATTCGCGCAAAGATCGAGCCAAACGGGACAGGGCAGAGACATCAGCGGCGGGAGGCGAGGCACCACGCGCGGAGGCGCTCGGCGCAGGCGACCCACTCGGGCGCGTCGCGCCAGCGGTCCACCGGCTGCGCCACGCGCCACGTCCAGTTCTGGTCGTTCACCGTGGCCGGCGTGTTGATGCGCGCGTCCCAGCCGAAGACGTCCTGCAGCGGCAGCATCACCGTGCGGGCGGCGGCGGCGATGAGCGCGCCGACGATCGCATCACGCACGTCGGGCACGAACGGCGACGCCGCGGTGACGCCGCGCCCCGCCAGGCTCGGCAGCGCGAGGAACGCCGCGCGATCGTCGTCGGCGAGTTCGCGCCACCACTGCGCGAGCGGCTCGGTGTCGTGTGTGCCCGAGAGCCCGACCGACACCTCGGGATACTCCGCGGGATCGACGAACGGCTTCCCGTCCGTGTCCCACGCGCGCTCCCAGCGCATCACCTTGAAGCCGGGCACGCCGAGTCGCGCCATCGAGTGGCGCACGAACGGCGGCACGGTGCCGAGGTCCTCGGCCACGACCTCGATGCCGCTCTGCAGGTAGATGCCGAGGATCTTCGCGCCGAGCAGACTCTGTGCGGGCTCGTCGGGCGGCGAGAACACTTTCTCGAGTGTCGTATCGATCGGACGCACGTAGATGCGGTACAGCCCCACGAGATGGTCGATACGCACGCCGTCGAAGAGCGCGGCGGTGCGGCGGGCGCGGGCGCGCATCCACTGGAAGCCGGTGCTCTGCATCACGTCCCAGCGCCACGGCGGCAAGCCCCAGTCCTGCCCGGTGTCGCTGAAGGCGTCGGGCGGCACACCCACGGTGGCATCGAGCATGAACTGCTCGCGCCGCGCCCACACGTCCGGGCTGTCACCGGAGATCATGAACGGCAGATCGCCGAGCACACGCACGCCGGCCGCCTGGCGCGCCGCCTGCCACTGCGTCTCGGCGATCCACTGCAGCCAGGCGCGATAGCGGCGTTCTTCGGCCAGCGCGGCCCGCGCCTCCTTGATCGCCGCCGGATCCGCGTAGGCAAGCGCTGTGGGCCAGTCCCACCACGCCCGCTCGTCGTGCGCGGCATGCAGCGCCCGGAACGTCGCATACGCGTCGAGCCACCACGACTCGCGCGTCTCGTAGGCGGCACAGGCCGCCGCCCGGGCCGTGCCGCGGTCGATCTCTTCGGCCACGAAGCGCGTGTAGGCACGGCGCAGCACGCGCGACTTGAGCGCGCGCACGTCGGCGTATCGCACGCGCTCCGACCCGCGCACGGCCTCGAGCACCGCCCGGTCGTCCGCCGGCAGTGCCGCCTCACCGCCCAGCGCGATGACGTCTTCCACCGCGGGCACGTGAATGTAGATCGGGTCGAGCGCCATCGCCGTCATCGACGAATACGGCGACGTCTCGCCCGGCGAGATCTCGTTGAGCGGCAGGAGCTGCACGTAGCGTTGTCCGGCCGCCTGACACCACGCGCCGAAGGCCGGCAGATCGGCGAACTCGCCGATGCCCCAGCTCGCCGACGACGGGATCGAGAAGAGCGGCACGCCGATGCCGCATTGCCGCGCCGCCGCCATCACGCAGCCTCCGTCACGCGCGCCAGCACGCGCGCGATACCGGTATCGAAGGCGTCGGGGGCCACGAGCAGACTCACCACCACGAACGCCTCACGCGGAAAATCGAAGAAGTAGCCGGGATGCACGAGCACGCCGTCCTGCTCGACGAGTGTGAGCACGAGCGCTTCTTCGTGGCGCATCGATGGCACCTGCAGCACGGCGCACCAGCCACCGGCCGGCGCCAGCAGCGTCACCGCCGGCACGGCAGCCACCACGGCGGCGAGCGCGGTCAGATTGCGCGCAGTGCGGGCGCGGATCTCCTCGCGCACGACAGCGCCGCGGGCGAGCAGCTCCGGCAGCGCCACCTGCGCGGGTGTGGAGACCGACAGGAATGTGTCCGCAATGATCTCGAGCCCCGCCATCACGCGGCTGGCGGCATCGGCCGGCCCGCCCACGGCCATCCACGCCACCTTCACCTGCGGCAGCCCCACGGACTTCGACAGGCCGCCGAGCGACACGGCCACCGCGCGGTCCTGTTCGATCACCGACGGCGCCGCCGCCTCGCCATCCAGCCGGTAGTCCGCGAACACCTCGTCGCCGATGAGCACGAGATCGTGCGCCGCGCACACGGCCGCGAGCGCGTCGAGCTCCGCGCGGTCCACCACCGAGCCGGTGGGATTGTTCGGCGACACGACCAATACGGCCTTCGTGCGGTCGTCGATCTGCCGCGCCAGCGCGTCGACGTCGATGCGCCAGTGCCCGTGCAAGTCGAGCTCGTAGGGCGAGGCCTCCACGCATTCGAGCGCCGTCAGATGTTCGAAGAGCGGATAGCTGGGCCGCGGCACGAGCACACGGTCGCCCGGGTCGCAGAGCAGCTTGAAGAGCCAGGCGTAGGCCTCGCTGGTGCTGGCCGCGAGACACACGCGATCGAGACTCGTGGCCACACCACGCCGCGCGTAGTCGGCCACCACGGCCGCGCGGGCGGACTCGAGCCCGAACGGCTGTGGCGCATACGCCAGGCCCGAGGCGCTGGCGAGCGGCGCCAGCAGATCGGGCGGATACGCCAGCCCGGCGCGCGTGGGATTCGATTCCGTCAGATCGATGAGACCGCCACCGCCGGCACGCCGCCGCGCGACCGCCTCGGTGAGGCGGTTCGGGGCCAGATCGGCCGGCAGCCGCGAGGAGCGCAGAGTCACCGGCGCGGCGCGTCCACGAACTCGACCTTCGCCATCACGTCGCCTTCGAGCACGGTATCGGCCACGTCCATCCCGCGCTCGACGACGGCGAAGACCGTGTAGGCGTGGTCGAGGCGCGGCGAGTCGATGAGGTTCACGAAGATCTGCGCGTCGCCGGTGTCGCGTCCCCGGGTGGAGATGCCGAGGGTGCCGCGGTTGTGCGCCACGCCGGGCTCGTCACGCATGTAGGGCCCGTCGCCCATGAACTCGTTCGCGCCCGGACTCCCCCCCTGCAGCACGAAGGTGGGCTCGACGCGGTGGAACGTGAGGCCGTTGTAGTGCCCCTTCGCGGCGAGCGCCGCCACGCGCGCCACGGTAGCGGGCGCTTCGTCCGGCAGCAGCCGCAGCTCGAGCACGCCGCCACGCGCCATCGTGATGCGCATGCGCTGCGTGCGCGCCTTCGCCAGCACGGCGAGATCCGGCGGCTGCGTGGGCCGCGGGCGCGGCGTCGCCTCCTTCGGCTGGCCCGTCCACTTCGTGATCGCCTTCGCGGCGGCCTCGGCCACGCGGGCGTCCCAGTCGCTCAGGAACGGCGTCACGGCGTCGACGTCCGAGGTGCTGCCGATCTCGGCGAGCGTCGTCAGGATGGCCACGCGCGGATCGCGCGACGTGTCCTTGCCTTCGAGTGTGAGCCGCAGTAGCCCGATCGACAGCGCCTTGGCGGCCTTGGGCCGCTCCGTCTCCGCCGCGAGTGCCCGCGCCGCCGTCATCACGAGCTGGTAGTCGGGCCGCGTGAGGGCGTCGTAGGCCACGGCCAGCGCCTCCGGACGCTTCAGGCGCGCCAGTTCCTCGAGCGCCGCCTCGCGCACGTTGTCGCTGGCATCGCCGCCCAGGCGCACGAGCGCCTCGGTGGCGCCGGTCGCCCCCGCCGCGCGCGCCGCGTACACGCGCACCTGCCAGGTGCCGTGGCCCACGAACCGCGGTAGCAGGGTGCGCACGTCGGCGGGCGACGCCTTCGCCAGACTCACGATCGCGTGCGCGGCGCGGTGCCACGTGAAGCCTGACGCGGGCAGCGCTTCGGCCTCCTTCTGGAGGACCGGCACGACGGAGGTGGAACCGCAGCCGGCACCGAGCAGGTCGATGGCGGCGAGCGCGACGTGCGGACTCGGGTCGTTCACCGCGCGCAGCACCGGCTGGCAGTCGGCGGCCTGCAGATGGCGGCCCCAGCCGCGCACCGCTTCGTAGCGCACGCGCGGCTCGGTGTCCTTGAGGCCGGCGGTGAGCACGGCATCACGATCGGCAGCCGGCATCGTGGCCGGCGCCTCGGCGGTCACCGGCGCGCCTGCGGCGACGACGGCCAGCCGGCGCACTTCATCGTCGGCATCGCGGACGGCCGTGCGCGCCAGGCCGCCGTCCACCACCCGCGCGTTGCGGAGCGCCTGGAGCGCCAGGCGCCGGGCGCGCGCGAAGATGGTCGCGCCGCGGGCATCCGGCGTCTCGACCACGAGATACAACCGTGCCCTGGTGTCGTCGCCGAGTGGCGCCACCTTGCCACTGATGCGGGTGAGCGCTTCGAGTCCGCGCGCGGCGCCTTCGACCTGCGCGACATCCCGTGCGACAGCGACGCGCGTGCGACCGGGCACCAGGCGCGCGCCCAGGGGCGGTGCCGGCAGCACGGCAGCCAGTGCCTGCTCCACGCGGCGGAACTGATCCGGCGTCGCCATCGCGATCCGGCCGAGCGCGGCGGCGTAGAGCCCCCAGTCTGCCGACTTCGCCGTACCCATCACGCGGAGGAGTTCGTCGATGGCCGGCATCGTGAAGAGCCGCGCGGCATTGGCCGTGGCAATCGACGCCCAGCGGCGCACCTCCACGTCCGAATCGGTCAGGAGCGGCATGATGTCGTTCAGCAGCGACGGCGTCTCGAAACGTCCCGCCGCCCGCACCGCCTGCGCGCGAACCTTCGCGTCGGGACTCTTGAGCCCTTCGGTCAGCAGCGCGTGCGTCTCGAGGCTCAGCACCCGCGCGTCTTCGGCCAGCAGCAGGCGCGTCGAGAGCGGCTCCTGGGCGAACGCGGGCGCGGTCAGCAGGGCGACGAGGGCCACGAGGGCCGTCATGCGCCACCTGTCGAGGGAAGGCAGGGTCGGCATACGCTATCAGTGTGACCCAAGTGCGCGCCGTGCTCCTAGGTGTGACGTTGTCGGTCCTGTCGGGCCCGCTGTTCGACGTGCCGCGAGCCACGGGCCTGCAGCAGCCCTGGGGGGGCTCCGAGCTGCTCGGAGCGCTGAGCAGCGGCGAGATGCCCGCCCCGGAGGCGCTCGCGCCGCTGAGCCCTGGCGTGCGGCAGGATTTTGCAGCCCGGGTCGCGCTGCGGGCCGGGTATTCGTCGACGCGACCGGTGCCTCCACCGACAGGCGATGAATTCGACGCCATCGACGACAAGCGCCGGGCACTCGAAAGTTATCTGGTCGCATGCGCAGGTCGCCGCGACATCGCGCCGACCGCGGCGAGGTACTCGGCGACGGCGGTGCTCGCGTATGAATGGGAAGGCTACAGCGATGGGCCTCTGGCGGAAGCGGCGCACGCCGATCGCTACCTGCGGCGCTACCCACGCTCGGCGCTCAGGGCCGGACTCGAACTCTTTCTGCTGTCGCGATACCGCGCGGCGTTCGAAGCCGCGAGCTTTCAGGGCAACCGCGACGACCAACGGGTGGCCGCCGAGGGCTACACGGCCACATGGGCGCGCATGCGGTCCATTCGAGACGACGTGGTGCAGGCTGTGGCGCGGGACATCGACACGGCGTCGTGGCTGTACGTCCGCGTCGATGGGCACCCGCGAACGTTCGGCCGCTAGAGCGTCTGTGACGCGGGCGTGACAGCGGCCACGTCCGGCGAACACGGCGCGTTGCTGTAGCCGGATCGGAACGCCTTCACTTCGCCGGTGGCCGGGTGGAACCGGTGCCGCCAGACGCAGGCCGTGTCGTTCGCGAGCAGGTGGATCGACACGGAAGGCACGTCCGACACCGTCTTCACGAGATGGATGTCGTCGCGCGGCGGGAGCAGGGCGTAGAAGTCACCGGTCTCCATCGTCTGCGCCCGCGCCACGACGAGATCCGCGCGCGACTCGTCGCGGCCGTCGTCCATGCGCTGATACACCGTCTCGTGCTGGCGCCCGCGGTACACGCCGATGAGCCCCCAGGCCAGATGGTCGTGCACGGGCGTCTCGGCGCCGGCGGGAATGACGAGCGAGAAGAGCGTGAGCGAGCCGTCTTCGGCGCGGTAGAGCGCGTACTGGCCGATCCCGCTGCCCATGCCGCTCGAGAAGTCGGGCGCGCCGTAGGCCTCCGGCAGCCAGCCGTCGGCGGCGAGCAGCCGCGCGAAGGCCGGCTTCATGGCTTCCACCCGTGTGGCCGTGTCACCGATCTCCTGCGTGAGGCGACGTGTCTCGTCGATGAGCGCGCGGACTTCCGGTGTGTCCACCAGATAGCCGAACGCGTGGTGATCGTGCTGGTGCCCGAGGTCGCACATGCGGCGACTCTACCGCAGGTGGATGGGCAGGGCGGCCGTGCCGCCGTCGTGTTCGATCTCGAGCGCGTAGATGCCGCGCTCCCAGGCGCCGGTGGGCGACTCGAACAGCAGGTCGCCGAGCAACACTTCCTCGGGCAGACTCTGTGCGAGATCGACCACGGTCTGGCCCTCCTCGGGCCGGCCGAAGAAACGCAGGCGCGCGACATCGCGGGTGCCCAGGAAGTACGTCCGCACCTGATGGCGCGTGGTTTGCGCCTGCTGCAGCAGCCCGCGGGCGCGCGCGGAATCGGCGCCCCAGCGAATCTGCTCGGCGAGCGGCACGGCCCGGCCGGATGGCGCCACCAGCCGCACGCGGTCGCGGCGCAACACGAACCGCTGCGCACTGGACATGCCCACCTCGATGAGCAGCCACGGCGTGTCGTGGTTGTGCTGCGAGTGGTAGTAGGCGGCCACCACCTGCGTCACGCCGTCGTGATAGTCGGCAAGGGCCGCGCCTCGCTGCGTGACGCGCGAGAACTCGCGCGTCTGGCCGCGCTGCGCTGATGCTGACGTCACCATGCCCACGAGTAACGCCGCCACGACCGTGAATCGGGCCATCGATGCCTCCTCTGCGCTGGCTCCCTCACTATCGCATGGCTCATCGCGGCCCCAGCTCGGCCGTGGCGCCCGGCCCTGGGGGTGAGACGCCACGACGACCGGGTGGGCGCGGCGACGTCTTCCGACGGCGAACTGTGAGCACCGGCAGCTCTGCCGGTCCTCCTTGCGGACCGTCGTCCTTCGTGGTGTGCCAGAGTCGACCCGGCATGCCGGAGCGAACGTGAGCCGGAGGGAGACGTCGCCGCGTCCGCCCGGTCGTCGCTCCAGAGCCCGCCCGGTTCTCGCTCCAGACGTCGCGCCGCCGGTGACAGACCCCGCTACAACTCGGCGCGACGGTAGGCCGAGTAGCTGAGCATCTGCGTCGCGAAGTCGCAGAGATAGGAAATCTGCACGTCGGCGATGCCGCCAGTCGCGTCGTAGATCGGCGTCAGCGTGGGCATGACGAAGCCCGTGTACGACGGCAGCTTCAGCTGATCGACGCGGCGCACGATCTCGTCGCGCAGTCCGGCGTCGAAGTGCACGCCGTAGGTCTCGAAGAGCATGCGCGCGGCCTCGTAGTCGCCCTCGGACTTGATGCGCTGCACTTCGCGCAGCATCTCGGCCACGCCCTCGCGGAACCGGGTGACGCTCTCGACGACGTAGTAGGTCCTGGCGTCGCGGATGCGCACCGACACCGCCTGCGTGTTGGCGAGCAGCCAGTGCACGATGGCCTGGCGGTTGCGCATGTGGTCTTCTTCGAGCTGCGTGCCCTCGCGCACGCGGCGCAGCTGCACGAGCGCGGTGCGGGCGAAGGCTTCGTATTCGGCGCGGAGGATGTCGGCGTGCGCATCGGCCGGCACGATGCCGAGTTCGACCAGCTTCGGATCGGCGCAGAAGTAGAGCGCCACGAGATCGGCGCGCGTCTCTTCGAGCGCGGAATACTGCTCCTTGAGCAGCTCCTGCGGCTGCGCGCTGATATCGGCGGCCATGCGGCCCGACCCGTGGCCCAGCACTTCGTGGATTTCGGTGGCAAGCTCACCCGCCACCGCGCCCCAGCGTTTGGCGCGATCGAATTCTTCGTCGTTCCACACGAACTCGCGGCGGTATTCGTCCGTGGTGCTGAACTCGTAGGCTTCGGTCACGTTCGAGAGCGTGACCGACTTGCTGCCGTGCACTTCGCGCACGCGCTGGTCGTTCGGCAGGTTCACGCCGATGGGCGTGATCGGGCCGGCATCGCCGGTTTCGATCACCACTTCGATGGCCGTGGCCGTGACGCCGAGCACGACCGGCTTGCGGTACGCGGGTGCAATCGGCATGCAGTCTTCGAACCACTGGGCGTTCTCGGCCAGGGCGCGGATGCGCGCCGTCTTCTCGTGGTTCACGTAGTAGACCATCGACTCCCACGCGCCCTTGATGCCGCGGGCGTCCATGTAGACCTCGATGAAGCCGCTCATCGTGTCCACGGGCGAGTCGGTGGATTGCACCCAGGCGATGTCGAAGGCGGTGCGGTCGCTGTCTTCCCCGGTGCGATACCACTGGATGAGCGCGCGCAGGGCCGCGGCGAAGCTCGGCGTGGCAAACGGCAGCGCGGCTTCGATGTGCCCGATGATGCGGCGCAGTTCGGCGTCGTAGCGGCCGCCCACGCGGTAGACCTCTTCCACGAGCTGGCCGTCGCGCTTCACGAGGCGCGAGTTGAGCGGGTAGCGCTCGACGAAGCCCTCGAGGTCGGCCATCGAGACGCCGCTGTAGAGGTTGTTGGCGCTGTCGCGCAGGATGTCACCGCCGGCGCCGGGCGTCTTGTTCGTGACCATCGCATCCACGGCCGGGTCGAGCAGCACCGGGGCCAGCCGGCGCGCCAGCTCCGCGGGCGATTCACCGGGGGCCGTGCGGAAGCGTGCACCCGCCGCGGCCGCGAGTGTCGCGGCGTGGGCCAGCTCTTCGATGCCGAGCCTGAGCACGAACTTCCGGGCCGTCAGGTTGTTGAACGGGCCGGAGTTGATCCAGAAGAGCTTCGTGTAGCGCCAGATTTCAGTCGCGACGTCGGCCGGTAGTGCCCCGTCGTGCAGCACCAGCGCCTCGAGGAAGTCGCGCATCGCCAGGTTGTGGACGTAGCGCTGGTCGGTGTAGATGTCGCGCCCGGCGAGCGCCGCCTCGTACAGGTGCCAGATGAGCGTCTTCTGATCGAGCGGCAAACCCGCGAAACCGTCGGCATAGAGCTGCACGACGGCAGCGTCGTCTACCCGCTCGAGCAGGTAGGGCCGGGTGGGAGTGCTGCTGGCGGTCTGCACGGGTCGGTCGTTGGACGGCATCGTTCGAGTCGCGTTCGGCGGTTACAGGGGCACGGGCACACGATCCCCGTGCCGCGGCACCTGCACGTTCCACGCCAACTCCGCCGTGATGCGGTTTTTCAGCGTGTCCTGGGCCGATGCCTCCCCGTGCACCAGGTAAGTCGTACCGGGGGGTGTCGGGAACGTCTTCAGCCAGCGCACGATTTCGCCCGCGTCTGCATGCGCCGACATCCCGTTCAACTTCTCGATGCGGGCCTGCACGGGTATGAACTGCCCGTGGATCTTCACTTCGGTGGCGCCTTCGATGAGATGACGGCCGCGCGTCCCCGCCGCCTGGAATCCGACGAAGAGGACCGTGTTCCTGGGATCGGGCAGCGCCTTGGCCAGGTGGTGCAGAACTCGCCCGCCCGTGGCCATGCCGCTCGACGAAATCACGATCGCCGGCCCCTTGCTCTCCACCACCTCGCGCGAGTCCTGCGGGGTCGCCACCGGGGTGAAGCGGGCCGTGCAGAAGGCGCACACCTGGCCGCGCCGCTTCTGGATGTCGTCGTCGAGTTCGTGGGCGTGACGCTGGTAGAACTGCAGCGCCTGGAGGGCCATGGGGCTGTCCACGTACACCGGCAACGCCTTGATTTTGCGGGTGTCTTCGAGCTGTTTGATGGCGTAGAGCACTTCCTCCACGCGGCCGATGGCGAACGACGGAATGATGAGTTTGCCGCCGCGCTCCGCCGTCTCGGTGATGATCCTGCGCAGGTGTTCGCCTTCGTCTTCCTGCGGGTGGAGGCGGTCGCCGTAGGTGGATTCCACGAGCAGCACGTCCGTCTGCACGCCGTTCGACGGGTCGGGCAGGATGGGCCGGTTGTAGCGGCCGAGGTCGCCGCCGAAGAGCACCGTGCCCCCCTCGCCGCCGGGCCGGCGCATGCGCACGTAGGCGGCTCCCAGCAGATGACCTGTGGGTAGAAACTCCACCTCAAGGGAACCTCCGGCCACGGGTATGGGTCGTTCATACCCAACGGGCTGGAGCTGGCGCAGCGTCTTGATGGCGTCGTCCTCTGTGAAGAGCGGCCGGGCCGGCTTGTGCTTCGAGTAGCCGTAGCGGTTGGCGCGCTCGGCCTCTTCTTCCTGCAGGCGGCCGGCGTCGGGCAGCACGAGCGAACAGAGGTCCTGGGTGCCGGGGGTGCAGAAGATCCGCCCCTTGAAGCCCTGGGCGACGAGCCGCGGCAGCATCCCGACATGGTCGAGGTGCGCGTGGGTGAGGACGACGTCGTCGATCGAGGCCGACGGCACGCTGGGCTCGGCCCAGTTGCGCAGCCGGAGCTCCTTGAGCCCCTGGAACATCCCGCAATCGACCAGCACGCGCTTGCCGGCCGCTTCCACCAGATACCGTGAGCCCGTGACCGTGCGGGCCGCCCCCAGGAACGTCAACGTCGAAGACATCGCTCGGACTCTACCAGATACAGGCGATCGGCTAAGCTCGAAGGCCTGAGGGAGCGCCCCGCGATCGCGACCATGCCTACTCGCACCAGACGATTGCAGCACGCCTGCGCGGTGGGCCTCGTGGCCGCCGCCGGCGCCCTCGCCACGCCGATCGCCTCGGCGCAGGCCGTGGCCCGCCCGCCGCGCGCGATCACCCTCGGCGAGATCAGCGCCTCGTTCGAAGCGCTCGCCGCCCAGGTGGGCTCGAGCACCGTGCAGGTGCTGGCCTCGGGCCTTGCGCTCGATCCGGATGCACCGGCCGGTGACGGCGCGGTCGAGCGGCGGCGCACGTCGGGGTCGGGCGTCATCCTCGACGCTGCCGGCTACGTGATGACCAACTACCACGTGGTGCAGGGCGCGCGCCGCGTACAGGTGGTGACGGCGTCGCGGCCGCAGGGCACCTCGATCGTGCGCCCGCGTGGACGCACCCTCGACGCCACGGTCGTCGGCGTGGACGAAGAAACGGATCTCGCACTGCTGAAGGTGACCGGCGCCACCTTCGCGGCGCTGCCGCTCGGCGATTCCGACACGCTCAGGCCCGGGCAGCTCGTGTTCGCGTTCGGCAGTCCGCTCGGCCTCGACAACACGGTGACGATGGGCGTCGTGAGCGCCGTCGGCCGGCAGCTCGAACCCGACGATCCGATGGTCTACATCCAGACGGACGCGCCCATCAATCCCGGCAGCAGCGGCGGTCCGCTCGTGAACGCGCAGGGCCAGGTCGTGGGCATCAACACGCTCATCCTCTCGCAGGGCGGCGGCAACGAAGGCCTCGGCTTCGCGGCGCCGAGCAACATCGTGCGCTCGGTCTACGAGCAGCTCAAGGCGCACGGGCGCGTGCGGCGCGGCACGATCGGCGCGCTCGTGCAGTCCATTTCGCCCGTGCTCGCCGAGGCGCTGCAGCTGCCGCAGGAGACCGGCGCCTTCGTGGCCGACGTAGACGCCGACGGACCGGCAGCAAAGGCCGGCCTGCGCATCGGCGACATCGTCGTGGCGCTCGACGGCAAGCCGATCGAGAACGGCCGTCAGCTCGACGTGAATCTCTACCGGCGCGCCGCCGGCGCCGTGGCCACACTCGATGTGGTGCGCGGCAAGGAGACACTGCGCCTGCAGGTATCGGTGGACGAGCGCGGCGATGATCCGCTGCGCTTTGCCGCGCTCGTCACGCGCGAGCAGCATCTGGTGGCGCGGCTCGGCGTGCTCGCCATCGGCCTCGACGACACGCTGCGCGGCGAACTGGGCCTCGGGCCGAGTGACACGGGAGCCCTCGTGGCGGCGCGGGCCGGCGAAGAGGCCGTCGAATACGGCATCCAGCCCGGCGACCTCATCGTGGCCGTCAATCGCACGCGCGTCACCTCGCTCGCCGAGCTCCGGCAGGTGGTGACGAAGCTGCCGCCGCGGTCCGCCTGCGCGTTGCAGGTGCTGCGGCAGGGCCAATACCTGTTCCTGGCGTTCGAGTTCGAGGAGTGAGCACCGCGTCGTCCTCCCCCGCCGTGCCGGCTGCCGCGATCGACGAGCTGTTCGCGCAGTCGGAGGCCGGGCGCTGGGGCGTCACGCGGGAGCGATTCGCCGAGGCGGTGTGCCGCGCGGCGGCGAAGATCGCGCCGGAGGGCGGCGCCGCGGCGTCTGCGGCCGTGGCGTCGCTGCATGCGCGGGATCTGGCGCTGGCCCTCGCCTGCGCGGATGGCCACGACGCCGCGTGGGAGCACTTCGTGCTCACCTACCGTCCGGAGCTCTACCGGGCGGCGCGGGCGATGACCGACGAGGCCACCGGCCGCGAACTCGCCGATTCGCTCTACGCCGACCTCTTCGGCCTGGGCGGGCGCGACGGCCGCGGCCAGTCGCTCTTCCGCTACTACCACGGGCGCGCGAAGCTCTCGACGTGGCTGCGCAGCGTGCTCGCGCAGCGGCACGTGGACGTCGTGCGGGCGCGGAAGCGGCTCACGACGATCGACGATCCCGACCATCCCGTGGAGACGCGCCTGCCGGCGCAGGCGCCGGCGGATGCCGCGCGCGCCCAGGCGATGCGGGCCGCCGCTGTGGCTGTCACCGCGGCCCTGGCCGCACTCGAGGGCGCCGACCGCGTGCGCCTGGCCTACTACTACGTGCACGGGCTCACGCTGGCGCAGGCCGGCCGGCTCTTCGGCGAGAGTGAAGCGACCGCGTCGCGCAAGCTCGAGCGCATCCGGCGGCAGTTGCAGACCGCCATCGGCGCGGCGCTCGCGCCGCACGGCGTCGAGCCTGCCGATGTCACCGACTGGGCCGACGTGGCCCGCAGCGCCTGGGACGGCGCCCTCGCCGAGGCGCTCGGCGTGCCGGCGCCGCAAGAGACCGGGCCGCCATCGTTCAAGGGAAAGAGGACGCCGTGAGTCTGCCCAGGGATACCGAGCGGGATCCGCGCGCCGACGCGCTGCTGACGTCGGCGCTCAGCGCCGCGGACGGCGTGGAGGCCGGCGATTGCCCGGACGCGGAGGTCATCGGCCTGTACGCGGAGCGCGAACTCGCGGGCGCGGAGCTGCGCGCGGTCGAGGCGCACGTGCACACGTGCCCACGCTGCCAGGCGACCGTCGCGGCGTTCGTGCGGGCGCTGCCGGACGACGCCGCGACG
>JALHON010000108.1 GCA_022842985.1 Acidobacteriota bacterium | reverse complement strand
GCGGCTGCTCGCCGTGACGCGGGCCGCCGATGCCGCGGTGACCGCGGCCGCCTGCACGGGCATGCTGACCGTGGCCGCCGAACACACGCCGATGCGGATGCCGATGCGCTTCCTCGACGCGGTGAGCGGCGAGGAACGGCGCATCGTCGTGCCGTGGCGTTCCGCGGACACGCTGCGCGTCGTGCGCGCGCGGCCGCGCCCCTGCGGCTACCTGATCGACGCCGGCGAGACGGCCGCGGTCGAGCGCCTGCGCCTGCTCGGCGTGCAGGTCACGCCCGCCACCGTCGAGCGCCGCTGGGATGTGGAGACCTACCGCGTCGTGGCGCAGTCCACCGGCGCGCGGCAGGACGCCCGCGGCGCGATTGACGACGGCGCGCCGATTGCCGTCCTCTCGGTGCGGCGCCTGCGCCGCCAGGACACGGTGACGCCCGGTACGTGGTTCGTCGATCTCGCGCAGCCGCTCGGCACGCTGGCCGCCGCCGCGCTCGAGCCGGATTCGCAGAACAGCTTCGCCGCCAGCGGGCTGCTCGCGGCTCCCGAGCGCACGCTGCGCCGGGTGATGACGGCGCCGCCGGCAGGTGTCTTCGGGAGCGCCGCGCGATGACCCCGCGCACGAACGCGCTGGGCCAACCGATCGGCGACCCGCTCGACGGCTGGCAGGCGCCCCCGCGCCCCACGGTACATGTGCTCGAGGGCGCCTGGGCGCGCCTCGAACGGCTCGAGCCGGACCGGCACGCGCGCGCCCTGCACGAGGCCAACGCCCTCGACACCGAGGGGCGCAACTGGACCTACCTCCCCGTCGGCCCGTTCGCGACCTTCGACGACTACGACCGCTGGCTGCGCGCCGTGGCCGCGGCCGCCGATCCGTACTTCTTCGCCGTGCTCGATCGCGCGACCGGCCAGGCGGTGGGCGTCGCGAGTTACCTGCGCATCGACCCGGCGGCCGGATCGATCGAAGTGGGCCACATCAACTTCTCGCCACGCGCGCAGCGGACCTCGGTCGCCACCGACGCGATGTTCCTGATGATGCGGCACGCCTTCAGCCTCGGCTACCGCCGTTACGAGTGGAAGTGCGACGCCCTCAACGCGCCGTCACGCGCCGCCGCCGACCGTCTGGGCTTCACCTACGAAGGCCTGTTCCGCCAGGCCACCATCTACAAGGGACGCAGCCGTGACACGGCCTGGTATTCGATCCTCGACCGCGAGTTCCCGGCGCTCGAACGCGCCTATCTCGCCTGGCTCGACGCCGCCAACCGCACGGCCGACGGCCGCCAGCTGCGGCGCCTGGCCGATCTCATCGCCGAGGCGCGCCGTGCGTAATCTGCTGACCGCGCTCGCGTTCACCGCCCTGGCCGCCGCGCCACTGCCGGCGCGCGCGCAGACGGCCTCGCAGACCGCGCCGCCGGCCGCCGACATCCTCTCGTCGGGCCGGCGCACGATGACCGCCGAGCGCCTGCGCGACGGCGAACACATCGTGCTCGACGGCGTGCTCGACGAGCCGGTGTGGGGCCGCGCCCAGCATGGCGGCGAGTTCATCATGCAGGACCCGGTGCTCGGCGGCACGCCCACCGAACGCACCGAGGTCCGCATCGCGTTCAACCGCGACCACCTGTACATCGGCGCGACGCTCTTCGATTCCGAGCCCGACAAGCTCAAGGGCAACACGCGCAAGCGCGACGAGTTCCTGAGCGCCGACGACCGGTTCATGTGGACGATGGACACGTTCCTGAACCAGCAGACCGGCTACTTCTTCGAGATGAATCCGGCCGGCCTCATGGCCGACGCGCTCATGGGGCCGGGCGGCACGAACGCCCGCGAGTGGGACGGCATCTGGAACGCCCGCGTCAGGCAGAGTGAGATCGGCTGGGTCGTCGAGATCGACATCCCGTTCCTCACGCTCGCCTTCGATCCGAACGCTCCGGCCTGGGGCATCAACTTCCAGCGCACCGTGCGCCGCAAGAACGAGGAGCTGCTCTGGACGGGCCATCAGCGCAATCAGGGACTGCGCCGCATGGCCACGGCGGGACTCCTCCTCGGCCTGAAGGACATCGCGCAGGGCCGCGGCTGGGAGCTCAAGCCGTACGCGGCCGGCTACCTGGCCGACGCGCCCGGCCGCACGCCCGCCGTCGCCCGCAACGGCTCGGCCAACGTCGGCGGCGACGTCACCTACAACTTCACCCCCAGCCTGCGCGGCGTCGCCTCGGTCAACACCGACTTCGCCGAAACCGAGGTGGACCAGCGCCTGGTGAACCTGACGCGGTTCCCGCTGTTCCTGCCGGAGCGCCGCACGTTCTTCCTCGACGGCGCCACCTTCTTCGACTTCGCCAATCGCGCCTTCTTCTCGCGCCGCATCGGCCTCGACGCCCGCGGTCAGCCGCAACGCGTCGACATCGGCACCAAGGTCACCGGCCAGGCCGGGCAGCAGGACATCGGCGCGTTGTACGTGCGCACGGGCGAAGACGAGGGGGCGCTCCCCGAAGACTTCCTGGTGCTGCGCACGCGGCGCCGGATCCTGCAGCAGTCATACGTCGGCGGGATCTACACCGGGCGGGCGACGCGCGATCAGACGGCGCTGCCGACACGGCATACGCTCGGCCTCGATGCCCGGCTGGCGACGCGCAACTTCCGCGGCAGCAAGAACCTCGAAGCGTCGGGGTACCTGCTCTACGCGACGAACCCGGCGAACACCGGCCAGAACATGTCGTTCGGCGGCTTCCTGTTCTACCCGAACGACATCTGGGAAGGCGGCGTCGGCTTCAACGTGATCGAAAAACGTTTCGATCCGGCCATCGGCTTCACGCCGCGCCGCGGGCAGCGCCAGGCCTTCCCGTTCGGCTACTACATGCCGCGCCCGTTCAAGCACCGCTACATCCGCCGCTACGGCTGGGGGTTCAGCACCGATCTCATCACCGACATGAAGAACGACTGGGTGACGCGTGAGATCAACCTGCGCCTCGGACGCATCGAGTTCCATTCCGGCGACAACATCGAAGTGAACGTGTCGCCGTCCTACGAACGCCTGCAGGATCCGTTCGCGATCAGCGCCGGCATCACCCTGCCGGCCGGCCAGGAGTACCGCTTCACGCGGTATTCGGTGCAGGCCAACACGGCCAACCAGCGCCTGGTCGCCGTGCGTCCGCGCGTCGAATGGGGCGGCTTCCTCTCGGGCACGCGCCGCGAGATGGCCTTCGATGTCGGCATTCGCCCGCGCCCGGGCGTCACGATCAACCTGGCCAACGAGTGGAACCGTGTCGCGCTCGCCGAGGGCACCTTCAATACGCGGGTCCACCGGGCCATCATCGACACGCAGTTCAGCCCGTTCATGTTCCTCGTCAACAACATCCAGTACGACTCGGTGAGCCGCGTGCTCGGCTGGCAGTCGCGCTTCCGCTGGATCGTCGTGCCGGGCAACGACGTGTTCGTCGTCTACACCCACAACTGGATCGAAGACCGCTTCGCCGCCAACCAGCGCTTCCGCACGCTCGATCGCCGCGGCGCCGCGAAGGTGGTCTACACCCGGCGCTTCTGACGGCCACCGCTCACGGCGCGATGGTGAACGGCGCGACGCGCAGCGGCCACTGCAGCGCGAGCGTGCCGGGCGCGGTGATCCCGGCGATCCACTGATACACGCCGGGCGGCGTGCCCGCCGGCAGCGGAAAGGTGAAGGGCACGCTCACGGTCGGCAGCACCACACCGCGGGCCAGCGGCGTGAGCCCCGGGCGAAGCCCGCCCTGCGGCAGCAGTGACAACAGCGCGCCATCGGGGCCCTGCACCACGACGTAGGCATCCACGGCGGCGCCGACGATGCCCGCGGTCGCCCGCACCGTGGCGACGAGCGTCTCGCCGGCGCGCAACGTGGCCTGGTTCACCCCCACCGCCAGCGGATCGGCCTGCGCCACGCGGACGCCGCTGCCGGACCGGCCATTGAGCCGCACGTACTCGGCCCAGCGCGGCCCCGCCACCGGATCGGCGCGGAGCTCTGACGGCGCGTTGAAGTGGTCGAAGACCTGCTGGTCGGTCTCGTCACCGCGCAGGCCCCACGCATCCGCGAAGCCGAGCAGGTTGTGGCCATCCCAGCCATGTTTCAGCGCAAACGACGCCAGCGCCCCCGACACGCCGCCGCGATTCCAGTCCTGTTCGCCTTCGTAGTAGTCGGGATAGTAGCGGCCGGGCACCGGGTCGTCGACGCGCCGGCCCCGCAGCCGGCTCACGCCGTGTTCGCCCATCCCGGCGATGAGCACGGCGCCGCGCGGATCCACGGCCACCAGCCACGGATAGTGCGGCGTGCCAGTGGCGTCGTTCCGTCCCCAGGAATTCGGGTAGGGCTCCCAGTCGTCGCCGAAGATGAACCGCGACTGCCCGCCGTCGGGCGGCAGCCAGGCGTAGACCTCGTTGAAGCGGTCCTGCCCCGGATCGCCGTCCACGCCGCCCCCCACCGACTTGCACCAGTAGATGCCGTCCTTCGGACCGGCCGTGCCCCAGCGATCGACGTCGAGCCAGGCCCAGCCGAAGGCGAACCGTTCGAACTTGTTGTCGACGGCGCCGAGGCGTGTCGTCTCGCCGGTCCGGGGATCGATCCGGCGAATGAGGCCGTAGCCGAGTTCGAGCACGATGAGGCGGCCGCGGCTGTCGACGCGCACCGTCTGCGGCACGTAGATGTCCGGACGGACGCCGCGGGCGGCGTCGGCGGCGCTCACCTCGAGGCGGCTGGCCGCCCGGGTCTGCGCGTGGTTGTAGATGTCGGTGACGCCACGCGCCTGTAGCGCGGCCTCCATGTCGGACCGGCCGGCGAGGGTCGTCACGCGTCCGTCGCGGCAGCCCCTTCTCCCACTCGGCGTTGGGCATCATGCGCTCGAGATAGAGATCGGCCTGATGCGGGGGCGCCGACCACGGTTCCGCGCGCGGGTCCATCGGGTAGCCGCGGAAGCGCCGCTCCGCCGCGTTCACGTAGGTGACATGCGGGCCGGCGCGCGCGTAGTCGGAGAGGATGGGCACGAGCGGACTGAGCGGCCGGCCCGTCGTGATGTGCACGAAGATCGGGGCCGGGCGGTAGTCGCGGCGGGCCGCGCCCTCGACGTCGATCGTGAGGTCGTGCACGCCATCGGGCAGGGCCGACAGCTCCGGCGTGGCGAGGTCGAGGCGGATGGCGGCCATCTGATCGATGGGCAGCCACGGCGTCACCGCGGTGCCGCGCACCAGCACGCGCAGCCGGCTGAGACCGCTCGACGCCGGCGGAATCTCCGTCCAGTAGTTGCCGCGCTCGAGCAGCCGTACCTGCAGCGTGGCCGTGAGCGCATCAGGCGCCGCATGGTGGCCGCGATGCAGGTGCACCCAGTCGCTGTCGGGCAGCCCTCCGGGATCTTCGAGTCCCTGCACCTTGGTGATTTCGATGAGGTGCGGCGCGTCGGCCAGCGGCCAGGCCGACTGCCGCGCCTCCACGCCCGTCAGGGCGGCCACGATCGTGGCCGCCAGCAGCGCGCCGAGACCCGGCCGGCGCTCAACTCCGTGCGACACGTCCCCTCCTCGTGTGGCGCGCCGGTGCTCGACCCGACGTGCGAGGGGGGACCCGCAGGTGTCCGGCGACACCGCCGGATGCCACGGCGCCACGGCGCGGCATCCGGCGCAGACTGACGCGAAGGCTCTCAGCGCATGGACGTGCCGAGCTTCGCCTGCACCTTCTGGAGGCCCTTCACCGAGGGCGTGCGGTTCGGCGTGCGCAGCAGCGCCTGCTCGAACGCGGCGGCTGCCTCCTTGTCGCGGCCGGCCTCGGCCAGCAGCTCGCCGTAGAGTTCGAACGCCGGCTTGATCGGTTCCGGCGGGCCCGAGGGCGCGGCCATCGTGACCTCGACCTCCGTCGCGCGCTTCGCGAACGCGAGCGCCTCGTCCTTCTGCCCCTTCGCCCAGCGGATGATCGCGCCGAGCTCCTGCTCGCGAATCGCGTGCGGGCGGGCGGCATAGGCGTTCGGACCGGCGGCGGCACGTTCGCGGAAGCCCTTGAGCTGCGCTTCGGCGGCCTCGGCCGTGGCCATGTCGCCGAGCTTCGCGGCGCTCACGCCGACGATGTAGACCCACGACGCCGCGCCTTCCGAGACGCCCATGGCGTTGCCCGGCATCGCCATGCCGGGCATGCCGGCGTGGTCGCCGCCGGCGGCGGCCGCGGCCGGGGCGGCCGGCAGCGCCAGCTTCTCCCACTGCGCCGTTTCCTGGATGTAGCGCGCGCGCATGCCGAGGTAGCCGTCGCGGATGTTGGCGGCGTTCGGATTGCGGTCGGCCGCGGCCTTCGCCGCCTCGACGTTCTTCTTCGCCTCGTCGAACCTGCCGAGCATCAGGTTGGCGTAGCCGAGCCAGCCGAGCGTGTGGAAGTCTTCACGGCCCTCCGGCAGCTTCAGCTTCGCGTTGAGATCGACGGCCGCCTTGTAGGCATCGATGTTCGAGAGCGCGACCTGCTCCCACATGCCGCGCTGCACGTAGATGTGCGAGGGCATGTGCAGGGCGTGCGCGGCCGACGGCGCGATCTTCGCGTAGGCATTGGCGGCCTCGAGCGCGAGCGGCGCGTGGTCGGGATCGTCGAAGGCGTGGATGACGAAGTGCGCGGCGCCGGGATGTTTCGGATTGGCCGCGAAGATCTTCTCCGCAATCGACGCGGCGAGCGCCTGGCGGCGGAAGCCGGCATCGCCGGGCCGCACGCTGCCGAGGAGCGACAGCGCGTAGAACGTGCCGATCTCGTGGTCGTCGGGATACTGCTCGTAGAGCCGCGCCATCTGGTTCGAGTACGCGATGTCGCGCGTCAGCTTGTCGCCGGGACTGAAGTAGAGCGTCTGCATCGCCTCGAGCAGCGCCTTCTCCTTCGGCAGCTTCGCCTTGGCGAGCCGGGCCTCGTGCGTCGGCGCGAGGCGATCGAGCACGGCCTTCGCCTTCGCAAGGTCCTGCTGCGCCCACAGCGGATGGTTGTGGCTCATCGCTTCGCCCCAGTAGGCCATCGCGAAGTTCGGGTCGGCCTTCTGCGCCGCCTGGAAGGCGACGGCGGCTTCATCGAACTGGAAGTTGTGCAGCGCCTTCACGCCGGTGAGGAACGCCTCCTGCGCGGCGGGCGCGCCGGACGTGGGGAACGTGATCGAGCCGAACTGCTGCGCGGCGGGCGCGGCCGCCCACACGAGCACCGCCGCCACCGCGGCGACGAGCGCCGACATCGTGCGCACACGAACCATGATGTCCTCCGGACAGGCTGTCGATTGGGGGCGCGCGGCGGCCGGCCGTACGCCGTCGATTAGCTTACACCCGGGCCGCGGCGCGGCGCGTCACTCGGAAGGTGACGAGGCGCGCCGGCCCTTCGGTGACCACGGCGAGCCGCGACGGCGTCAGGAACGCCAGACCCTCGGGCCGTTCGCCGTCTTCGAGCGGCAGGTCGAAGGTCTGGATGAGCTGGAGCCCGCCGGGCGCGAGCCGCAGCACCGCAATCCGGCGGCTCTCTTCCGAGAGCACCAGCAGGAGGCCCGTCACCGGGTCGACCGCCACGTCCGCCAGATCGTCGAGCACCGCTTTCGCCGCGCGCGGCAGCTTCAGGTCGTCGGTCACGACGAGCGTGCGCAGATCGCAGAGACAGACGCGGCGCGGTTTGTGTTCGTGCACGGCCACGAGCGCCGCCCGCCCGGTGTGCGAGAAGCGCGGCGCGAGCCAGGCCAGGCCCTCGAAGCCCTTGTTCTTCGTCGAGCCCGGCCGCTCGAGCACCGCCGTGCGGGCCACGCGCGGACCGCGCGCGCCGAGGCGCAGTTCCACGAGCGTGCCGCGTTCCTCGGACAGCGCCCACACGATGCCGCCGGTCTCGTTCGCCGTGATGCCCTCGAGGTCGGCGAGCGCCGGATGCAGGTCGGGCCCGGCCCAGAGCGTGGCCGTCGTGCCGCGCAGGCGGTAGATGCCGAGGTCGTCCTCCACGAGGAGCACGCCGGCGCGCGACCCCGTGACGGCGCTCGCGCCCTTGATGGGCAGCGCGCGAACGGTGGCAAGTGCCAGCGAGAGAAGTGTTTGCGTGGTGGACGAAGGCACGGAGATGCGGGTCCGGCGCGGCGTCACTGCGGCCGGGGTTGCTCCTATACTCTACACACCGATTTCCCGAAGGAGCGTTCCGATGCGCATTCGCCGCCTGCTGCTCACCTCCGCCGCCGTGCTCGCCTGTGGCACCGCCCTCGTCATCGGCCAGCAGCAGGCTGCCGAGGCTCCCGCCTCGCTCCGTCCGGGCTTCACGCGTCCGGCCGTGGCCGGCCTGAACGGCCTCGTCACGTCGGGCCATCCGATTGCGTCATCCGCCGGACTCCAGATTCTGCTCAAGGGCGGCAACGCGTTCGACGCCACGGCGGCCGTGGGTTCGATGGCGGCACTCGGCGAACCCGAGATGAACGGCATCGGCGGCAACGGCTTCATGACCATCTACCACAAGGGCACCGGCAAGGTCTGGTCGCTCTCGATGGCCGGCGCGGCGCCGAAGGGCATCGTGCCCGCCGACATGACGCCCGAGACGCTGAACGCCGGCATGAAGGCCGGCATCGTGCCCGGCAACATCGGCGGCTACCTCATCCAGCTGCAGCGCTTCGGCACGATGAAGGTGGCGGATGTCTTCGCCACCGCGATCGACTACGCCGAGAAGGGCTACCCGATCGACCCGATGCTCGCCGCCTCGATCGCGCGCGGCCGCAACAACCTGGCGAAGTATCCGACCACGGCGAAGATCTTCCTGCCGAACGGCGAGCCCCTCAAGGCCGGCGACCTGCTGAAGAACCCCGACTACGCCGCCACGCTGCGCAAGATGGTCGAGGCCGAAGCGCAGGCGCTCAAGAAGGGCGCGTCGCGCGAAGCCGCCATCCAGGCCGCCTACGACCGCTTCTACAAGGGCGACATCGCGCAGGAGATCGATCGCTTCTTCAAGGCGAACGGCGGCGTGCTCACGGCCGCGGATCTGGCCGCCTACAAGCCCGAGTGGCAGGAGCCGCTGCACACGACCTATCGCGGCCACGACGTCTACAGCAACCCGGCGACGTCACGCGGCGGCTTCGAGGTGCTGATGGGCGCGAACCTCATCGAGCCGGTGGACCTGAAGGCGGCCGGCCCCGGCTCGCCGGCGGCGCTCCATGCGGCGATCGAAGCCATCAAGATCTCGAAGGCCGACATCTACCGCTATGTCGCCGACCCGGCGTTCGTGTCCGTGCCGCAGGCGGGCCTCATCTCCCGTCGCTTCGCTGATGAGCGCCGCAAGCTCTTCGACCCCGCGAAGGCGATCCTGTATCCGCCCGCCGGCATGCCCGACGGCTCACCCACGTCGTCGCCGCGCGCGCAGGGTCCGGCCTTCGACGACAACTACGACGGCGAACTCCACACCACGTCGTTCGAGATCGTCGACAAGTTCGGCAACGCCGTGGGCTGCACGCCCACGCTCGGCGGGCTCTTCGGCAACAACGTCGTCGTCGGCAACACGGGCCTGCTGCTCAACAACGGCATGCGTATCGGCTCGACGTCGCCCTACCCCACCGACGTGAACTACGTCGGCGCCGGCAAGATTCCGATCCTCAACAACTCGCCGGTCGTCGTGCTGAAGGATGGCGCGCTGGCGTTCGTCTTCGGCACGCCCGGCGGCGAGACGATCGGCCAGACGGAGTTCCAGGTGCTGCTGAACCTCGTGGACTTCCAGATGCCGGTACAGGAAGCCATCGAAGCGCCGCGGTTCGTGCTCGATGCCAAGCCCAACTTCTACAAGCCGGGCGCCGAAATCACCGTGCAGGTGGAAGGCCGCGTGCCGGCCGCGACCATCGCCGCGCTGAAGGCCATGGGCCACACCGTGCAGGTGCTGCCCGGCTGGGGCAGCCTGGGCCACATGCAGGTGATTCGCGTGGACCCGAAGACCGGCGCGAAGACGGCCGGCGCCGACCCGCGCCGCACCGGCTACGCGATGGGCTACTAGCGCCGACGGCGCTCTCTGCATCAGGGAGAGGCGGTGGGCACACTGCGCAGGTTCACACGCGCGCTGGCCGGGTGGGGCGACCCGATCAGCCGCGATCTCAGCCGATCGGGCGACCTCTTCGTCGCGCGCTTCCGGCTGGGCCTGCTCGTGCTGCTCACGTTCGTGCCGCTCACGACCTCGCTCGCCAACCCCGGCCAGATCGAGAACTGGCTCGGGCTCGCCACGATCGGCGTCGCGCTCGGCTTCGCCGTGTGGTTCGAACGCCTGGCGGCGCGCTCTGTGCCGCCGGCCTGGCTCGGCATGGCCACGAGCCAGTTCGACGTGGCCGTCATCTCGCTCGGCTTCGTGAGCTTCATTCTGGCCGGCCGCCCGATCGTGGCGAGCAACAGCCTCGTGCACTACACGATGTACTTCATCGCGCTCGCCGGCACGGGCTTGCGCTACGACCCGCGCGTCTGCCTCGCGGCCGGCGGCGCCGCCTTCCTGCAATATGGCGCGATCGTGACGTGGGTGGGTATCTACGCGCCCGAGGTGTGGACACAATCGACCGTCTACGGCGTGTTCCAGTGGGACTCGCAGTGGAGCCGGCTGCAGCTCATCGCCGTGGCCACCATCATCCACGCCGCCGTGGTCGTGCGCTCGCGGGCTTTCTGGCTGAACTCGATGCGCGATCAGCTGACCGGGCTGTTCAACCGCGGTTTCTTCGACGACAGCTACGCACGGCTGCTCGCCGGCGATCCGCCGGCGCCGTTCACCGTGGCCCTCATCGATCTCGATCACTTCAAGCACGTGAACGACCGCTACGGTCATGCGGCCGGCGACGATGCGCTGCGCTTCGTGGCCGCGCACCTCAAGGCCTCGTTCCGCGAGAGCGACATCATCACGCGCTACGGCGGCGAGGAGTTCGCCGTGCTGCTGCAGACCGACCGCGAGAGCGCCGTAGCCCGCCTCGAGGCCTGGCGCGCTTCGCTGCATGCCTCAGCGCGCATCCCGCGCCTGTCGGCCAGCCTCGGCGCGGCGAGCGTGCCCGAGGACGGCAGCAGCCGCGGCCTCATCGACACCGCCGACCGCCGGCTCTACGCGGCCAAGGCCGCCGGCCGCAACCGCCTCGTGGCCGACGATCCCGAAGCCGCCTGACCTTCCGCTGGAGCCTCCATGACTCGTGCTGCCGGTTTCGTCCTGGGCGTGACGGCCCTCGCCCTGCTTGCCACGGCCGAACGCCTCGCCGTGCGCGCGGCCGCGCAGGCTACGCCGGCGCCCGCCTTCGCGGTGGATCCGCAGTGGCCCACGCTGCCGCCGCAGTGGACGCTCGGCCAGGTCACGGGCGTGGCCGTCGACGCGCAGGATCATGTGTGGGTGCTGCACCGCCCGTGGTCGCTCGAAAGCGATGAGAAGGCGCAGAACCCCGAGGCCGCGTGCTGCACGGCAGCGCCGCCGGTGCTCGAGTTCGACGCTGCCGGCCGCTATCTGCGCGGCTGGGGCGGCGCCGGCGAGGGCTACGAGTGGCCCGAAGACGAACACGCCATCTTCGTCGACCACAAGCGCAACGTCTGGATCACGTCCGCCGGCGGGCCGCGGCTCGCGGGCGGCAAGGAGAACATGATCCTGAAGTTCACGAGCGACGGCCGCTTCCTGTTCCAGATCGGCAAGCGCGGCCAGAGCAAGGGGTCGCTCGACACCGCCAACGTGAACAACGCCGCCGACGTCTACGTGGACCCGACGACGAACGAGCTCTACGTGGCGGACGGCTACGTGAACCGCCGCGTCATCGTGTACGACGCGGACACCGGCGCCTTCAAGCGGATGTGGGGCGCCTACGGCAAGCCGCCCGACGACGCCGCGCCGAAGACGCTCGCGCTCGACGGCCCGCCGCCGGCGCAGTTCAACCTGGTGCACGGCGTGCGCGTGTCGCGCGACGGCAAGGTGTACGTGAACGACCGCCGCAACAACCGCATGCAGGTCTTCTCCACCGCCGGCGTCTTCGAACGCGAGATCTTCATCGAGCGGAAGACACGCCTGCTCGGCACCTCGTTCGCCGTGGCGTTCTCGCAGGACGCAGCCCAGCGCTATCTGTATCTGGCGGACGCCGGCAACGGCAAGGTGCGCATCTACGACCGCGCGTCACTGACCGAAGTGGGCGCCATCGGCCGCATCGGCCGCTACGCCGGCCAGTTCATCTTCCTGCATGCGCTCGCCGTCGACTCGAAGGGCGATCTGTACACGGCCGAAGTGGGCACCGGACGCCGCGTGCAGAAGTTCGTGCGGCAGTAGCACCGGGCTCTGGGACTCGGGACGGGCTGTCCACACCGTCGCGTTGACACGGTGTCCGGTCGTCGGCTCCGATGAGTCGCGTCGGTCACTCGCGCCTTCCGGCGACGTGTCCTGCCGTCCAAAGCACTTCTGGGGACCCCTATCCCCTACCCTGCGTGTCGCCCGCACTCCCGGCGCGAGTGTCGGCTTCTTGTGCGACGACGACTCATAGTCGCTCGCCGACCGGACACCGTGCCAACGCGACTGCGAGCAGAACGAGCGTCTATGCCGTGTCGCCTACGGCGCTCGCGCACCGCCCTTCCGACGACTAGGCGTCCTCCCCGTCATCTGCGGTATGTGTCAGAGGAGGCCCGAAGGCATAGATGTCGACGTCCAGCGCGGCACCGGCCTGCGCCAGCACCTGCGTCGCGTGCCGAAGGGTGTGCCTTCACGCGCGTTCGTGTCGGCTGTAGTCGGATTCGCCGAGTGACGTCATCGGGCGGAACATCGTCGCTGCGAATTGCCACGTACGCCCGAGTGGCGGGCTGAATGTAGACCCAATCCACGCTGAGATCGCGGTCGGGCGTGGGCCGCACGGCGACGACACAGTGGTAAGGCACGTCACGCAGGCCGAAGTAAACGTGCGCGGCGCCAACCTCGCTCGCCTCATCGACCCTGGCCACTGCAGCACGACCATCCCCGTCTGACAGGACGGTGTGCAATGCCAGGTACTGCTTCGTGACGGCGAAATTGCGGTGCTCAAGTTCGTGCCTGGACAGTTGCACGGCCGTTTCAGCGAGCGTCATCGGCAGACCTCACCAACAGACAGTCGCGCCGGGAAGCACGGGCGACGCAGATCGACGGTCATCAGCCGGCGGTGGTGGCATGGCGTCTCTCGACGCCGAGATTGATGGCCAGCCCGCCGTTTGTGCCCCAAACCCGGTACAACCGTCCAATGGGCGGGCGCCCGCCGAGCGCGAGGCGGAGAGAGATGCCATGTCACCGCCGCCGGCTGCGGCGACGGCACACGAAGCCCCGTCTACCTGCCCGCCGCGGCGCGGCCGAGCGTGATGCTGGCGTCGTTCGGCACGAGCAGGCCGAGGAAGCCTTCCTTGACCCGCTGCGCGACGTCCTTCTCGTTCGCCGTCAGCATGTTCACGAGCTTCGTGCGCTTGGTCTCGGCCAGGATCTCCTGGTTGCCCTTCTCCGCCGCCGCCCGGTCGCCCTTGAGCGCGCCCGTCAGGCTGCCGATGCCGCAGGCGAGCACGCTGTAGCCGCCGATGTCGGCGATGTCCTTGGCCTGCGCGACGGCGCCCGGATCCTCGAGCATCAGCATCGCCACGACGTTGCCGGTCGGATTCGACGCCGACCAGACGTTGGCGCGCGCGTCGGCGAAGAGGCTGATGGCCTGGCGGCCCTGATCGAGGTTCTCGATGTGCGGCAGCGTGATGCCGTCGGCGCCCATCGCCAGGATCTCCTTGATGCGCACGAGCGTCTCGGCGGGGCCGGCGTCGGCGAGTGAGGGGATGCGGACGAGCAGCATCTTGCGCCCCGGCGTGCCCTTCTTGCCCAGGCCTTCGCTGATGGCCATGACGGCGTTGCGGTCGTAGGCGCCTTCGAGGTTCAGGAACACGAAGTCGATGAGCGGGTTCTTCGCCAGCGCCTGGCCGCCGGCCACGGTGTAGACCGCCGGGCCGCGGTTGGGACCGCGCGGGGCCGGATTCTCGTCGGGCACGAACACGCCGAAGGCGGTCTTGCCGGCCGCCCACAGATCGAACGTCGCCGGACGCGCCGTCTGCGCCTGGGCCGCCGCCGGCCCGACCAGCCCCGCCAGCACCAGTACCGCCACCGCCACCTGCCGCTTGCTCATCGTCTCGTGCCTCCGTGACAAACCGGGTCGATCATACCGCGCCGGCCGCTGCCGGCGCCGCCGGCCCGTGCCTCCCCGCCGCGTGTGACGTCGAGGTGTACCTCGGCGCCGTCTGCGGGCCCTATGTAACGAGAACGTCACGAACAGGCGGCCGGTCCGGATTTTCCTGTTCCACCGGTGCGTCCGCCGGAGTCACAGCTCTGTAACGGACGCGTGACGGCCTTCTCCCCCGGAGGCTCGCGGAGGCAGAAGGCATGGGTGTGTACGTCAGTCAGGTTCCGGGGACGAGGGTGGTGTGGCGCACGCTGTCCGTGCTGCTGCTCTTTGCCGCCCGGGCCGTGGCCGGCCCGGCCGCGAGCGAACTGCTCGCCGTGCGCGCCTCGCACGCCGGCGAGGTCGTCACCATCTCCGTGCGCGGCAACGGCCCGCTCTACGCCTCTGCAGTGGAGAGCGTCGAGAGTGGGCCGCCGCGGGTGCTGCTCGACTTCCGGGGCGTCACAGCCGCGCGCGGCGTGCCGCACGCGGTGCCGGTCGGGCACGGCGAGGTGCAGCGCGTCCGCGTGGCCCTCAACAGCCTCACGCCGCGGGTGACGCGCGTGGTCGTGGACCTCACGCGCCGGCTGCCGTTCGTCGTCGAATCGGTCGGTGACGGTCACGACGAAGTGCGTGTCACGTTCGGCCCCGTATCCGCGCTGCGGGCGCTGACCGCGGCGGATCTCGCCGTGGCGATCGTTCCGGAGCCGCCCGCGGCCGCGCTGCCCATCGCTGCCCCTGCCGACACGCCTGCGTCGCCTGGGCCTGCCGTCCCTGCCAGCACCGCGGCGAACACCGCCGTCGCCCT
>JALHON010000107.1 GCA_022842985.1 Acidobacteriota bacterium | reverse complement strand
AACTGGGCCAGCCCGATGCGGCCGCCGGCGCCGGCCGCGATCTGCTGTCGCTGCTGCCCTCGGCGCCCACCGCCGGTCCTGACGTCGACGGCGCGCCGCCCTCGCTCACCGTCACGGTGACGGTGGACGACGAGCTCGTGCCGCTCGATCTCGTGTTCACGCCGGCCGGCCACGGCCCGACGGCGCCGGTCTTCGTGACGCTGCGCAACCAGCGCTGGCGCCAGGTGGCCACCGAGGCGCTCACGGCCAACCACGACCTGGCGGAGCAGCTCCGCCGCTCGCAGAAGATCGGCGCGCTCGGCCGCCTCGCCGGCGGCGTCGCCCACGACTTCAACAACCTGCTCCAGGTCATCGGCGGCTATGCCGAGACGCTCGGCGCCGAAGGCCTCGACCATCCCTCGCGCCGCCGCCTGCTGCAGCGCATCCAGCGCGCCACCGATCGCGCCGCCTCGCTCACGCGGCAACTGCTCGCCTTCGGCCGCCGCCAGGTGCTCGTGCCGCAGGTGCTCGACCTGAACGTCACGGTGCTCTCGCTCGAGCACATGCTCGGCCGCGTCATCGGCGAGGACGTCCAGTTCGTGAGTTCCCTCGCGCCCGACCTGCGCCGGGTGAAGGTCGATCCCGGCCAGATCGAACAGGTGCTGCTGAATCTCGCCATCAACGCCCGCGATGCCATGGCCGACGGCGGCACGCTCGAAGTGGCGACCGCCAACTTCCTGCTCGCCGATGCGTGGAGTCATCCGTCGCTGCCCGTGGCCGTGCCGGCCGGCGACTGGGTACTGCTCTCGGTGCTCGACACCGGCACGGGCATGGACCCCGATACCGCCGCGCAGGCCTTCGAGCCGTTCTTCACCACCAAGGACGCGAGCCGCGGCAGCGGCCTCGGCCTGTCGATGGTCTACGGCATCGTCAAGCAGAGCGACGGCTTCACCTGGATCGAAACGGCGCCCGGCGCCGGCACGAGCGTCCACGTGCTCCTGCCGGCCGTCCAGGACGACGACGTCCCGCTGACGCGCGAGGATGCCGCCATCACGCCGCGTGTCGAGAGCGCCGGCGGCACGGTACTGCTCGTCGAAGACGATCCCGAAGTACGCACGCTCTTCTCCACGTTCCTGCGCGACGGCGGCTACGTGGTGCGCGAAGCGGGCGACGGCCAGGAAGCGCTCGAGCTCTTCGAGCGTCATGCCGACGAGATCGACGTCGTCGTGACGGACGTGGTGATGCCGAACGTGAGCGGGCCGTCGCTTGCGAGCGCGCTCAGGGCCCGCAAGCCCGGCGTGCGCGTGCTCTTCGTCTCGGGCTACACCGACCAGCTCGAGCTCGACGGTCAGGACCCGCACGCCGCCCACGTGGCCAAACCGGTCACCCGCGGCGCCCTTCTCAAGCACATCGCCACGCTCATGGGGCAGACGGACGCCTAGGGGGCCTCCCGGCGCCCCCCTCGGACTGGAGCCGGCCGCGAATGTGCCGATTCTCCTGACCGAGGCCGAGGTGGAGATCAACGGACACGCAACCGACCTGGCGGCGGGAGTCAGCCGGGTCACGCCCCCCGCGAAGGCGCGCCTGCTGCGCCGCAACTGCGAATTGCCGCCGATTCCCTCGGTGGCGGTCAATCTGCTCGGCCTGCTGGCGAAGGACGACGTCGGGCTCGGCGACGTCTCGGACACGATCTCGGCCGATGCGACCATCGCCGCCGAGGTGCTCCGCGCCGCCAACACGGCCTACTACGGCATCCGCGGCGAGGTGACGAGTATCCGCCATGCCACGACGCTGCTCGGCATTGCGCGTATCCGCGCCCTGGCGGCCACGATCGGCCTCAGACGCTACCTCGGCCAGGCGCTCCGCCTGCCGGCGGTGCAGCGCTGCTGGCGCCACAACATCGCCTGCGCGGCCACCGCCGAGCAGATCGCGCTGCGCCTCGGCGGCAATCCCGCCGACGCCTACACCGCCGGCCTGCTCCACGACATCGGCCGCATGGCCCTCATCGTCGCGCACCCGAAGCAGTACCCCGCGTTCCTCGACGCGGCCGACACACGCGGCGCCGAACTGCTGCAGCTCGAGCGCGCGCTCATGGGTATGGACCATTGCGAAGCGGGCCAATGGTTCGCCCAGCAGCTCCTGCTGCCGCAGGTGTTCCAGGACGTCGCCGGGCACCACCACAACCCCGACGCGGTGGGCCCGACCGACATGCTGACGCGCGTCTCGGTGGCCTGCCAGCTGGCCGAGTGGATGGGCTACTGGGTGACGCCGCTGCCCGAGCCGGTGGATCAGGATCCGGCGCAGCTCGACCGGGTGGCGCACGCGCTGCCGCTCACCCAGCGCGTCACGCTGCTCAGCGAAATCGCCGATCTCGTCGCCGACGTCGGCGAACAGGTGCGCGCCACCGAGAGCATGTTCGAAGGCTGACCGTACACGCGTCCCCCTGAGAGGCCAGTGTCATGCATTCCCCTCTGCCGACCTCGCGCAAGCGGCCGCCGGCCGTCACGCCCCGCCTCGCGGTGGGCCGCGCCGGACGCGGCGCGACGACGCGCCCCGGCGGCAGCACGCCGCGCATCCTGCTGGTCGAAGACGACCCGTCGCTGCGCGCCCTGTTCGTCAACTTCCTGCGCCATGCCGGCTACGAAGTGGTCGAGGCGCAGGACGGCGCCGACGCCCTCACCGTCCTCGACGCCGAAGTCGCGCCGGTGGACCTCGTGGTGACTGACGTCGTCATGCCGCACACCGGCGGGCCGGCCATGGTGGAGCGCCTGCGGGCGCGGCTCCCCGAGATTCCCGTGCTGTATCTCTCCGGATACGCCGTGGACACCGAAGAGGCTGCCGACGCCACGGCCGACACCTCCCACCTCCAGAAGCCGCTGACCCGGTCGGCGCTCCTCGCGGAGGTGGCGGCGCTCCTCGGCGACGCCCCGCCGGCGGCGCCGCCGGCCTGACGGCCTGACGGCCGATTCAAGCCGGGCCACGACGTGCCGATTCCGAAAACGGGAAATCTGTGTGAGGATGACGCAGGGCACTGAATGGCGCACCGCAGCACCCGCCCACCGCAGGGGGACGCCGGGCACCGGCGTGAGCCACTGGCCATGACGCCATTCGAGCGCGCGTGGCTGCTGGATCGCGGCGAGACGGCGCCGGCGGCCCGCGAGCCGCTCGGCGGCGCGCTGTCGTCCCGGACCCGCCGCCGGCCCGCCGATCCGGGCGCGGCCGTGCCCATCGATGCCGTCGCCGAAGCCCTGGCGGTCGTCGATCGCGACGGCCACATCGTGCGGGTGAACGCCGCCTTCGAACGTCTGCTCGGTGTGACGGCGGCGACGCTCGAAGGGGCGCCGCTCGACCGCTACATCACCGCCCCCGAAGGCAGCGACGCCACCGGGCCGCTCGCGCCGCCCACGCCGCATCCGCGCCGTACGGCCGCCTATACGCGCGCCGGCGGCGAGACGTGTCCGGCCGAGGTGCACGTCGAGCGCCTCGACACCGCCGGCTGGTCACTCGTCACCGTGCACGACCGCGGCGACCGCACGCGGCTCGAAAGTGCGCTCCAGGACAACAAGGACCTCACCGAGCAGCTGCGCCGCTCGCAGAAGATCGGCGCGCTCGGCCGCCTCGCCGGCGGCGTCGCCCACGACTTCAACAACCTCCTCCAGGTCATCGGCGGCCATGCCGAAGCGCTCGGCGCCGGCGGCCTCGACGCCCCGGCCCGCCGCCGCCTGCTGCGCAGCATCCAGACCGCGACCGATCGGGCCGCCTCGCTCACCCGCCAGCTCCTCGCCTTCGGCCGACGCCAGATCCTGATGCCGGAAGTGCTCGACCTGAACGTCACCGTGCGCACGCTCGAACGGATGCTCACGCGCGTCATCGGCGAGGACATCCAGCTCGTGAGCACGCTCACGCCGGATCTCGCCGCCGTGAAGGTCGATCCCGGGCAGATCGAACAGGTCGTGCTGAACCTCGCCATCAACGCCCGCGACGCGATGATCGACGGCGGCACCCTCGAAATCTCGACCGCCAACTTCGTGCTCGACGAGCCGTGGGCGCACGAATCGCTGCCCGTACGCGTGCCGGCCGGCGCCTGGGTGCTGCTCTCGGTGCGCGACACCGGCACCGGCATGGACGAAGACACGGCGACACAGGCCTACGAGCCGTTCTTCACGACCAAGGACATCACCAAGGGCAGCGGCCTCGGCCTGTCGATGGTCTACGGCATCGTCAAGCAGAGCGACGGCTATACGTGGATCGACACGGCGCCCGGCGCCGGCACCGCCGTGCACGTGCTGCTGCCGGCCGTGCTCGATGTCGCCCGCCCGGTGCCGCGGGTGCGCGAGACGCCCTCGCCGATGGCGGACGAGCCGCTCGGCGCCACGGTGCTGCTCGTCGAAGACGATCCGGAAGTGCGCGGCCTCTTCTCGCGCTTCCTCGAACGGGCCGGCTACACGGTGATCGAAGCCTCCGACGGCCGCGATGCCCTGGAGACGTTCGACGCGCGCCATGCCGAGATCGACCTCGTCATCACCGACGTCGTCATGCCGAATGTCAGCGGCCCGGCGCTCACGAGCGCCATCCGCGCCCGCCGCCCCGACGTGAAGGTGCTCTTCGTGTCGGGCTACGCCGACGAACTCGAAGCCGGCATCGCGCATGCGCCGCACACGGTGCTGCTGCACAAGCCGGTCACGCGGCAGATCCTCGTCGATCAGGTCGGCGCGCTGCTGCGCGGCGGCCATCACGAGCGGCCGGTCAACGACCGGTAACCTCCGGCCGGCGCCGCGAGGCGCCGCGCCCCGAAGGCCAGGGCGGCCAGTGCCACGGCCCACGCCACGACCAGCCGCGCCAGCCCCGGACCGAGCGGCACCTGCAGCACGACCGCGCCGAGGCGTTCGCCGGCGAGGAACGCGATCGGTCCGCCGAGGGCGCCGAAGACGAGCGCCGCACGCGGGTCGGTCATGATGCGGCGCAGACTGAAGCGGAACGTCGTGGCGAACTGCGCCCAGAGCGCCAGCAGCCAGAGCGGCGGCAGGCCGCCGGGCGCGGCATCCGCGAGCACGCGGTAGGTGCCGGACGCGATCTGCCACGACTCGACCGCCACACCGCAGACGAGCGCCCCCACGACGAGCAGGAGTTCGCCGCGCCGATCGCGCGCGAGCAGCACATGGGCCGCTGTGAGGACGAAGCCGAGGCACGCGCCGGCCGTGCCGTATCCGGCGGCGGCACCGAGAATCGCCGCCAGCCAGCCGAGCTGGTACGCCGCGTAGTTCAGCAGGTAGGCCGCGCGCGCGCTCACCGGCGGCCCGGCGGCAGCGTCACCGTGTAGATCTCGCGGCCGCCGCGGTCGTGCAGGCTCGCCCTGAGCGCCTCGGTCTTCGCCTCCACGACGAAGCGCCCGAAGAACTGCAGCCCCTCGGAGGGCGGCCGGTTCGGCTTCATGCCGTCGGGAATCGACAGGAACCGCACCTCGGGCCCGAACGTTGGGTCGAGGGCGTTCGGACCGAACGTGCCGGCATGGAGCGGGCCGGCGACGAACTCCCAGAACGGCGAGAACTCGGTGAAGCGGGCCCGTGCCGGATCGTAGTGGTGCGCGGCCGCGTAGTGCACGTCGCCCGTGATCCAGACGACGTTGTCGATGTTCTCGTCCTTGATGAAGCGCAGCAGGTCCGCGATCTCGAGCTCGCGGCCGAGCGGCCCGCCCGGATCGCCCTGCGCCACGGCTTCGAAGAAGTCCGGGAAGTCGCGCACGACGAGGCCGATCGGCAGGCTGCTCGCCATCACCTTCCAGGTGGCGGTGCTGGCGACGAGCGCGCGCTTCAGCCAGCCGACCTGCGCTGCCCCCATGAGCGCCGACGGATCGCCGGGCGTCGTCTGGCGGTTCGTGCTGTTGGCGCCGCGGTAGCTGCGGTGATCGAGCAGGAACACCTCGAGCGGGCCGTACCGCACGGAGCGGTAGAGACGCTCCGGGTCGACGGCATCGAACGGCATCGGCGTGTATTCGAAACAGGCCTGCCGCGCCCGCGCCGCGAGCATCGCCACGGACTTCTCGGTGAAGCGTTTGTCGTCGTCGAGGCGACGTTCGAAGTACCAGTTGTCGCGCACCTCGTGGTCGTCCCACACGGTGAGCTGCGGCACGGCGGCGTTGAACCGCCGCATGTGGGCGTCCTGCAGGTTGTAGCGATAGTTGCCGCGGTACTCCGCGAGCGTCTCGGCGACGTTGCTCTTGGCCTCGGACGTCAGGTTCTTCCAGACGCGGCCGTCATCGAGTCGTACTTCGGCCTGCACCGGGGCATCCGCGTAGATGGCGTCGCCGAGGTTGATGAAGAGGTCGGGCCCGGTGCCGAGCATGCTCGCGTAGGTGAGCATGCCGCCGAAGGCCGGATCGAGGCCCCAGCCCTGCCCCACCGTATCGGCCGAGAACACGAGCGACACATCGCGCGCCCGCGGTGCCGGCGCCGTCCCGAGCTGTCCGGCCACCGGCTCGCTGAACTGGCGGATGTCCGACAGATCCTGGAACGACACGCGGTAGAACACGCGCTGCCCCCGCGGCAGGTCCGTCAGGTGCACGCGGGCCGTGAAGTCGTGGCTCTCGAGCGCCGACGGCCCGACCACCCGCCGCGCGTTCCTGAAGGTGTCGCTGGTCGCGTACTCGACGATCATCCGCGCCGCGCGATCGGCGCGCGCCCAGACCACCGCCGCATCATCGCCGACGAGCGTCGAGGCCACGCCGTCGGTCACGACCGGCCGCGCGCCCGGCGCCGTGATGACGGCCGGCGCCTGTCCGTGCAGGTGACGCGGCAGGATCAGACCGGCGGCGGCGATCGACAGGCCGCCGAGCGCCTCACGTCGCGTGACGCTCCGGGGCTCGGGTCTCGGGGCTCGGGGCTGGGATGCGCGCATGGGAGACGTTCCGCGGAAGCCGAAATGAAAAGTCGGGGGGCGGGGGGCCCCCGCCGACCTTGGGCCCCCCACCCCCGAGCCCCGGGCCCCGAGTCCCCTAGAAGGAGTACTTGAGCGCCAGCTGGATGATCCGGCCGTCTTCCGCCACGGTGATGCGGCCGAACGGCGCGGTGCCGAAGATGCCGCTGGGGTTACGGAAACGGGCCTGGTTCCACACGTTGAACGCTTCGATGCGGGCCTGGATGCGGTGGTGGCCGAGGAAGTCGAAGTTCTTGAAGATCGACAGGTCCGTGCTCTGGAACCCGGGCCCGCGCACGGTGTTGCGGCCGGCGTTGCCCGGCCGGATGCCGGAGTCGGCCAGCGGACGCGCCACGAAGCAGCTGGTGTCGAACCACTGGTCCGTGGTCTTCGGCCCGTTGTTCGGATCGCACGTCACGTCGGGACGCTGCGTCATGTAGCGGATGTCGAGCACACCGCCGTAGTTGACCGAGAGCGGGAAGCCCGTCTGCGCCTGATAGATGCCGTTCAGCTGCCAGCCGCCGACCACCGCGCGCAGCGCCGCCGGCTGCGATTCGAGCCGCGGCAGTTCATAGCCGAAGCTCAGCACGAAGCGGTGACGCGCGTCGAAGAGGGCCGGGCCCTTTTCGGCCGCGAGCGCCGCGTCGATGCTCGCCTGGTCGCCCTGCACCACGGGCAGGACCGGCCGCGCTTCACCGCCGATGTTGAGACCCGACACGTGGTCGGTGGCCTTGCCCAGAGTGTACGACGCGGTGGCGTTCAGGCCCTTCCACGGCAACAGTCGCAGGCTCGTCTGCAGCGAGTCGAACCACGACTGCGCCACCGAGAACGTGGGCCGCACGAGCGAGTAGGCCGGCAGCACGCGCGCGCCGCGCGTCGTCTGCCCCGGCGTGAAGACGCCCGGGTTGACTTCGAGGAACATCGGCATGTTGAACCCGCGCGAACCGACGTACGCCACCTCGGCGCCGAGACGGCCCGCCAGCTGGCGCTGCACGCCGACGTTGTAGTGATAGGCCTTCGGCGACTTGAAGTCGTCACCCCAGCCGATGATCGTGAGCGCCGCCGGGAAGGCGTTCGGCGGCCCCGCCACCGCCGCCAGCGGATCGGCGATGGTGATGGGCGTCGGCGCGTTCAGCTCGACGAGGGGGGTGAAGGGCGGCGACAACACGCCGCTCTGGAAGAAGTCGCCCTGCCCGGCCAGCGCGTCGTAGAAGACGCCGAAGGCGGCGCGCACGCTGGTGCGGCCATCGCCGAACGGGTCCCACGCCAGCGACACGCGCGGCGCGATGTTGTTCTTGTCCGTCGGCACGATGCCGCGCGGCACGCCGGCATCGCCGGGATAGACGAGGCCGCGGGGCGCGTTCGGAAAGACGGTGGACTGCTGGTTGGTGCGGAAGCCGGCGATGGCGTCGTTCTTGTCGACGAACGGCAGCGGCAGCTCATAGCGCACGCCGAGGTTGACGGTCAGATTCGGCGTCAGCCGGAAGTCGTCCTGCAGGTAGCCGGCAAACAGCCACCCGTAGCCATCCTGCGTGACCTGCTGGGTCGTGGCGCGGGCCTGCGCCGGCAGACCGAGCAGGAAGTCGGCGGCGGCGTTGCCCGTGATCTGCCCGGAGAACGTCAGGTCGCCGTTGGGACGGTTGATGAAGGCGATGTTCATCGCCTCGCGGCGCACGTCCACGCCGAACTTCAGCGAGTGCCGGCCGGCAATCCAGGTGACGTCGTTGGCCACCTGCCACACGTGGTTGACACGCTGCACGAACGGCTGCTGCGGATCACCGAGGGCGTTCACGCCGCCGCCGAAGAAGCCCTGCACCAGAATCGACGGCAGGCCGGCCGCCAGCGGATTCGTGTTCGCGAAGTTGATGCCGTAGTCACGCGGGCTCAGGCCGCTCGTGACGGCCGGGTTCGCGGAAATGCGGTTGATCGAGGCCCGCGTCTGCGTGATGAGGTTCGAGCGGAACACGTAGTTGTGCGACACCAGGCCATCCTGCAGCGTCGCCAGCGCCTGCTGGTCCACGGCGGCGATGACCCGCGGCGTCGTGCGGTCGGTCTCGCTCCGCATGTAACGGAAGAGCATCGACTGCTTGTCGCTCATCTGGTAGTCGATGCGGCCGCCCACCATGTCGCGCACATCTTCGAGTGTCGGCGAGATGACGTAGAAGTTGCCGGCGGCGTTCGGCAGCGGCACGAACTCGTTCAGCAGGCGCGACGCCACCGGGCTGATGCGGTTCGCCGGAATCGTGTTGTTCGGGAAGGGCTGGCCGGTCAGCGGGTCGCGGATGGTGGTGGCACCGAAGTTACCGGCACGCTGCGCCTCCGAGAGCACGAGGATGTTGGTGGTGGTGCCCGACTCGTTGCGGAAGCCCTCGTAGTAGCCGAAGCCGAAGAGCTTGTTCTTCACGACCGGTCCGCCGAGGGCGGCGCCGAACTGGTTCTGCTTCAGCACGGGCTTCGGCTGGTTGCCGGGCGCGAAGAAGTTGCGCGCCTGCAGGGCGTCGTCGCGGTTGAAGTTCCAGGCGGCGCCGGTGAAGGTGTTGCTGCCCGACTTGGTCACGACGTTCACCACCGCGCCGGCGTTGCGGCCGAACTCGGCGCCGAAGGCGTGCGTGAGGATCTTGAATTCCTCGATGGCGTCGGGCGGCGGCCGCAGCACGAAGCCGGTGTTGAAGGTGTCGTTGTTGGTGGCGCCGTCCATCAGGAAGTTGTTGGACTGGTTGCGCATGCCGTTGACGTTGAAGCCGCCGGTGGCATTGCCGAACCCGCCGGGCGTGGCATCACCGGTCTGGCCGCCGAGGCCGGCGGGCGGCGCGACGACGCCGGGAATGAGCGTGCCGAGCTGCGTGAAGTTGCGGCCGTTGAGCGGCAGGTCCACGACCTTCTGCTGGTCGATGACGATGCCGCGGGTGGCGTTGGCCGTCTCGACCAGCGTGGCCTGCGCCGTGACCGTCACCGTCTCGCTCACCTGGCCGACTTCCAGCTGGAAGACCGCGCGCGCCGTTTCCGTGACCGTGACCCGCACGCCGTCCTGCTGCGCGACGCGGAAGCCTTCGAGCGTGGCCCGCACCGTGTAGACGCCAGGCTGCAGCAGCGGCAGCGTGTAGAGACCGTCGGAACCGGTCACGGCCGTGCGCACGGCACCGGTGCCGGCATTGGTGGCCTCCACGGTCACACCGGGCAGCACCGCGCCGGAGGCGTCGGTCACCGCGCCGGTAATCTGCCCCGTGGCCTGCGCCAGTACCGTCGTGACCGCCGAGGCCAGCAGGCACAGCGTCAGGAGCCCAATCCTCACCATCAATCGCATGTCTTCGACCTCCAGGATGTCGTGGAGAGAGTGAACCCGACAGCGCCGCTGGTTGTCAAACGTTGTCACCAACGGCCGAGTTACACTACCGCCGCATGTGGGCTCGCTCCGGTCGATCATGGATGACCCTCACGTGGCTGATGGTGGCGGCCTCGGCCTCCGCGCAGACGCTCTCGGTCTCGTCGAGCGACGGACGGCGCTCGCTCACCGCCGTGCGCGCCGCCGCCCCCATCACCGTGGACGGCGTGCTCGACGAAGCGGTCTGGCAGGCGGCCCCGGCCGCCGACCACTTCGTGCAGTCGGACCCGCGCGAGGGCCAGCCCGCCACCGAAGCGACGCAGGTCTACGTGGCGTTCGACCACGAGTACCTCTACATCGCCGCGCGGTGCCTCGATACGGAACCCGCCGGCATCGTCGTGAACGACATCCGCAAGGACTTCGCCGGCGCCGAGCAGGACACCTTCGAGGTGCTGCTCGACACCTTCGCCGACCGCCGCAACGGCTTCATCTTCGCCACCAACGCACAGGGCGCCCGCGCCGACACGCAGATTGCCAACGAAGGCCGTGACGTCAACCCGAACTGGGACGCCGTCTGGTGGGTGGCGTCCACGACCGGCGCCGAGGGCTGGACCACCGAGTTCCGCATTCCGTTCAAGACCCTGCGCTTCGAGCCCGGCGAAGGGCATCTCTGGGGCCTGAACTTCGCGCGCCGGATCCGCCGGAAGAACGAAGCCACCTACTGGTCGCCGGTGGCCCGCGCCTTCAGCATCGTGCGGGCGTCGTCGGCCGGCACCCTGACCGGCCTTCCCGATCTCGCCCAGGGCCGCAACATCCGCGTGAAACCGTACCTGCTCGGCGGCGCCGTGCGTCCGCTCGGCGGCGCGAACTTCGCGCTCGACCGCAGCGCCGGCCTCGACGTGAAGGCCGGCCTCTCGCCCTCGATCACGCTCGATGCCACGGCCAACCCCGACTTCGCGCAGGCCGAAGCCGACGAGCAGCAGGTCAACCTGACGCAGTTCAGTCTGTTCTTCCCGGAGAAGCGCGAGTTCTTCCTCGAGAACTCCGGCGTCTTCTACTTCGGCGACATCCCCCGGAACCAGCGGCAGACGAGCCGCTTCCGTCCGCCCGAGGAAGACCTGCTGCTCTTCTTCAGCCGCCGCATCGGCCTCACCGACGCCGGCGCGCAGGTGCCGCTCTACGGCGGCCTGCGCGTGACCGGCCGCGCCGGCAAGGTGGGCCTCGGTGCGCTCAGCATGCAGAGCGAGGGCACGGACGACCGGCCCGGACAGAACTACAGCGTGGCCCGGGTGCGCCGCGACGTCTTCAGCAACGCCGACATCGGCGCCATCGTGATGTCGCGGCAGGCGGCCGGCGACAGCAACGACTTCAATCGCGTCGTCGGTGTGGATGCGAACTTCCGCGTGCTGAAGAACCTGAGCCTGAACGGCTTCGCGGCGAGGTCCGACACGCCCGGCGAGACGCGCGGCCAGGGCACGGCCAAGGGGTCGATCGGCTGGGAAGACAGCACGCTGCGCCTGCAGTACTCGCTCATGAACATCGACGAGGGCTTCAAGGCCGACATGGGTTTCGTGCGCCGCACAGGCGTCACGCGGCACTTCGTCGACTGGGCCTCGTTCCTGCAGCCCGAGTGGCTGCGCGCCCGTGGCATCCGTCAGGTGCAGCCGCACGCCCGCGCGTTCTACTACTACTACCCGAATGGCGACCTCGCGACCCGCCAGGCGCACATCGCCACGCAGATCACCTGGAACAACGGCTCGCGCATCGAGTACGCGCTCGAGCCGCGCAGCGAAGCCATCACGCAGCCGTTCAGGATCCGCAGCGATGTGGCCATCCCGGCCGGGCGCTACGACTGGACGCAGCACCTCTGGGTGATCGAGACCGACCACAGCCGCGCGTTCTCGGTCTCGGGCCGCATCACCCACGGCGACTTCTGGCGCGGCTCGCAGAAGAACGTGCAGACGAGCGTGCTCTACCGGCCGAACCACCGCCTGTTCCTCGACGTCGGCCTGCAGGTCACCGATATCAGCCTCGAGCTGCCGCGCGCCTCGTTCGTGACCACGCTCGTCAACTGGCGTACCGGCTACTCGTTCACGACCAACATGTTCCTCGACGCGCTCGTGCAGTACCGCAACGACATCAAGCAGTTCTCGTCGAACGTGCGCTTCAACCTGATCCACCACCCCCTCAGCGATTTCTTCATCGTCTACAACGAGCAGCAGTTCACGGACGGCCGTGTGGCGGCCGGCCGCGGCCTGGTGATGAAGTACACGCACCTGTTCTCGTTCTGACCGCGCCACAGCCGGGCTGGAAGACGGCCGCCGCGGCGTGAGGGTAGGATTGGCGCTACCCCATGTCGTCGCCCGCCGCTCCGTCCCACCCGCACACCCCGCCCGACATCGTCCTGCTCGAAGGGCCGCGTGCCCGCATCCGCGAGCTCGGCACGGTGGTACGGGCCGGCCGCGACTTCATCCGCGGCTTCCGCGCGCTGCACTTCGTCGGCCCGTGCGTGACGATCTTCGGATCGGCGCGGTTCAAGGATGACCATCCCGCCTACATCCAGGCGCGGGCGATGGGCGCGGCCGTCGCGCGGCTCGGCTTCACGGTGATGACCGGCGGCGGGCCCGGCGTGATGGAGGCGGCCAACCGCGGCGCGCGTGACGTCGGCGGGCCGTCAGTCGGCTGCAACATCGAGCTGCCCTTCGAGCAGACGCACAACCCGTATCTCGACCGCTGGGTCACCTGCCGCTACTTCTTCGTGCGCAAGGTGCTGCTCTTCAAGTACTCCTACGCGTTCGTCGGCATGCCCGGCGGGCTCGGCACGCTCGACGAACTCACCGAAGCGCTCACGCTCATCCAGACCGGCAAGATCAAGCAGTTCCCGGTCGTGCTGATGGACACCGCCTACTGGGCGCCGTTCCGCGAGATGCTGCAGACGATGGTGACGGCCGGCACGATTTCTCCCGGCGACCTCGACCTCATGCTCATCACCGACTCGGTGGACGAGGCGATCGCGCACATCGAACATCACGCCATCCGCCGCTTCGGGCTGACGAAGGCGGGCCGGCCGTCGGCGTGGCGGTGGCTCGGCGAACGCGCGCTGGGCGTCACGCGGTTCGGTCAGCCGGGCTGAGGCGCGGCGGCGTCTACCGGACGGCGGGCGCGCTCACGAAGGCCATCGCCGAGGCGGTGAGCGCGAAGAGCACGCTGCCCCAGCACATGTCGACGACCGTCATGCGCAGCGAGTACTGCGCCAGCGTGGCGTAGTTGGTGAGATCGTAGATGCCGTAGCCGATGAGGCCGAAGAGCCCGCCCCACAGCGCCGCGGCGAGCGGCTGGCCGGCCTGCACGCGTGGCAGCACGAAGATCTGCAGGCCGAGGATCATGAGGGGATACAGCACCAGTGCCGGCCCGAGCCGGATGGCGAAGTTGTCGCCGTCCATCCGGGCGAGGCCCGCCAGTTCGCGCTTGTAGAACTGGTTCGCGACCAGGCCGATCCAGGCCAGGTCGAGCGCCAGCAGGGTCACGAGGCCGGTCAGGAAGGGCTTGAGGATGTCGAGCACATCCGTTGGACGCTGTCAGGCGCGGCGGCGGTTCCGGGCCCGGCGGGTGCGCCGGGACGCGGTAAGCTGAGGCATGCGACTCGTGAAGCTGGCGGTGTCCAGTCTCAGCCCCACCGTCGGCGCCGTGCGCTCGAACCGGGCCCGCGTCCTCGACGCCGCCCGCGAGATGGCCGAGGCCGGCATCGCCCTCGGCGCCTTTCCCGAGCAGGTGCTGGGCGGCTACCCGCCCGAGGACCTGGTGCAGTGGCGGGCCTTCCTCGACGCCCAGCGCCGGGCCCTCGAGTCGTTCGCGACCGACACGGCCGACTGCCCCACCGTCTACGTGCTGGGCCTCGCCGTACCGGTCGGCGCGCTGCTCTTCAACGCCGCCGCCGTCGTGCACCGCGGCCGCATCCTGGGATGTGTGCCGAAGGAGAAGCTGCCCACCTACAACGTGTTCTACGAAGCCCGCACGTTCTCGCGCGGCGGCCCGGGTCTCGCGCTCGACGCCGCCGGCCTGCCGCTCGGCGACTTCCTCTTCGAGTTCGACTTCGGCACCGTGGGCGTCGAGGTGTGCGAGGACGCCTGGGCGCCCGACGGCCCGATGCGCCGCCGGTGCCTGTCGGGCGCCGAGATCATCGTGAACGTGTCGGCCTCGCCCTACCGCATGGGCATCGTCGCCACGCGCCGCGAGATGCTGGCCACGCGCGCCGCCGACAACCAGACGGTGCTCATGTACGCCAACGCCGTGGGCGCGCAGGACGGCCTCATCTACGACGGCGGCGGCTACATCTTCCAGAACGGCCGGCTCGTGCTCGACGCCCCGCGCTTCGAGGAACGGGTGTCGTCGGCCGTGGTGGATCTCGACCGCACGCGCCGGCTCCGCCTCGAACACACGACCTGGCGCGCCGACTGCGAACACCACGTACGCCGTGAGACGCCCGTCACGATCATCCGCAGCGACGGCGCCACCGCCGACACGCGCGGGCTCAGCTATCCGCCGCCGCCCGGCGGCAGCTTCTTCCTGCCGCCCCCCTCGCCGCCGCCGAGTGACGCCCGCGACGACGCCCTCGACGACCTCTTCGAGGCGCTGGCCATGGGCGTCGAGAGCTACTACACGAAGACCGGCGCCTTCCGCTCGCTGGGGCTGGCGCTCTCGGGCGGCCGCGATTCGATGCTGACGCTGCTCGTCGCCTGGCGCGCCGCCGCCCGCATCCTCGGCCGCGCCGCCGTGGCCGACCCGGCCGCCGCCGGCC
>JALHON010000106.1 GCA_022842985.1 Acidobacteriota bacterium | reverse complement strand
CACGCCGCTCGCGGCGACGATCTGGCGCCGCTCGTGCCGCTCGTCGACGACGAGCCGTTCGACGCGTCGCTCGAACTCGAATGGCCGGTCGAAGGTCTCGAGCCGCTGTCGTTCGTGCTCGGCCGCGTGCTCGAACCACTGGCCGTGCGCCTCGAGCGGGCCGATCGCGGCGCCGCGGTGCTCACGACCGAACTGCATCTCACGACGCGCGACCTCCACACCCGCACCCTGCAGCTGCCGGCACCGATGCGCGATCCGAAGACGCTGCGCACGCTCATCCTGCTCGACCTCGAATCCCATCCGCCCAGCGCCGCCATCGATCGAGTGGTCGTGCGCGTGGAACCGACACCCGGCCGCATCGTGCAGTGGTCGCTCATCGAACGCGCCCAGCCGTCGCCCGAACAGGTCTCGACGCTGCTGGCGCGGCTCAGCGCGCTCATGGGGGAATCACACGTGGGCGCTCCTGCGCTCGTCGACTCCTGGCGTCCCGGCGCGTTTGCGATGCGCGCATTCGAGCCGGGGCTCGGGACTCGGGGCTCGGGGCCCGGGGACGATGTCAGCGCTCGTCGCGCTGACGAGTTCGTGCGTGACAAGACACCTGAGGTCGACGCGGCCAGCGTCGACACCAATATCCCGGGGCCCGGGCCCCGAGTCCCGAGCCCCTGTTCCGTGGCCTTCCGCCGCTTTCGCCTGCCGGTGCCGGCACGGGTCACGGTGAAAGACGGCCGTCCCGTGCGGCTCATGCCCGATCGACGTGGTATCAGCGGCGGCGAGATCCTCAACAGCGCCGGCCCGTGGCGCACCTCCGGTCACTGGTGGGATCAGCCGGCCGGCGAGGCGCCGGCCGCGGCCTCGCGTCAGGCGGCCTGGGACCGCGACGAGTGGGATGTCCTGCTGGCCGACGGCGTGGCCTGTCGCGTCTTCCTCGAACGCGACGTCGGGCAGTGGTTCGTCGAAGGCACGTTCGACTAGGCAGGGAACAGGGAACAGGGAACAGGGAACAGGGATGGCTTCCGTTCGCACTTATCGAGATCTTGACGCGTGGAAGATGTCGATGCGGCTGGCGAAGGAATGCTACCGGCTCACGGAGAGTTTCCCGAAAGGCGAGCAGTTCGGTCTCGTACAGCAAATTCGTCGCGCGTCTGTTTCTGTCACAAGCAACCTGGCGGAGGGTAATGCTCGCCGCACACGTCAGGCCTATATTCACCACGTCAATATCTCTCTTGGCTCACTTGCGGAGCTGGAAACCCAGATTCTCCTGTCCGTGGATCTGGGTTTCGTGTCAACAAATGGCGCCGAGGCAGCACTAGCGCTGGCAGGTCATGCGGGCAGACTCCTGCTTGCGCTCGTTCATGCACTCGAGGCGCCGTCGGCATCGTGACGATAGGGCAGATCTGCTCCCTGTTCCCCGTTCCCTGGTCCCTACTCTGTGTACGTCGAACTCCACACGTCCTCCGCTTTCAGCTTCCTGCGCGCGGCCTCGCTGCCCGAGCCGCTCATCGACCGCGCGGCCCTGCTCGGCTATTCCGCCGTGGCGCTCCTCGACCGCGACGGCGTCTACGGCGCGCCACGGTTCCACAAGGCCGCACGAGCCGCCGGCCTGCGCCCGATCATCGGCGCGGAGCTGACACTGGTCGGGTCCCGGGGCCCGTGGCACGGGGGACGGGATCGAGTCAGCGCTGATCGCGCTGACCAGTCGTTGTCCCGGAGTCGCCGAAGAGGTCAGGTCGACGCGACGAGCGTCGACGCCTTCCCGGGCCCCGAGCCCCGGGCCCCGAGCCCCGCCTATGTCCTGCCCGTCCTCGTCTCCTCTCCCGAGGGCTACCGCAATCTCTGCCGCCTCATCACGACGATGAAGCTGCGGTCGCCGAAAGGGGAAGGTGCGCTCGCGCTCGAGGAACTGGACGGGCACGTGCACGGGCTGGTGGCGCTTGCCGGCCGTTCCCTGCTGCATTCGGAACGGCACGGCGTCGGCGGGCTGCTCGATCGGCTGGTGGGCATCTTCGGCCGTGCCAATGTCTACGTGGAACTGCAGCGGCACCTGCAGCGCGATGAAACCTGGGACAACGAGATGCTCGTCTCGCTGGCCGAGGCCTTCCGCGTGCCGGTGCTCGCGACCAACGGCGTGCGTTTCGCCGGGCCCGAGTCGCGGCCGCTGCACGACGTGCTCACCTGCATCCGCGAGCACACCACGCTTGCGCAGGCCGGCCGCCGGCTGGTCGCCAATGCCGAGCGGTATCTGAAGTCGCCGCAGCAGATGGCGCGGCTCTTCGAGGATCTGCCGCACGCCGTCACCGCCACGCGCGAACTGGCCGACCGGCTCGAGTTCACGATGCAGGATCTCGGCTACCGCTTCCCGCGGTATCCGGTGCCGTCGGGCGAGACCGAGGCGTCGTTCCTCCGCAAGATCGCCGACATCGGCGCCCGCGATCGGTATCGTCCGTACCACGACGCGGCCCGCGCGCAGATCGAGCGCGAGCTGCATCTCATCGAGAAGCTCGATCTGGCCGGCTACTTCCTCATCGTCTGGGACATCGTGAACTTCTGCCGCCAGCACGACATCCTCGTGCAGGGGCGCGGCTCGGCCGCCAACAGCGCCGTCTGTTACAGCCTCGGCATCACGGCCGTCGATCCGGTGGGCATGGAGCTGCTCTTCGAACGCTTCCTCTCGGAGGAACGCGGCGAGTGGCCCGACATCGATCTGGATCTGCCGAGCGGCGATCGCCGCGAGCGCGTCATCCAGCATGTCTACGAAAAATACGGGCAGCACGGCGCGGCCATGACGGCCAATGTCATCACCTACCGCGGCAAGAGCGCGGCGCGCGAAGTAGGGAAAGCGCTCAACCTCGATCCGGCGCAGATCGACCGGCTCGCGAAGGTGATGCACAACTTCGAGTTCCAGGACGCCGACGACTCGCTCGCGAAGAACATGCAGACGGTGGGCGTGGATGCCCAGCGTCCGGAGGTCATCCATTTCGCGAAGCTCTGGCAGCAGATGCAGGACCTGCCGCGGCACCTCGGGCAGCACTCCGGCGGCATGGTCATCAGCCAGGGGGCGCTCTCGTCGGTCGTGCCGCTCGAAAACGCCAGCATGCCGGGCCGCGTCGTCGTGCAGTGGGACAAGGAAGACTGCGCCGACATGGGCCTCATCAAGGTCGATCTGCTCGGCCTGGGCATGATGTCGGCGCTCCAAGACGCGCTCACCATCATCAACACAGCGGGTTCAGAGCCCCGAGCCCCGGGCCCCGAGCCCCGCCCTGCAAGGCCACTGGTAGACCTGGCGCATCTGCCGCAGGACGACGCCACCGTCTGGAAGATGCTGCAGACGGCCGACACCGTCGGGCTGTTCCAGGTGGAGTCGCGCGCGCAGATGGCCACGCTGCCACGGCTCAAGCCGGCGTGTTTCTACGATCTCGTGGTGCAGGTGGCGATCATCCGCCCGGGGCCGATCGTCGGGCAGATGGTGCATCCGTACCTCGACCGCCGCGCCGGCCGCGAAGCCGTGACCTACGACCATCCGCTGCTCGAGCCGGTGCTCAAGCGCACGCTCGGCGTGCCGCTCTTCCAGGAGCAGCTCCTGCGCATGGCGATGGTGGTGGCCGGCTTCACCGGCGGGCAGGCCGAAGAACTCCGGCGCGCAATGGGGTTCAAACGCTCCGAGAAACGCATGAAGGCGATCGAGGTACAGCTGCGCGCCGGCATGGCCGAACGCGGTATCTCGGGCGCGGTGGCCGATCGCATCGTGCTCTCGATCGGGTCGTTCGCGCTCTACGGCTTTCCCGAATCCCACGCCGCCAGCTTCGCGCTCATCGCCTACGCGAGCGCGTATCTCAAGGCGCACTATCCCTCGGCGTTCTACACGGCGCTCCTGAATAACCAGCCGATGGGCTTCTATCACCCGGCCACGCTCGTGAAGGACGCGCAGCGCCGCGGTGTGCGCTTTGCGCCCATCGACGTGCAGGAGTCCGACTGGGACTGCCGGGTGGACGTGGACGGCTCGATCCGTCTGGGCCTGCGATTCGTGGCCGGTCTGCGCGCCGACGTGGGCCAGATGATTGCGAAGGCGGGACTCGGGGCCCGGGGCTCGGGGCCCGGGGGAAGACCGCGTGAGGACCTGGGCGGCGTGCGGCCCAGTGCGGCCAGGGACGTCCCACTCTTCCGGTGTCCCAAATGCGGATGTGACGATCCCTCCATGCTCGAAACGACCGAGGGGCGCAGCGTGTCGTCACTGCGCGTCGCCGAAGGCGCCTCATCGTATGGGGCACGTCCCGAGTCCCGAGCCCCGAGCCCCGGGCCCCGGCTGTTCTGCAACGTCTGCTCGCACCAGTGGCGCGAAGGGGGCACCGGCCGGCGCTTCCGGTCGCTCGACGACCTCATCAAATCCACCGGCCTCCGGCGCGACGAAGTGACCGTGCTCGCGGAAGTCGGCGCGCTCAATTCGCTCGGCTACGACCGCCGCAGCGCGTTGTGGCAGGTGGAACGCGCCGTGCGTCCTGCCGGGGAGCTCTTCGCTGGTGAAGAGATGGACGACGAGCAGAGGCAGGACCAAACAGGGGCTGGGGGCTGGGGGCTGGGGACTGGGGCACGTCAAGGGCAGCGTGACGATGTCTCGCCGTCAGAAGTCTCGTCTTTGGGCAGCGTGACTTCGACACGCCCCAGCTCCCAGCCCTCAACCCCCAGCCCCCGGTTCGGGAGCCCGCTTCCCGAGATGAGCGCGGGCGAGCGCCTGGTGGCCGACTACGCCGGCACCGGGCTCACCGTGGGGCCGCATCCCATGCGGTTCCGGCGGCACGAGCTCTCGATGAAGGGGGTGCTGCGCGCCATCGATCTGCCGCGCGTGAAGAGCGGGCGGCGCGTGCGCACGGCCGGTATGGTCATCACCCGGCAGCGGCCGGGCACGGCGAAGGGCTTCGTGTTCCTCACGCTCGAAGACGAGACCGGTATCTCGAACGTGATCATCCGGCCGGATGTCTACGCGCGCGACAAGGCGATCGTGGTCGAATCACCCTTCCTGCTCGTGGAAGGCTGGCTGCAGATCCAGGACGGCGTCACCGCGATCAAGGCCGAGCGGCTGCAGCGGCTCGACGGGCTGCTGGCGTCGATGGCCGTCGAGTCGCACGACTTCCGGTAGACGCGTGTCCGGACAGGGCCGACGAGGGCCGCAGATCCTGCGATCTGCCGCGGTTGTCGACGTGGCGGCTTCTGCGCGGCCAGCTCGAAGTCGCGCTCGTGGCCGCCTGATGTCCGGGCATGGGCCGGTGGCACGCCACACGCAATGCCGTTCGGTAGAATGGCAGGTGAGACATGCCGATGGCCGTGGAAGTCACCCGACGACGATTCACTGCGGACGAGTACCAGGCGATGGGGCGCGCGGGTATCCTGCGCGAGGGCGACCGCGTGGAACTCATCGACGGCGAGGTGCTGGCGATGAGTCCGATTGGTGCGCCGCACAACGGCGCCCTCAACCGTCTCAACCGGCTGTTCAATCAGCGCGTTGGCGACGCGGCGACCGTGCAGGCAGGCGGCGCCGTCAGACTCGATGCCTACTCCGAACCTCAGCCGGACCTCGTGCTGCTCAAGCCACGTCACGACTTCTACGCGTCCGCTCTGCCGGGCCCGTCAGACATCCTGCTCGCGGTCGAGATCGCACAGTCGTCTTTGGCCTACGACCGCGGCATCAAGGCCGATCTGTACGCGCGTCGCCACGTGGCTGAATACTGGATCGTGGATCTGGTGCACGGCGTGGTCATTCGCCACACCGATCCCGTCGATGGCCGCTACCGGCATGTCGCGGCGGTGGCACCCGATCAGCCGTTCGCCCCGACGCTGCTGCCCGACTGCGTCGTCACGACGCGCGACATCCTCGGCTGAGCGGGCTCCGCGCCGCGGCGATTCGCGCTTACGACCTGCCGCCGGCCTTTCGCCGCACGACCACGGCGCTACGTGCGCGCCGTCAGCTCTTCCACGGCGCGATAGCCCTGATCGATCGCGGCATCCGTGTAGGCATACGCGGCCGCGTCCGAGTTGGCGATGGCAATGCGTCCGTAGGTCTTGCGGGCGACCGCGCACGGTTCCTCCCCGCCCTCGAGCCAGAACGGATCGGCCAGCGAGCTGTACTGGTACGAGTAGCCGTGCGGCCAGCGGTTCACCGTGATGCCGAGGATGTCGCCGGCCGGATCGAAGCCGCCGCCGCCGAGCATGCGCCCGAGCTGATCGCGGATGCCGCGTTCGATCGTCTCGAACGACGTGCGCAGCAGCTCGGCGCGTCCGGCCACGTGCTGCGCCGGACCGGGCAGCCCGGGCTTGCAGGCGGCCTTGGTCATGTGGAGGACGATCGGGTCGGCGGGCGACTTGGTGTGCGTGTAACTGCCGACACTCACGGGGAAGTCGAGGTTCGTCGACGCATGCCACATGCCGGGCGACGAGATGTTGTTCACCTTGAGTTTCTCGAACGCCGTCCACTGCTTCACGAAGATGTTCGTGTAGACGAGCGGCACTTTCTTCGCGTAGCGCAGCGCCGTGATCTGCGTCTCCGGCAGCTCGGGGCAGATGTGCGGGATGACGTGGTGCCAGCAGGCGAGCACCGCGGCCTTCGCGCGCACCAGGTGCACCTTGCCGTCACGCACGTAGTGCACCGTGACACCGCCCGCCGAGGCGGCCGGGCCGTCGTGCGCCACGCGCACTACGGTGCTGTTGAGGCGAATGCGCGCCGGTGAGGCGGCGTCATCGAGCTTCGCGTAGTCGATTTTCGCCGTCACGATGTCGTCGGCGGTCGTGCCGGGCACGGCGGCGGGAATCAGCCGCCGCACGAGCAGCCGGGCGATCGAGGCGTTGCCGTCGGGGAAGTGGAAGTAGTACTCGTCGGCCTCCGGGTACTGCCTGGAGTCGTGGTTCTGCCCGGGGCCGTTCCCCGGCTCGAGGTTCAGGCCCTGGAAGCCCGGCAGGCCGAGCGCCCATGCATCCTGCGCCGGCACCGCGTCCACGCCGAAGCCGAAGAGGCCGTAGGTGCGGGTCTGGTAGATGCCGAGCACCTGCGGATCGAGCTTCCACTCCTTCGTCACGAAGTCGGTGTAGCTCATGCGCGCCAGCTTCGCCTTCTTCTCGGCGGACGAGAGGCCGGGATAGAGGTCCCGCTTCTCGGTATTCAGGCGCAGGATCTGCTGCTGGATCGCCGCCGGCAGCGGCGACTGCGCCAGGAACTCCTTCGAGGCGTTGCGCGACGTGCCGACGACGAGCCTGTCGGCGCCGAACGTCTCCTTGTCGAAGAAGGTGCCGCCGCTCAGTCCGAGTGACTTGTAGAGACCGCTGTCGAGCACCTGCTGGTAGCGGGAGACATCGATGCCCAGATCCGTGATGAGCGCCTTCGCCGTGGCGGAATAGGGCGCCGGGCTGTCGATCGACTGCGTGCCGCCGTAGCCGATCCAGGTCCGGCCGTTGTGCGTGAACTCGTTGCGCTTGGCGTGGCCGCCGAAGTCGTCGTGGTTGTCGAGCACGAGGATCTTCGCGCCGGCGCCCGCCTTCTGCTTGTAGTAGTGCGCGGCCGCGAGCCCGCTGATGCCGCCGCCCACGACGACGAGGTCGTAGGTCTCGCGGCGGTCGATGGCGCCCTCGAGCGGGAAGCCCCCCTCGCGCATCCGGTGGGCCTGCTCGAACGAGCCTTCGTGGTCGCCGCGCAGCCCGGTGAGCGACGGCGGGTAGTAGCCGGCCGCCTTCTCCAGTCCCGAGTCCGGCGGGACGGGCGGCTCGCCAGGGCCGCAGCCGGCCAGCACGCTGCCGGCGCCGAGGCCGACGGCCACGCCGTTGATGAAGTCGCGGCGGGTGATGGGGCGATCCATGCCGAGGTCGCGGTCGCGTCGGGTGCTCATGCGCGGGATTGTAGCCCCAAGCGTCCGCCGCCGGCGCGGCCCCCGAGGGGGGCGGCCGAGGCCGTCCCACCGGTCGTCCCCACGGAGAGTCGGAGGGCCGATCCGGAGGCTTGGATCGACGAACTGTGCGGCGATTCGTGCGTCACGCGCATGTAGTCGAACTGTTGTTCGGTCTTGACACCCCCATGACAGAAGCAGACAATTCGGCCGCGTCTCATGTTCCGGCTGGGAGTCTGCCGATTCCGCCGGGGTGTGTGGGAGGTCTACATGCGATCTCGTCTGGTATGGATGTTTGCGATTGCGGCCCTGCTGGCCGCGCCGCTGTCAGGGTGGACGCAGGTGACCACGGGCACCTTGCGTGGCACGGTCACGGATGAATCCGGTGCCGTGTTGCCTGGTGTCACGGTGACGCTGCGCGGCCCGGCCGTGCAGGGCACGCCGACGGCCGTCACGAACGAATCGGGCGTGTACCGGTTCCCCAACTTGGCGCCCGGCGTCTACGAGGTCACCGCGGAACTGCCCGGGTTCTCGACCAAGACCCAGACCGGCGTGCCCGTGGCCCTGGGGGGCACGCAGGAAGTGCCGGTGCAGCTCAGCGTCAGCACGCAGCAGGAGACGATCACCGTCACGGCGGAAGCGCCGGTCGTGGATTCGGCCTCCACGCAGGTGGCCACCAACTACACGCGTGAGTGGGTCGAGAACATCCCGGTCCGCCGCTTCACGTTCTTCGACCTCATCAACGCCTCGCCCGGTGTGTCGCAGTCCACGCAGACCAGCTCGCGGTCGCAGGCCTTCGGCTCGGCCGCCAACGAGAACCTGTACCTGCTCGACGGCACGGACTTCACCGCGCCCCTTACGGGCGCCGCGTGGCCCTGGCCCAACACCGATGCCATCGAAGAAGTGCAGGTGCTGTCGCTCGGCGCCAACGCCGAATACGGCAACGTGGCCGGCGCGGTCTTCAACATCGTCACGCGTCAGGGCAGCAACCAGTTCCACGGCGACACCAACTTCTATTACCAGAACCAGAGCCTGACCGGACGCAACACCACCGAGGCGCAGGACAACGGTTCGCCGTACAACCGCGCCCGCTTCCGTGACTCCACGACGCAGCTCGGTGGTCCGATCATGCAGGACAAGCTGTGGTTCTTCGGATCGTTCCAGTACCAGGCGGACTGGGAATCCCAGCCGGCGACTCCCAAGGAGTTTCCGGCCAAGTCGCAGGCCAAGCGTTACTTCTGGAAGCTGAACTACAGCATCAACCAGAACCACCGTCTGCAGGTGCAGATGCACGACGACTTCTACGAAATCCCTGAGCGTGCGAGCCTGCGCACGGCGCCGAGCACCCTGTCGCTCAACAGCGGGCACAATCCGTCGCCCGGCGTGCTCTACACCGCCGTCATCAACCCGACCACCGTGTTCGAAGCCCGCTACTCCGGCTTCTATGGCACGGCCGACACGCTGCCGCTCAATGGCGGTCCCAAGGTCGCGCGTCGCTTCCAGGACCTCGACACCGGCAACATCACCGGTGGCATTTCCTACTGGTACGAGGGCAAGTCGTTCAAGACCGCGTTTGCCGGCAAGGTGACGAAGTACGCCGACAACTTCCTGGGCGCCCAGCACGACTTCAAGGTCGGCGTGCAGTACAACAGCGGCGGCGGCGAGAACCTGTTCGGACCGAACGACTACATCTACACCTACGGCGGCGTGCCCGACTACGGCTACACGCAGAACCCCTACTGGCAGGGCGGCCGCATGCGCGGTGTCGGCATCTATGCCGACGACACGGTGCGTGTCGGCCGGCTGACGCTGAACGTCGGGGTCCGCTACGACGCCAACCGCGGCTACTTCAACGACTTCCCGCTGCTCGACCAGAGCGAGAACGTCATCGGCCGCAGCAACCGCGTCGACAAGCTGTTCGACTGGAACGTCTTCTCGCCTCGCCTGGGTGCCACGATCAAGCTGAACGAGGACGGCACCACCCTGCTGAAGGGCAGCGTGGGCCGCTACTACCGTGGTGTGGTCACCGGTGAGTTCGATGCCGCGACGCCCTCCATCGCGCCCCGCTTCGAGTTCAGCGGGTTGTACTCACCCACGGGCGCGCCGCTCGGCCTGAGCCTGGTGACCGACAACTCGAATCTCCGGATCGATCCGAACTTCGAGAACCCCTACACCGACCAGTTCATCGCCAGCTTCGAACATCAGCTGACGAGCCGCATCGGCGTGGCCGTCAGCGGCGTCTACAAGCGCAGCGAGAACCAGTCGGGGTGGCGCGATATCGGCGGCACCTACGCGCGCGTGCAGCGCACCGCCGAAGGTAAGACCTTCGACCTGCTGCAGCTCACGAGCGGCGCCGCCAGCCGCGTCTTCCAGCTCACCAACCCTGGCGATCTCTCCAGCACCTACCGGGGCGTGCACTTCCAGGTGAACAAGCGGATGTCGAACCGGTGGCAGGCCACCGCCGGCATCACGCTCTCGAAGAGTGAAGGCACGCTCGGGTCAACCAATGCCCGCAGTTCACCGGTGACCAACGCCAACAGCACGGCCGGGGTGTTCGGCCAGAACCCGAACGACTACGTCAACGCCGACGGGCTGCTCATCGGCGACCGTCCCGTGGTGTTCAAGGCGAGCGGCGTCTACGAAATCGGCTGGGGCACGACGATTGCGGCCAACTACGGCTTCCAGTCGGGCCGCCCCTGGGGCCGTGAGGTCCGCTTCAACGGCCTCGTGCCCGGCGCCACGCGCGTGCTCTACGAGCCGCTGAGCGGCGACCGTCGCGTGGAACCGCTGAACCAGCTCGACTTGCGGCTCGAAAAGGCGCTGAGCTTCTCGGGTGGCAAGATCGAGGGCGCGGTGTTCGGCGACCTGCTGAACGTGCTGAACAACGACGGCACGCAGAACGTGCTCGACCGCCGGTTCGTCAGCACCAACTTCGGCGTCGGGTCGGCGTTCGTGCTGCCGCGCCGTCTGATGATCGGCGCGAAGTTCCGGTTCTAACGCCGGGACTCGGGATCCGGGGCTCGGGTCCCGGCCAATACGGTACCAGTGCGATGGGGCGGCTCGTATGAGCCGCCCCATCGTGCGTACGAGCGCGCTTCGAGTGGAGTCCGCTGCCAGGCGTCGCGCTGCGCCGGCGCTCAGCGTGCCAGGGCGGCTCGACGTTGTTCGAAGGCCGCGGCCAACGCCGCATCACCGCCGTCGCGGGCGAGCGCGGCGGCAACGCCGAGCGCCTCGGCCGCATCACGGGGACGCCCGGTGGCGGCGAGGGCCAGCGCCAGCGTGTCGAGCACACGCACGTCGCGGCCGCCGGTGCGGTCGTTCAGCTGCACGGCCAGGCTGAGCGCCTCGTCAGCATCGCGCAGCGTGGCCGGTTCCGCCGTGACGAGGAGGCGCGCCAGATTGCCCGCGAGCGCGAGATCGCCGGGGGTGAGGCGCAGGCTCTCGCGCAGCAGATCCAGGGCTTCGGCATGCTGGCCCAGGCTGCTCCAGGCGTAGGCCAGCGCGCTCGCCACGGCGGAGTCACGATCACCGGCCGCGCGGGCGGCGGAGAGGTCGGCGGCGGCCTCGCCCAGCCGCCCGACCTCCATGAGCGCCATCCCGCGTTTGCGGCGCACCGCCACGCGGCCCGGTTCGGCCTCCAGCGCGCGTGTGTACGCCGCAACGGCCGCAAAGAAGCGGCGGCCCTCGGCCGCGGCGTTGCCCGCCGCCTCTTCGCGGCTGGCGACGAGCGCGTTCAGTTGCGCGCGGCCGGGCGCGTGATCCGGTACGAGCGCGAGCAGGCGCTGCAGTTCCGACATGGCCGCGTCCGGCTGTCCGGCCTCCACCTGCGCGAGCGCCAGATTGTAGAGGGCGACGTCGTTGTTCGCATCGAGCCTGACGGCTGTCGACCACAGCGTCACGGAGTCACGCCAGATCTCGGCGCGCGACAGGCTGGCCTGCGCCAGGAACACCGCGGCGCCGCCGGCGGCCACGAACGCCCAGCGGCGCGCCAGCGCTCCGGCGGGGGCGAGTGCGGCTGCCAGGCCCACCGACAGCACCATCGCCGGCCCGTACGTGTAGCGGTCGGCGGTGACCTGCAGGCCCGACGGCAGCAGGCCGACGACCGGTGCGAGCAAGGCGAGATAGCTGCCCCACATGGCCACCGACACACGCCGCGACCAGAGGGTGCCCGTGGCGGTGACGACGACCGCCGTGGCAATCGCGGCGACGAGCGCGACGCCCCAGTTGGCCTCGGCGACGCGCGGCAGCACGTCGAGCGGAGACGCGGCGCCCGGGGCGAGCGTGCGCCAGACGTACAGCGCCGGGTGGGTGAGCGTCCAGGCGAGTCGTGGCGCAAGTCCGATGTCGGCCAGCGTCTCGGCATGGCGCGCCGAGGCTTCCACGGCGGCGAGCGGCAGCGCGATGACGACGAACGGCCACGTGGCCCGCCAGGCCGCGGCCGGCCGGCGTGGCGGCGCCTGACGCACGGCGAGCGCCACGACGCCCAGCACGAGCGGGAAGAGCGGTGCGGTCACCCGCGCGAGCTGCGACACGGCGAACAACCCCACGGCGAGCCAGCGCTGGCGTTCGTCGCCCTCGCGGACCCACCGCAGCCAGCAGCCCGTCGCCAGGAGCAGCGGCCCGTACGACAGCAGGTACGGCAGCGCGCTGGCCCAGGCCACCGGTTCGACCCGCAGGGGATGGACGGCGAAGAGCAGGGCCGTCGCCGCGGCGAGCCACCAGCGATCGCGGTCGCGCTCCGCGCGCACGACCCGGGCGGTCAGCCACAGCAGGAATCCGGCGTTCAGCGCGTGCAGGACGAGCGCGAGCGTGTGCACGCGCGCGGCGGCCAGCGGCACACCGGTGGCCCGGTAGGCCAGCCACGAGAGCGGCTGGTAGTGGTCCATGTGCGTGGTCGTGAACGCCCAGCGCACCACCTCGGGCCATGACGCCGCCAGCGCCTGATTGTGCACGAGCGCGTCGGGATCGTCCCAGTTGAGGAACCCGTACCCCGCCACCGTCTGGAACGTGACGACCGTCGCCGCCACCACGACGACGAGCGCGAGCGCCCGCGTCATCGCGCGAGCTCGGCGAGCCTGTCGCGGGCCGGCCGGAAGGACGGATCCAGCGTGAGCGTGCGGCGGAACCACTCGGCCGCCTCCGGCTGCCCGCTGCGCTGCAGCACGAGCCCGAGGTTGTAGGCGTAGCGGGCATTGGTCGCATCCCGCTGTATCGCCTCTCGAAAGGCCTGCGCGGCCTCGCCGTTCTGGCCAGCGCCGCCAAGCACCATGCCGAGCGAGTTCCAGAAGTCGGCCACGCCCGGATCGAGCGTGGTCGCCTCGCGGAAGCGGGCGAGCGCGGCGTCGGGCTGGCCGTTCGAGAGCAGCAGCTCTCCCATGCGCCAGCGGACGAGGGCGTCGGTGGGCGCCAGCGCCGCGACACGTTCGAAGGCCGCCATGGCGCGCGCGCGGTCGCCGAGCGTCTGCCACACCTGCCCTTCGCGGTCGTAGAGCAGCGGCTCGTTGGGGGCGTCCTTCTGTCCCTGCTGGAGCGCCGCGATCGCGCCGGGCAGATCCTTGCGTGCGATGCGCGCGTTGGCCAGGCTCACGTGCGCGGCGGTGAAGGCCGGCATGATGGCGAGGCTGCGGCTGAAGCTGGCTTCGGCCTCGCGGTGCCGGCCGAGCCCGGCAAGGGCCTCGCCGAGATAGAAGTGGAGCTGGAACGAGTCGGCGCCTTCCTGGCGCAGGCGCTGGAAGCGCGCCGCGCTCTCGGCAAACCGCTTCTCCTGCAGCAGCGTCAGGCCTTCGCGCATCAGGCCGCTCAGCAGGCTGAACTCCGCGATCTTGTCCTTCGGATCGGCGCCCTGCGCCACCGAGTCCTTCGGGGCGCCTGGGCTGACATACCCGAGCGCGCCGAGCTTCTGCAACGTCTCGGCCGATACCGCCGGACGGCTCGCCGGGTCGAGGGCGCGGGCGCGCTCGGCCTTGAGCAGTCCTTCGAGCGACGCCCTGAGGCGCCGGGCCGTGGCGGTGTTGCTGGCGGAGAGATCCCGGGTTTCGCCGGGGTCGGCGCCGAGGTCGTAGAGTTCGGGCCGCGGCGCCAGGATGTACTTCCACGAGCCATCGCGCAGGACACGCAGGTCGCTCCACTGGTAGTGGACGAGTGGCGTGAGCGACTCGGCGTAGGTCGTGGCCGGTTCCGGCACCGCGCCCTGCGTGAGGGCCGCCGCCAGGCTGCGGCCGGTCACACCATTCAGGGCCGGCAGTCCCAGGAGTTCGAGCAGCGTGGGCGTGACGTCGACGAGGCGGAAGGTGGGCGCGAGGGTCTGGCCGGCGCGCACGCCGGGACCGCGCACCACGAGTGGCACCCGCAGCGTCGTTTCGTAGGCGAAGAAGCCGTGGCCGGTCTCCCCATGCTCGCCGAGCGCTTCGCCGTGGTCGGCGGTGATGAGCACGAGGGCGTCGCTCCAGAGTCCGCGGCGTTCCAGGCTGCTGCGCAGCCGGCCGAGCAGCGTGTCGGTCCAGGCCACCTCACCGTCATAGGGCCGGTCCGCGTACTGGGAGGCGAACGGCTCCGGCGGATCGTAGGGATCGTGCGGATCGTAGAGATGCACCCAGAGTGCCGTGCGCAACGCCTGCGCGGCGGGGGAGCGCGCATCGAGCCACTGTTCGAGCCGGCTCAGTGTGACGTCGCCGCGGCGCTGCGCCTGGGCGATCGAGGACGTCCCCTCCGCGCCGGCCGCGTCCACCGCGTCGTCGTAGTGGTCGAAGCCGCGATCGAGGCCCGATGACGAGGCCAGCACGAAGCTCGAGACGAACGCGGCGGTGGTGAAGCCCGCCGTCTTCAGCGACGCGGCAAGTGTCGGCACATCACCGGCGAGCGGCAGCGAGATGTTGTCGCGCACGCCGTGTTCGGCCGGGTAACGTCCCGTGAAGAGCGTCGTGTGCGAGGGCCGCGTGATCGGCACATGGGTCGTGGCGTCGAGTGCGCGCACGCCTTCGCGGGCCAGCTGATCGAAGTGGGGCGTGGGCACGGTGGTGCTGCCGTAGGCCCCGAGGCGATCGGCCCGCAGGGTGTCGAGCGTGACGATCACGAGGTGCCGCGGTGTTGCGGCCGGGGCCGGCGCCGCGGGTGCCGTCTCGCGGCCGCAGCCGGCGACTGCCGCCACGGCGCACG
>JALHON010000105.1 GCA_022842985.1 Acidobacteriota bacterium | reverse complement strand
GGCTCCTGACGCGGCGGCGCCGGCGCTCACGCCGGGCGTTCATCGTCGCGTGCCTCGCGGCGTGCGGCCTCCGGAGGCGCCTTTCCCCGCGCGTCTGGCGTCGGTGCCGCGCGACAGACGCGATTTCGCATCCGCCGTGAGCGAGGCCACCAGCGGATGCGGGAACTCCCGCGGCAGCGAGATGGCGTAGAAGTCTTCGTGGAGGTCCGGCAGTTGCGCCGCTTCCACCAGGATGCCGCTGGCCACTTCGTCGCGCACGACGATCGACGGCACGATGCCCAGACCCACATCGGCGCGGGCGAGCAGGCGCAGCATCGCCATGTCGTCGACCTCGGCGGCGAATGTCGGCGTGATGCCCAGCCGCGTCGTGAGCAGGTCGAAGTCGGCGCGCAGGACGCTATCGGCCGTGGGGGCCACGAGCGGCTCCTCGGCGATGAGCCGCTGCCAGTCGCGGGCCTGGCGGAGCCGCGCCGGATGTCCCACGAGATTCACCGGTTGCGAGGCCACGCGCTCGGCGATCCACGGCGTGGCGTCGTCGCGCGCCGGCAGACTGTTTGCGAGCAGCACGTCGATCTGGTGCCGTCCGAGCATCCGTGACAGCGCCGGCAGCGGGCCCGTGCGGATGGCCACCGTGACGTCGGCGCGCCCGAGCACCGGCGAGAGGAACGCCAGCTGGAAGTTGCGCGACAGCGTCGAGAGCGCCCCCACCCGCAGCACCTGCCGGGCGGCGCCGGCGCCCTGCACGGCGCGCTGCAGCCGCTGGCCGATGCCGAAGATGGCGTCGGCATGGTCGAGCGCGCGCTGGCCGGCGTCGGTCAGCACCATCCGGCGGCCCACGCGCTCGAACAGCCGGCAGCCCAGCGAGTCTTCGAGCCGCCGGATCTGCGCCGAGACGGCCGACTGCGACACGTGCAGGCTCTCGGCGGCGCGCGTGAGGTGCCCTTCGCGCGCCACGGCCCAGAAGTACTGGAGGTGGCCGTAGTTGAGGTGGCTCATCGTTCTGTCAGAGTGAACGTTATATTAACTACAAGCGCTTTGACAGAACTGCCGGCACGGCCGTATCCTGCAGGGATGTCACACACCACATCGGCGCATCCGACGCGCATCACGGTGGCCCGCGGCGACGGGGTCGGCCCGGAGATCATGGACGCCACCCTGCGTATCCTCGAGGCCGCCGGGGCGCCCATCGCCATCGACGAAATCGAAATCGGCGAACGGATGTACCGCGCCGGCCACACGTCCGGCATCGCCGCCGACGCCTGGGACATCATCCGCCGCAACGGCGTGATGCTGAAGGCGCCCATCACGACACCGCAGGGCGGTGGCTACAAGAGCCTCAACGTCACCCTGCGCAAGGCGCTCAACCTCTTCGCGAACGTGCGGCCGTCGAAGGCCTACGCGCCCTTCGTGGCCTCGCCGCATCCGCGCATCAACCTCGTCATCATCCGCGAGAACGAGGAAGACCTCTACGCCGGCATCGAGCACCAGCAGACGGCCGACGTCACGCAGGTGCTCAAGCTCATCACGCGGTCCGGGTCGGAGCGGATCGTGCGCTACGCCTTCGAGTACGCGCGGGCCTACGGACGGCGCCGCGTCACGTGCATGACGAAGGACAACATCATGAAGCTGACCGATGGACTGTTCCATCGGGTGTTCGACGAGGTGTCGCGCGAGTACCCCGACATCCAGGCGGACCACATGATCATCGACATCGGCGCCGCGCGCTTGGCCGCGCAGCCCGAGATGTTCGATGTCATCGTGACGCTCAACCTCTACGGCGACATCCTCTCCGACGTGGCCGCGCAGATCGCCGGCTCCGTCGGCCTGGCCGGCTCGGCGAACATCGGCTCCACCGCCGCGATGTTCGAAGCCGTGCACGGCTCGGCGCCCGACATCGCCGGCAAGGGCGTGGCGAATCCGTCGGGGCTGCTGCTGGCGGCCTGCCAGATGCTCGTGCACATCGGCGAGGCGCGCGCCGCCGAGACCATCAAGAACGCGTGGCTGTGCGCGCTCGAAAGCGGCCTGCACACGGCCGACATCTACCGCGACGGCATCAGCCGGCGTCTCGTGGGCACCGACGAGTTCACCCGCGCGGTCATCGGCAGTCTCGGCCAGACGCCGCGGGAGCTCGAGGCGGTGCAGTACCGGCCCGGCGGCATCAAGGTGCAGGTGGCCGACCCGGCGCCGGTGACCAAGGCGCTCGTCGGCGTGGACGTGTTCCTCGACTGGAACGAAGCCGGCCGCGATCCGCAGCGCCTCGGGGCCGCGGTGGAAGCCGCCGCGCCGGGCTTCTGGCGTCTGAAGATGCTGACCAACCGCGGCGTGAAGGTCTATCCGGACGGCCTGCCCGAGACCTACTGCACGGATCACTGGCGCGCCCGGATGCTGCCGCAGAACGGCAAGGAGGCGCGGTTCGCCGACGTGCTGGCGCTGCTGCAGGCCTTCGACCAGCACGGCCTGCAGGTCATCAAGACCGAGCACCTCTACACCATGAACGGCGCGCCGGCCTACTCGCTCGGCCAGGGAGAGTGACGACGGCCCGCTTCGCCGTCGCGTCTGATTGATGGCCGACGACACCGTCGCGGCGGAAACCTGCCTTGCGCTCGGCGCCAGTGCGCCGGCGCTCGAGGTGTACCCAGGCCGCGAGATCTCTCTCGGTCATCTCTCGGTGCTGCGGGCGCTGCCCGTGAAGGGGCGGCGGCTCGTGGGGCCGTGGTGCTTTCTCGATCGGTTCGGGCCGCTCAGCTTCACCGACGGCGCGCCGATGGACGTGGCGCCGCATCCGCACATCGGCCTGCAGACGGTGAGCTGGCTGCTCGACGGCGAGATCGGCCATCTCGACAGCCTGGGCTCGGAAGCGCTCCTGCGGCCCGGCGGCGTGAACGTGATGACGTCCGGCGCCGCCATCGCGCATGCCGAGCAGACGCCGCGCGATCACACGGGCCGGCTGAACGGCGTGCAGCTCTGGACGGCGCTGCCGGAATCCGTGCGCCACGATGCCGCGGCGTTCCAGCACGTGGCGGAGGTGCCGCGCGTGGAGCTCGCCGGCGGGCTCGTGCACGTATTCTCGGGCGCGCTCGATGGTGTCGTGTCGCCCGCCACGCACTACTCGCCACTCATCGGCGCTGACGTGCAGGTGCACCGCGGCGCGCGTGTGACCGTGCCGCTCGCCCCGGGGCACGAACACGCGCTGCTCGTGCTGCACGGCGACTGCGTGCTCGAAGGGCAGCCGCTGCTGCCCGGGCAGCTCTACTACCTGGGCACCGCCCGCGCCGAGATGACGCTCGCCAGCCGCGACGGTGCGCGCGTGCTGCTCGTGGGCGGCGAGCCGTTCCCCGAGACGATCCTCATGTGGTGGAACTTCGTGGCCCGCACGCCCGAGGAAATCCGCGCCGCCCGTGACGACTGGGAAGCGCATCGCCGCTTTGGCGACGTGCCCGCCTACCACGGACCGCGTCTGCCGGCGCCGGAGCTCGTGCGGCTCGCCCGGCCGAATCCGGTCAGCTGATCCGCCGCACTACTTCTTCGGCTCCATCTCGGTGATGAAGGCGCGGGCCTCGCGGATCACGTCGTCGGTGATCCCCATGTGGCCGCGGTCCGTGTAGTGCACGAAGCGGTGCGGCACGTTCGCCGCCTTGAGACGGCCGACGAAGTCCACGGCCTGCTGCACCGGCACCGACTTGTCGTCATCGGAGTGGATGACGAGGATGGGCTTCGTCGTGGCGCTCACGTGATTCATCGGCGAGGCCTGCCGGCGCGCCTCATCCACGTTGCCCGCCACCGGCGTCCACAGGTTGCCCCACGAGAGCGACGGCAGATCGTAGGCCGCCGCCACGCTGACCACGGCGCGGACGTCGCTCCTGGCGGAGTCCCACCCGCCGGTCTTCGCGTACGGACCATCCCCGATCGTCGCGGCCAGCGACACCATGTGTCCGCCGGCCGACTGGCCGATGAGGTACACCCGTTCCGGGTCGATGCCGTAGTCGCCGGCGTGGGCGTGCACCCAGCGGATGGCGCAGCGCATGTCGGTGTAACACGCGGGTGCGGGCGAGCCGCCCACCAGGCGGTAGTCGATCGACAGCGCCACGAAGCCGAACTCGGCCCACTGCGTGACCTTGATGCTGCTCGCATCCGTGCGGTTGCCGGCGCGCCACCGCCCGCCGTGCACGGAGATGATCGCCGGCCTGAGGCCGGGGCCGTCGGGATAGGCCAGATTGGCCAGCAGCGCCGAGCCCTCCACGCGGCCGTAGATGACGTCCGTGCGCGTCACGACGGGCGCCGAAGGCTGCGCCTCGAGGGTGGCGGTCCGCGTCCCCAGTGTGCCGGCGGCGGCCGCGGCGGCGCCGAGGAATGTCCGTCTGGTCAGCGTCTGCGACGTGCGATCGCTCATTGCGCTCTCCTGTGTGCGGCCTGCGTCAGGCTGTCTGGTGGTGTGTCGTGCGCGTCATCATGTACACGAGCGAGCCGCCGGCGACAACCGCGGCAAACCCGATCCACTCGTCGCGCGTGAGCCCGGTCAGCAGCCAGAGGATGACCGGCATGGCGAGGAAGGGCGCCACGCCGCCGAGCGGCACGCGCCCGCCCGCGGTGGCGCCGGCCACGCCGTCCGCGCGCAGACGCCATGCCGCGAGCGCGCAGCCGAAATAGAGCGCCAGCGCGGCCACATTCGCCAGAATCGCGAGGCGCTCGAAGGTGCCGGTCACGGCCAGGACGAGCGCTGCCAGTGACTGCGTGGCGATGGCCACGTGCGGTGTCCGGTGCACGGGGTGCACGGCCGCAAGCGCCCGCGGCAGGAAGCCGTCGGCCGCCATCGCGAAGACAGCGCGCGGCACCGAGAGCGTCATGCCGCCCAGATACCCGAACATCGACACGACGGCACCGGCGAGCAGCAGCAGACGGCCGCCGCCGCCGAAGGCGAGGCCCGCGGCGTCGGCAAGCGGCGTGGCCGCGCCGGGCAGGGCCGGGCCGAGAATCCCCTGCGCCGAGACCTGGAGGGCGATGTAGAGCAGCGTGATGCCGATCATCGCGAGCGCGATGGCGCGCGGCACCGTACGGGCCGTGTCGCGCACCTCGCCGCTCGGCACGAGCGCCGTTTCCACGCCGGCGAACGCGAAGATGAGCAGCAGCGACGTGCGCGCGATGTCTCCGGCGGCGGGCCAGGCCGTGACCGTCATGTGTTCGGCGCGCACGAAGAACAGGCCGCCCACGGCGATGAGCACGAGCGGCACGAGCTTGGCCACGGTGGCGATCGAATTGAGGCGGGCGCCGAGCGCCACGCCGCGCACGTTCACGAGGGCCCAGAACGCATAGACGGCGACGAGCACCGTCGTTTCCATCGCCCGCCCGCCGAGCGCCGGCACGAGCTGCCCGAGGCTCGCCGCGAACACCGTCGAGACGGCGGCCGTGGCGAAGAGGCCGAGCATCCACAACATCACGCCGGCGAGGAACGCCGCATACGGGCCGAGTGCGACGCCGATGTAGGCGTACGGGCCGCCGGTGAGCGACACGCGGCTCCCGGCATCGGCGATACAGAGCACGATGAGCGCCATCGCCGCGGCGCACACGAGGTACGCGACGGGCGCCGCCGGACCCAGCGCGCCGGCGACGTTCGCCGGCAGGCGGAAGATGCCGCCGCCCACGGTGATGTTGATGATCGCGGCGGCCAGGCCGAACGTGCCCATCACGCGCACGAGGGCGCCGGTGGCGGCGGAGGACGCGTCGCGCGGACGGGGCATGCGGCGCCAGCATATCAGCGGCGGTGTTATCGTGACGGGCATGGACGAACTCACGCGCGCGATCTGCGCCGCCCGCGACGCTGCCGATCCGCTGGCGCCGCTGCGCGCCCACTTCGACCTGGATGCCGCCGACGCCCGCGGCGAGATCTACCTCGACGGCAACTCACTCGGGCCGCTGCCGCGCGCCACCGGCGAGCGCGTGTGGCAGGTGCTGCACGACGAATGGGGCCGCGACCTCATTCGCAGCTGGAACACCGCCGGCTGGATCACGCTCTCGCAACGCATCGGCGACAAGATCGCGCGTCTCGTCGGCGCCGGCCCCGGCGAGCTCGTGGTGGCGGACTCGACGTCGGTGAACCTCTACAAGGTGCTCGCCGCGGCGATGTCGCTCGCGGCGGCGGCCGCGCCGGCCACGCGGCGCACCATCGTGTCGGAGCGCACGAACTTTCCCACGGATCTCTACATCGCGGATACCGCGGCGAAGGAACGCGGCTTCTCGCTGGCGCTCGTGGATGCGGACGATCTGCCCACCGCCATCAACGACACGACCGCGATCGTGATGCTGACGCACGTCAACTACCGCACCGGGCGCATGCACGACATGGCGGCGGTGACGAAGGCGGCCCATGCCGCCGGTGCCCTCGTGGTGTGGGACCTGGCGCACTCGGCGGGCGCCGTGCCGGTGTCGCTCTCGGGCGACGGCACCCCCGGCAGCGCCGCCGACTTCGCCGTGGGCTGCGGCTACAAGTACCTGAACGGTGGCCCGGGCGCGCCGGCGTTCGTCTGGGTCCATCCCGCCCACACCGCGCGCATGGATGCGGAGGGCTGGCGGCAGCCGCTCGCCGGGTGGCTGGGCCACGCGGCGCCGTTCGCCTTCACGACCGACTATCAGCCCGGCGCCGGCATCACGCGGTTCATCTGCGGCACGCCGCCCGTGCTGTCGCTCGCCGCGCTCGAGTGTGGCGTGAACACGATGCTCGCCGCCGAGTCGTTCGGCGGCATGGCGGCGGTGCGGCAGAAGTCGCTCGCGCTCACCGACCTCTTCCTCGCCCTCGTCGCGTTCCGCTGCGCCGGCTACGGCCTGACGCCGGTCACGCCCGACGAACACGCGCGGCGCGGCAGCCAGGCGAGCCTCGCGCACCCCACCGGCGGCTATCCGATGATGCAGGCGCTCATCGCCCGCGGCGTCATCGGCGACTTCCGCGCGCCCGACATCCTGCGCTTCGGCTTCACGCCGCTCTACACGCGCTACGTGGACGTGTGGGACGCGGTGGATCGCCTGGCGCAGGTGCTCGAGTCGGGCGAGTGGCGCGAGGCCCGCTTCGCCGTGCGCGCGGCCGTCACCTAGCCCGCGCTAGCGCGCGAAGAGGCGCCGGGCGGCAGCGAAAAGCGCCGTGGCAGGATCGCCCAGCTCGAGCACCACATCGAAGTGATTGCGGCCGGGCACGGCGAGCGTCTCGCACGGCGTGCCGTCGCGCGCGAGGCGTGCGGCGAACTCGCGGCTCTGCCGCGTGAACTCGGTGGTTTCGACCTCGCCCCACGCCACCACCGCCGGCACGAACCGCCGTTCCGGCGCGAAGAGGTCGAGCGCCGCCGCCGTGGCCTCGTCGAGCCCGAGCGCGTCGTTGATCGACGTGCCGATGAGCGGCGCCACATCGAACACGCCTGACACCGGCACGATGCCGCGCACGGGGTACGGCGCCCGGTCCGCGCACGCCGCCGCCAGGTGGCCGCCAGCGGAACTGCCGGCGATGACGACCTGCGCCGGGTCGAAGCCGAGCGTGGCCGCGTGTGCGTGCAGCCAGGTGAGCGCGGCGCGGCATTCCGCGACGATGTCCGGCACGGTGGCGGCCGGCGCCAGCGTGTAGCCCACGACCGCGTGCGCGAATCCGGCCGCGTGCCAGGCCGGCGCGAGGAACGCCGACTCGGCCGTGGAGAGTTCCTGCCAGTAGCCGCCGTGGATGTAGACGAGCAGGCCCGGTGCGATCGACCCGGCCGGCGCGGGGAAGAAGTCCAGCGTCTGGCGTGGCGCTTCGCCGTAGCGCAGGCCGCGCGTGCCGGCCACCGTCTGCCACGCCCGGGCGCTCTCGTCCACGTAGCGGGCCAGGAACGGACGCCACGAGCCGCCGGTGACGGAGCTGGGGGTGTACTCGCGCTCGCGGACGGCAGGATCGAGCAGGCGCGGATCGGGCGGCAGGGGCATCGACTGCGTGTGTTCGCACTATACCGCCGCCGGCGTGCCGCGTTGCACGGGCCGATGCGATAAGGTGGAGCCCACGTGTCGTCCACGCTCTTCGATCTGCTGCCGTCCCGCCGCGACGCTCCGTCCGACGATCTCCTCGACCGCTTCCTGGAATACGTGGAAGACCGCGGGCTCGCGCTCTACCCGGCGCAGGAAGAAGCCATCCTCGCGCTGCTCGACGGGCAGAACGTCATCCTCAACACGCCCACCGGCTCCGGCAAGTCGCTCGTGGCCTCGGCGCTGCTCTTCGCCTCGCTCGCGCGCGGCGAACGCGCCGTCTACACCTGCCCGATCAAGGCGCTCGTCAACGAGAAGTGGATGGCGCTCTGCCGCGAGTTCGGGCCCGAGATGGTGGGCCTCTCGACGGGCGACGCGTCGGTGAACCGCGAGGCGCCGATCCTCTGCTGCACGGCCGAAGTGCTGGCCAACATGGCGCTGCGCGAAGGGCCCGACGCGGACGTGCAGCACGTGGTGATGGACGAGTTCCACTACTACGCCGACCGCGACCGCGGCGTGGCGTGGCAGACGCCGCTCCTCACGCTGCCGCAGACGCGCTTCCTGCTGATGTCGGCCACGCTCGGCGACACGTCGTTCTTCGAGCGCGTACTCACCGGGCTCACGGGGCGCCCGAGTGTCACGGTGAAGTCCGCCGAGCGGCCCGTGCCGCTCGAGTATTCCTACGCCGAGATCCCGCTCGCGCACACGATCGAGCGACTGGTGGAAGAAGGCCGCACGCCGGCCTACGTCGTGCACTTCACGCAGGCCGAAGCGGCCGCGAGCGCGCAGGACTTCACCAGCCTCAAGATCGCGACCCGGGAGCAGAAGAACGAGATTGCGGCCCGCATCGACGGCCTGGACTTCTCGAGCCCCTACGGGCCGTCGGTGCGCAAGTGGCTGCGGCACGGCATCGGCCTGCACCACGCCGGCCTGCTGCCGAAGTACCGCGTGCTCGTCGAGCAGCTCGCGCAGCTCGGGCTGCTGCGGGTCATCTGCGGCACCGACACGCTGGGCGCCGGCATCAACGTGCCGATCCGCACGGTAGTGCTCACGAAACTCTGCAAGTTCGACGGGCAGAAGACGTCGCGGCTGGCCGCCCGCGACTTCCACCAGATCGCCGGCCGCGCCGGCCGCAAGGGCTTCGACGATCGCGGCTTCGTCGTGGTGCAGGCGCCCGAGCACATGATCGAGAACCTGCGGCTGGCCGAGAAGGCCGCGCGCGACGGCCGCAAGGTGGTGAAGCGCAAGCCGCCCGAGTTCAACTACGTGGACTGGGACCTGAACGTCTACACGCGGCTGACGACGGCGCCGCCCGAGCCGCTCGTGTCGCGCTTCGACGTGACGCACGGCATGCTGCTCAACGTGCTCAGCCGCCGCGGCGACGGCTGCACCGCGATGCGGCGCCTCATTCGCGACAGTCACGAGACGCCGGTGCAGAAGACGAAGCACCGGCGGCGCGCCTGGCAGCTCTTCCGCGCCCTCGTGCAGCGCGGCATCGTCGAGTTCGTGGAGGACGAGGCGACCGGCTCGCACCTGCGGGTGAACGTGGACCTGCAGGAAGACTTCTCGATGGACCACGCGCTGTCGCTGTATCTCATCGAGACGATTCCGCTCCTCGACGCCGACTCGCCCACCTACGCGCTCGACCTGCTCACGCTCGTGGAGTCGATTCTCGAGAATCCCGAGCTCATCCTGCGCCGCCAGCTCGATCGCATCAAGGGGCGGGCGGTGGCCGAGATGAAGGCCGACGGCGTCGAGTACGACGAGCGGATGGCGCAGCTCGAGAAGCTGGAGTACCCGAAGCCGCTGCGCGACTTCGTCTACGACACGTTCAACGCCTTCGCCGATCGCCACCCGTGGGTGGGGCAGGAAGCGATCCGCCCGAAGTCGATCGCGCGCGAGATGTTCGAGACCTACAAGTCGTTCGCCGAATACGTGATGGAGTACGACCTCGAACGATCCGAAGGGCTGCTGCTGCGGCACCTGAACAGCGTCTACAAGGTGCTCGACCAGACGGTGCCCTCCTCGACCAAGACCGACGAGGTCAAGGAGGTCGAGTGGTACCTGCGCACGCTCGTGCGCGGCGCCGACGCGAGTCTGGCCGAGGAATGGGAGCGGATGCGCGACCCGGCCTACGTGCCGCTCGCCACCCGCGGCGATGCCCTCACGCGCGCGCCGCAGCCGGTCGTGCCGTACGACCTCACGGCCGATGCCCCCGCGTTCACCGCCGCCATCCGTGTGCGCGTCTTCAGCGCGCTCAAGGCGTGGGCGAAGGGCGACGGCGAGGCGATGCTCGCGAGCCTCGATACGCCGCCGGCCCCGCCCGACGGCGCGGAGGCCACCGAGGCTGCCACCGCCGCCGAGGCGCGCGCGGCCTTCGAGGCGTTCAGCGCCGAACACGGCGGGCTGCGCGTGGACCCCGAGGCCAGGAACCTGCGCCACACGCACGTCTCCCGGCCGCCCGGCGAGCCGCGCTGGCTCGTGCAGCAGGTGCTCGTGGATGCCAACGACCTCAACGACTGGATGGCCGAGTTCGAGGTGGACGTCGAGGCCTCGCGCACGCGGCAGCAGCCGGTGCTGTGGCTGCGGCGGGTGGGCCCGGTCGCGTAACCGCGCGCAGACCGCGGATGGGCTGGAACCCGCGCCGCCCCGGCGGGCGTCGTACCAGTGCCCATGACTACCGCCACCACGCCGCCCACCGCCGCCGCCCTTGCCACCAGCCTCAACCAGGTGCTGGCCGATTCCTACGCCCTGATGTCGCTCACCCATCTGGCGCACTGGAACGTCGAAGGGCCCGGTTTCTTTGCCCTGCACACCGCCTTCCAGACGCAGTACGAGGAACTCTTCCTCGCCGTGGACACGATTGCCGAGCGCATCCGCGCCCTCGACGCCTACGCCCTGGGCGGCCTCGCCACGCTCGCCCGCACGGCCGGCCTGCCCGAGATGGCCTCGCCGCTCGCGCAGGAGGCATACGTGTCGGCCCTCATCAGCGCCAACCAGAAGGTGGTGGCGGATGCCGTGATCGCGCGCGATCTGGCGGGGTGGCGGGGGATGCCGAGAGCCAGGACCTGATGATCGAACGCATCACGCTGCACCAGAAGACCATCTGGATGCTGAAGAGCTTCCTCAAGGGCTGATGCCGTTCGCCGCGCCTGGCCGCTACGATAGAGCCATGCGCAGTACGTCCCCCATCGACGTCTCGACCCGCGCGGTCTCGGCCGACGACGCCGTGGCGCGCCTGGCCAGCGGCATGCGCGTCTTCGTGCATGGTGCCGCCGCCACGCCCACGCCGCTCATCGAGGCGATGGTGCGGCGCGCCGCGCTCGAGGACGTGACGCTCTACCACCTGCACACGATGGGCCCGGCGCCCTTCGTGGACCCGGAACACCGCGGCCGTTTCCTGTCGGTGTCACTTTTCACCGGCCCGCCGCTGCGCGCCGCCATCGACGACGGCGCGGCCGACTTCATCCCGATCTTCCTCTCGGACATCCCGTCGCTCTTCCGCACGGGCACGATCGCGCTCGACGCGGCGCTGCTGCAGGTCTCGCCGCCCGACGCGCACGGGTTCTGCTCGCTGGGCACGTCGGTGGACGCGGCACTCGCAGCCGCGCTCTCGGCGAAGATCCTCATCGCCGAAGTGAACGAGCAGATGCCGCGCACGCTCGGCAACACGCTCGTGCCGTTCTCGCGCCTCGACGCCTGCATCCACACCAACCGCCCGCTGCATCAGCATCTGGCGCCGCCGCCGGATCCGGTGGACGACGCGATTGGCGCGCAGGTGGCCGCGCTCGTGGAGGACGGCGCCACGCTGCAGATGGGCATTGGCGCCATTCCCGATGCGGTGCTGCGCCTGCTCGGCAACAAACACGATCTCGGCATTCACACCGAGATGTTCTCGGACGGCATCCTCCCCCTGGTCGAGAGCGGCGTCATCACGAATCGCAAGAAGAAGGTGCATACGGGGCGCATCGTGACGAGCTTCGTCATCGGCAGCGAGCGGCTCTACGACTTCGTGAACGACAACCCGCTCGTCGAGTTCCACCCCTGCGATCGCACGAACGACACCTCGCTCATCCGCAAGAACGACAAGGTGGTGGCGATCAACTCCGCCATCGAAGTGGATCTCTCGGGCCAGGTGGTGGCCGATTCGATCGGTTTCCGCATCTACTCGGGCATCGGCGGGCAGATGGACTTCATCCACGGCGCCGCGCTCTCGAAGGGTGGCAAGCCCATCATCGCGCTGCCGTCGATGGCGGCCGGCGGCAAGGCGTCGCGCATCGTGATGGCGGTGCGACCCGGCGCGGGGGTCGTGACCACGCGCGGACACGTGCACTGGGTGGTGACGGAGTACGGCGCCGTGAACCTCTTCGGCAAGTCGCTGCGGCAGCGCGCCGAGGCGCTCATTGGCATCGCGCATCCAGACGCGCGCGCGTCACTGCGGGCGGAGTTCGCCGAACGGCGGCACGTGGTGCTGCCCGGCGCCTGAGCGAGCGCCGGTTACTGCTTCTGCCGGCCCTTGACGTGCGCGAGGCCGCCGTCCACGCCGAGCACCTGGCCAGTGACCCACGTGCTCTCGGGGCCGAGCAGCCACGCCACGGCGCTCGCGATGTCGTCCGGCGTGCCGATGCGGCCGAGCGGGTGCATCGCGATCGACGCCTTGAGCGCCATCTCGTTCGACGTGATGGCGCGGCTGAGCGGCGAGGCCACGAGCCCCGGCGCCACCGCGTTCACGCGGATGCCTGACGTGGCGTAGGTGGCGGCGGCCGAGCGCATCAGCCCCAGCACGCCGGCCTTGGCGGCGGCAATCGCCTCGTGGTTCGGCAGGCCGATCTCGGCCGCGGCGGAGCTCACGAGCACGATGGCGCCGCCCGACTGCCGCATGGCGGCCGCGCCGGCGCGCACGACGGCGAAGGCCGTGCGCAGGTTCGTGTCGAGCACGGCCGTGAGGTCGGCTTCGGAGGTGAGATGTGCGGGCTTCAGCACGATCGAGCCGGCGCAGTTCACGATGCCGTCGAGGCGGCCCGTCCAGCCGGTGGCCTCCGCCACGGCGCGGTCCACGTCGTCGAAGCGCGTCGCGTCCACCTGCACCGCGCGTCCGTTTACTTCGGTCGTGAGCGCGTCGATCGTGGAGATGTCGCGGCCCGTCAGCACGAGCTGCGCGCCGGTGGCGGCAAGGCGTCGTGCGAGGGCGGTGCCGAGGGCGCTGCCCGCCGCGACGATGACGTAGGTAGGGGTACTCACGCGCTGACGTCGCCCACTTCCACCGGCTCGCCCTGTTCGGGCAGATGCGGCTTGCCGAGGGCGTCGAGCAGGTGGCCGCTGCGATCGCGCTTGGTCTCGAGATAGAAGCGGTTGAAGTCGTTGGCGGGAATCACGTGCGGCAGGCGGCCCACCACCTTCACGCCATGCTGCTGCAGCTCTTCGACCTTCTTCGGGTTGTTCGTGAGCAGCTGAATCGACTTCACCTTCAGCGAATGCAGCATGTGCGCGGCGATCGAGTATTCCCGCTCGTCGTCGCGGAAGCCGAGGGCCAGGTTCGCTTCCACCGTGTCGAGACCCCGGTCTTGCAGGCCGTAGGCGCGCATCTTGTTCAGCAGGCCGATGCCGCGGCCTTCCTGCCGCAGGTAGAGCACGATGCCGCAGTCCTGCTGCGCGATGCGCGTGAGCGACACCTCGAGCTGGTCGCGGCAGTCGCAGCGCAGCGAGCCGAGGGCATCACCCGTGAGGCATTCCGAGTGCACGCGCGTGGGCACGTTCTCCTTGCCCATCGGGTTGCCGTGCAGGATGGCGATGTGGTCCTTGCTGTCGCGGTTGTTCCAGAAGGCCGCCACCTGGAAGCGGCCGAAACGGCTCGGCAGATCGGCAATCGCCACGATGCGCACGCAGATCTTGTGCGGCCCGAAGCCCGGGCACTCGTGGTCGGCCTCTTCGGCCAGGATGCGATCGATTTCCTCGGCGTTGATCGACACGGAAGAACTCCTCGAATGGCTCACGCCCGCGGGGGCTCGGAGCCGGTCAGGCGAGCGGCCAGCGCGACCCCTGACAGGTATGCGCCTTCGACCCCACCCGTGGCATGCAGACCGTCTCCAGCCAGGCCGAGCACGGCGCCACCCTCGCAGTGTGCCACGAGGGGGCTGGCCAGTTCAGTGCCGATTGCGACACGGGCGTAACGCCAGCGGTGGGGCTGGAGGAGGTCGGGCGTGCGGATCCAGGCACCGTGGAGCGTGGCGGCCTCGTCCAGCAGGGCCTGCGCCCAGTCCTTTTCGGGGGTCTCGATGTGCCGCTGTGAGAAGCCCGGCCGGCCCTGGATGACGAGCGTCAGGCGCGGGGTGCCCGGCCGTTTGCTCGAATCGTGCAGCACGGCGTGCACGGCGTCGCTGCCGGCCGGATAGCTGGCCTCCCACGCCGGGGGCGGCGTGCCTTCGGGGTAGCGGGCGATAACGGCCAGACAGGGGACCACGTGAATCAGGCGGAGCAGCGGCAGCAGCGGGGCGATCGCCGCGTCCTGCGGCGCGATCGTGTCGAGCAGGGCCAGCATGGACGGCGCCGGCAGGGCGAGCGCGAGCGACCGGGCCTGCAGCCGTTCGCCGCCGGCCAGCGTCACCGTCCAGCCGCGATCGGATGCGGGGTGAGACGCCGGGCCCAGCGCCAGCGTTTCCACCCGAGCGCCCAGGCGCACGTCCAGCCCCTGCGCCAGATGTTTGGCGAGGGCGTTCACGCCGCCAGCCGGGGCGAGGCGGGTGTCGAGGGGATCGAAGGCCTGCGGCTGGCAGGGCACCCCCTCGCCGTCGCGGTAGCGCGGCCAGCGGGTGGTGGCATCGGTGTCGCGGGCCGCGGCCATCGCGGCCAGGAACGCGGGGGAGCGGCCGTGCAGGAAGGCGACGCCGTGGTCTACCGGCTGGCCCTCCACGCGGCGCGTGGCGCAGCGTCCGCCCACGCCGTTGGCCCGTTCGAGCACGACGGGGGCGCGTCCGCGGGCGGTGAGCTCGCGGGCCAGGGCAAGGCCGGCGATGCCGCCGCCCACGATGACGACGTCGTGAACCCCCTTTGAGAGACGCGCGGGGGATGGCGGGGGGTTCGCCGCGCGGGGCGGCACGTGCGGCGCGGCGCGTGGGGCAATCG
>JALHON010000104.1 GCA_022842985.1 Acidobacteriota bacterium | reverse complement strand
GATCTCCGGCTCGTGGCCCGCGCCGTCGCGTTGCCGGCCACGCGCACGCCGTCGTGGGCGGTGGTCCTCGATCTGCCGATCTCGGCCGTGGTCGAGCGCCGTCTGCAGGACGAAACCGGCATCCAGCTCGGCACGATCAGCGCGCTGCCCACCGATGACACGCCGGGCGTCGAGGCGCGCGGTGCCGCGCTCGACACGCGGCCGCTGCCCGACTACGGCGACGGGCTCCTCAATCAGGTGCTGCGCCGCTGGGTGGTGCTCGTGCAGCACACCGACTGGGTGAGCGGCAGAACCGGCGAGCTCAACGTGCAGCTGTCGCTGCACCTGGTCGACATCTACCGCCGCATCGCCTTCGGCAGCGGCCTCGGCAGCGCCTTCAGCGGCGTGCTGCTCGCCGCGCTCGTCGTCGTCTTCGTGCTGTTCCTGCTCATCCAGGGCGTCGCGCTCGTGCTCGGCGTCACCCTGGCGCGGCAGATCACCGGCGCCGTGCACGACCTCTTCACCGGCACCGAACATCTGCGCAACCGCGACTTCACCCATGTGATTCCGGTCCGGGCGCGCGATCAGCTCGGCGAGCTGGCCGACTCGTTCAACGTGATGACGGGCGAGATCACGCGTCTGCTCTCGGACGTGGCCCAGAAGGAACGCCTCGAGCAGGAATTCGCGACAGCCCGCGAGATCCAGATGAAGCTGCTGCCGCAGGGGCCGCTGGCCGTGCCGGGCCTGGCCGTCTCGGCCTACTGCGAGCCGGCGCGCGAGGTGGGCGGCGACTACTACGACGTCTTCCCCGTCGACGAGGGCGTGTTCGGCTTCCTCATCGCGGATGTCTCGGGCAAGGGCGTCGGCGCCGGCCTCTACATGGCCCAGCTCAAGGGACTCGTGCTGTCGCTGACCCGGCAGCACCGCTCGCCGCGCGACCTGCTCATCGCGGTGAACCGCGTGCTCGTCGACCGCCTCGACGGCCGCAGCTTCATCACCATGAGTTACGTGGTGGTCGACCTGCGCAAGCAGGTGATGACCTACGCCCGCGCCGGCCATTGCCCGATGATCGTGGCCCCCGGCACGCGCGCCGGCGTGCGGCCGCCGATCAAGGTGCTGGCGCCCGACGGGCTCGTCGTGGGTCTGACGCTCGACGACGGCACGCTCTTCGAGTCGCTGCTCGAGGAGGTCACCGTGCCGCTCGCCCCCGGCGACCTTTTCATGCTCTTCACCGACGGCATGAGCGAGATGATGAACCCGGCGCACGACTGCTTCGGCGAAACGCGCCTCGGCGAGATCGCCGGCGAGCATCGTGACCTGCCGCTCGACCAGCTCGCCGACCGGCTGGTGGCCGAAGTGCGGGCCTTCGGCGCCGGCGCCGGGCAGCACGATGACATGACGATGCTGCTGCTGCGCGTGGAACCGGCCGTGGCCGAGGCCGCGCCGGGCACGCTGCCGGCGGCGGAGGGGTAATGGCGGAGATCGAGATCGTCTTTCGCACGCAGTCGGAAATCGAGGCCTCGGTGGTCGAAGGCCTGCTCGAAAGCCAGGGCCTGCACGTGGTCCGCCTGGCCGGGCCGCCGGCCAACGTGTTCGCGTTCGCGGTCACGCCGCTCGGCGAGATCCACATCGGCGTGCCCGACACGGAAGCGGCCGACGCGCGCCGCGTGCTGCTGAGCCATGGCGATGCGGGCGGCGCGGGACTGGTCGTGCCGCAGGCGACGGCGCTGCGCGACGTGGAGGCGCGGCTGCGCTACACGTTCCGCGACCGCGGCCTGCTCGAACACGCGCTCACGCACAAGTCGCGCGCCGCGGAAGACCCGAGCGGCGGCGTCGTCGACAACGAGTCGCTCGAGTTCCTGGGCGACGCCGTGCTCGGCTTCGTCGTCGCCGACCTGCTCTACCGCGAGTTCCCCGACTACTCCGAAGGCCCGAAGTCGAAGGCCAAGGCGGCGCTCGTCTCGACGGCCACGCTCGCCGACATCAGCCGCGGGCTCGGGCTCGGCGACGATCTGCTGCTCGGGCGCGGCGAAGCCAAGACCGGCGGCCGCACGAAGCCGGCGCTGCTCGCCGATGTGCTCGAGGCGGTGATTGCGGCCATCTATCTCGACGGCGGCATCGAACCGGCGCGTGCCTTCATCGAACAGGCGTGGCGGCCGCGCATCGGCGAGGTGCGCCAGACCGTGACCCTTGGCGGCGATCACAAGTCGGCGCTGCAGGAATGGCTGCAGGCGGCATCCCGGCCGCTGCCGGCCTACCGCATCGCGCTCGAAACCGGTCCCGACCACGAGAAGCGCTTCCACGTGGATGCCGTCGTCGACGGCACGGTCGTGGCGTCCGGCGCCGGACGCACGAAGAAGGAAGCGGAGCAGGAGGCGGCGCGCCTCGCGCTCGTCGCGCTCGCGGGACCCACCGCATAGCCCCGGACCCCGAGCCCCGGGACCCGGCCGTCAGTCGATCTCGATGATGCCCCAGGGCTTGCGTTCGGTGGCGCCGGCGGCGGCAAGGTCGCGCTCGGCGCGCGGCAGGCGGCTCAGGGCGTACTGCTGCACTTCGCGGGCGACATCATCCACGCCCGGCGGCATCGGGCGCGCGTGCAGCCGCACCCAGAGGCGCAGCACCGGATCCACGAAGCTGTAGCGCTTCTGCCGGGCCGAGACCAGGTCCACGTCTTCGAGCCACGACAGGTAGTCTTTCGTCGAGCCCGGCGTGCGGCGCAGACGCTGGGCGATCTCGGTGAGCGTGAGCGGTTCGTCTTCGGCCAGGATCTCGAGGATCGCCTTGAGGGCCCCGTAGCCGCGCGCGCGGTGCAGGCGCAGCTCGTAGCGGTAGCCGCACCACGCCGTGAGGGCGCCGTCGGTCGTCAGCAGGGCCGTGAGGGCGCTGATGGGATCGCCGCCGCGCTGATGCATCGCCGCGCACATCTCCCCGAGCGCGTGGACGTAGGCGGCGCGGCCATCGGCCAGGGCGTGAATGGCGGCGGCCAGGTCGTCGCGTTCGGCGGCGCCGGCCGCGTCGCTCGGCGGCAGCATGCCGGCCACGTCGGAGACGGCCAGCGGCGGCAGGTGCACGACCTCGAAGCGGGCCGCCGCGTCGCGCAGCACGCGGTGCGCCCGCGTGACGTAGCGGCTCGAGCACACGAAACGATTCGGGCTGTCGGCAATCGCCTGCACGAATTCGCGCAGCACGTGGCGCAGGCCGGGGAAGTTCTCGAACGTGCGCAGCTCGAGCACTTCATCGAGCAGGAACGTCGCCGCCTGCCCATCGGGCGTGCGGGCGCGCTGCAGGAAGGCGAGCGTGCGGTCGAAGGCGTCGCGTGCGCTCGATGGCAGCGCGGGTCCGGCGCCCGCGGCCGGATCGATGAACGGCGAGGCGGCGAGCAGCGCGTCGTGGAAGCGCTCGGGCGTGCTCGCCGAGCGTTCGACGTCGATGTACTGGCAACTCGTGCGCCCGAAGCGATCGGCCAGCGCATGCAGCAGCGTAGTGCGGCCGCTGCCGCAGCCGCCGAGCACGACCGGCACGCGCGACGGCGCGGCATCGAGCGACGCGATGACGCGGCGCTCCAGCCCGGCGTGAGGTGCGGTCATGAAGGGCGAACCTGCGGCGCGCGCTGCCTCGGTGTGGCCGCGCGGTCGTGACTCATGAGGGCGAGTGGGACGACGATGGACATATGCGACGCGACGCGCGGGAGGGCCGCGCGGAGTCCTAGAAACTAAGCACGCGGCGCGCGCTTGTCAACGTGAATCTCAGGAAGAAAAAAGTTGACAAGACACGAACGTCACTGGCGCCGGGCATGAGGCCTGCACTATCCTGAAGTGTCCGGCGGCTCGACAGCGCGCGTGCTCGTGCGAGTTCGTCCGCGACATCCAAGCGTGCATGAACATCGTGGTGTTGGGCGCCCAGTGGGGCGATGAGGGCAAGGGCAAGATCGTCGATCTGCTCACGCCGAACTTTTCGGTCGTCGGCCGCTATCAGGGCGGGCACAACGCGGGGCACACCGTGTACGTGCGCGGGCAGAAGTACGTCCTGCACCTGATTCCCTCCGGAATCCTGCATTCCGGCGTGTCCTGTCTCATCGGCAACGGCGTCGTCGTCGATCCGGCGGCGCTCTTTGCCGAGATCGACATGCTGGCGGGCCTCGGCATCGACGTCGAAGGCCGGCTCTTCATCAGCGACCGCGCGCACCTCATCCTGCCGTACCACCGCGAACTCGACGTGCTGAGCGAAGCGCGGCGCGGCGAACGCAAGATCGGCACGACCTCGCGCGGCATCGGCCCCGCCTACGAAGACAAGATCGGCCGCCGCGGCGTGCGGTTGTCGGATCTGCACGATGCCCCCGGTCTCGTCGAACTCGTGCGCGAGAACGTGCACGCGCGCAACCAGATCATCCGCGACACCCATCTCGACTGGCAGGAGGTCCACGCGACGCTCGTCGCGCAGGGCCAGCGCCTGCTGCGCTGGGCCGTCGACGGCTCGCTCTTCCTGCACCAGGCGATGCGCGATGGCCGCCGCGTGCTCTTCGAGGGCGCGCAGGGCACGATGCTCGACATCGATCACGGCACCTACCCGTTCGTCACCTCGTCGAACGCGTCGGTGGGCGGCGTCTGCACCGGCCTCGGCGTGCCGCCGCAGGCCATTGGCGGCGTGCTCGGTGTGGCCAAGGCCTACGCGACGCGCGTCGGCGAGGGGCCGTTCGTGACGGAGCTGCACGACGCGCTCGGCGAGCGGCTGCGCGAGACCGGCCACGAGTACGGCGCCACCACCGGCCGGCCGCGGCGCTGCGGCTGGTACGACGCGGTGGCCGTGCGGTATGCGGCGCGCGTCAACGGCATCGGCGCGCTCGCGCTCACCAAGCTCGACGTGCTCGACGGTCTCGAGACGATCAACGTCGCCGTGGCCTACCGCGTCGATGGCCGTCAGGTGGACGAGTTCCCGTCGTCGCTGCCGGCCGGCGCCACGATCGAACCGATCTACGAGAGCTGGCCCGGCTGGACGACGCCCACGAAGGGCGCGACGCAGTACGACCAGCTGCCGGCGGCCGCGCAGCGTTACATCGCGCGGCTGGAAGAGGTGAGCGGCGTGCCGGTGGGCCTCGTCTCGACGGGCTCCGATCGCGACGAAACGATCATCCGCGCCGATCGCCCGCTCGCCGGCTGGATCCGCTAGCCCGCCGCCGCACGTGACGCGCGGTGGCACGTGACGCGCGGTGGCACGTGCCGCCGCCCGCCGGCTGCCGCTAGGTGCGGCGGTGCTTCTCGAAGAACAGGCTGAGCGACTCGGCGTTCGCGCCGTTGAACTCGATGCCGGCGCGATAGCGCGTGGGCAGGTTCTTCGGCATCTCGAACGACGCCCACGCCACCGACCCCACGCAGCGCACGACGCCCCGCGCGTCGGCGAACGAGACGCGCACGCGCTGGTTCGGCTTGAGGGCGAACGGCGCCACCACCTGCGCGCCCAGGATCGAGAGGTCGATGAGCTGGGCGGGATCGCCGTCCACGAGCACTTCGGTGCCTTCGGCGATCCGCACGCGCACGGCGCGCCGCACGCCCTGCTGCATCGTGGTCACCGGTGGCGCCGCGTCGGGCGCCGCCGGGCGACGCACGCCTGACGGCCGCGGGCTGGCATCGTGCGCCACGACGCGCACTTCGCATTCGGCCAGGGTCGGGTCGTCCTTGACGCGGCCGATGAGGGCGACGCCGCGGGACGTACCCGAGAACTCGCGCTCGACCGCGACGATACGCGGCCGGTGCCGGAAGATGTGCTCGAGCGCCTCGATCGCTTCCGCGTCGGTGAAGCTGTGGACGCGCCCGCCGGATTCGAATCTGGCGCGCAGCGTCGGCAGCGTGCGCTCGGGCCCGATGACGACAATGGTCGCAGACACGAGATCCTCAGTGTACGGCAGCGTCTCGCGCCGGTGCAATGCATCGACGTACAATTCCGGGATGCCACCCGAGGTCGCGCTGGCCTGCCGCGCCGTCGTCAAGCGCTACGCGGACGTGGTGGCCGTGGATGGGCTCGACCTGCAGGTCTTCCGCGGCGAGTGTTTCGGGCTGCTCGGGCCGAACGGGGCCGGCAAGACCACCACCATCGAGATGCTGGAGGGCCTGCTCACGCCGGATGCCGGCGAGGTCGAGGTGCTCGGGCAGCGGTGGGCCGACGCGGGCACCGCGCTGCGGCCGCGGCTGGGCATCCAGCTCCAGGAGACGCAGCTCGCCGACAAGCTCTCGGTCAGCGAGACACTGCGGCTGTTCCGGGCCTTCTACCCGTCGGGCCGGTCCGTGCCCGAACTGCTCGCGCTCGTCGGACTCGAATCCAAGGCCGGCGCCTGGGTGGGGAAGCTCTCGGGCGGGCAGCGGCAGCGCCTGTCGGTGGCCTGCGCGCTTGCCGGCAATCCCGACGTGCTGTTCCTCGACGAGCCGACGACCGGCCTCGACCCGCAGTCGCGCCTGCAGCTCTGGGACGTGCTGCGCCGGTTCAAGGCCGGCGGCGGGACGATCGTCCTGACCACGCACTACATGGACGAGGCCGCCACGCTCTGCGACCGCATCGGCGTCGTCGACCGCGGCAAGCTCATCGCCCTGGGCACGCCAGACGCGCTCGTGCAGTCGCTCGGCACGGCGCACGTCGTCGAAGTCACGTTCGAGGGCGGCACACCGCCGCCGGGCGCATGGTTCACGGGGCTGCCCGGGGTGGTCGAGGCCCGCGTCGCCGAGGGCGTCGTGACGCTCGGCAGTTCGGCGATTCACGCCACGATTCCGGCCGTGCTCACGGCGCTCGCCGAGGCGGGTGCCGCCGTGCAGGAGCTGCGCACACACAGCGCCACGCTCGAAGACGTGTTCGTGGCGCTCACGGGAAGGCATCTGCGCGATGGCTGAACGACACGCGTCGACGTTCCTCGCCTCGCTGCGCGAGCTGACGCTCGCGCGGATCCGCGAGTTCCTGCGCGAGCCCGAGGCCGTCTTCTGGGTGTTCGGCTTCCCGGTCATCATGACCATCGCGCTCGGCATCGCCTTCCGCTCGCGCACCGACGAGCCCGTCATCGTCGCGGTGGAGCGGGTGGCCGGGGCCGACGCGGTGCTCGCCGCGCTCGCGGGCGCCGGCGGCTTCGTGGTGCGCGACGTGCCGGTGAGCGGCGTCGAACGCGCGCTGCGCGACGGGATCGTGCAGGTGGTCATCGTGCCGGGGACGCCCGCCTCCTACCGCTTCGACCCGGCGCGGGCCGAAAGCCAGGTGGCGCGGCTCGCCGTCGACCGCGTGCTGCAGCAGGCGGCCGGCCGGCGCGATGCGTTCACGCCGCGGGAAGACGCCGTGCGCGCCGTCGGTTCGCGCTACATCGACTGGCTCGTGCCGGGCCTGCTCGGCATGAACATCATGGGCACGGGCATGTGGAGCACGAGCTTCGCCATCGTCACCGCCCGCACCCGCAAGCTGCTCAAGCGCTTCGCCGCGACGCCGATGCCGCGCGCCGCGTATCTCGCCGCGCTCATCGGCAGCCGTCTGGCGTTCCTGGTCCTCGAAGGCGTGGTGCTCGTGGCCTTCGCGTGGCTGTCATTCGACGTCGTCGTGCATGGCAGCCTCGCGGCGCTGGCCGTCGTCTCGCTGCTCGGGGCGCTGGCGTTCGGCGGCATCGCCCTGCTGGTCGCCAGCCGCGCCAGGACCGTGGAAGGCGTGTCGGGTCTGCTCAACCTGGTGATGCTGCCGATGTGGGTGTTCTCGGGCGTGTTCTTCGCCTCGTCGAACTTTCCCGAGGCGATGCAGCCCTTCGTGCAGGCCCTGCCGCTCACCGCGCTCAACGACGCGCTGCGCGGCGTGATGAACGACGGCGAGACGCTGGCCGGCCTGTGGCGGGAACTGGCGCTCCTCGCGGCGTGGGGCGGCGTGTCGTTCGCCGCCGCCCTGAAGCTCTTCCGCTGGGCCTGACGACAGATGGTCAGGCGCTCTGGTCGTCGCGGGCGCTCGCCGCATACGACTCGATGAGCTGGCGCTGGGCGTCCACGGGGTCGTCGCTCGGCGCCGCCCGCTCGTAGCGGCCGCTCGGCGTCAGCACCCAGGCGCGCACGGTGTCGCGGAGCAGCGCGCCGAGCACGACGTCGCGCAGGTGCGTGCGCAGGGCCGGATCGGTGATGGGGAAGAGCACCTCGACGCGGCGGTCGAGATTGCGTTCCATCAGGTCGGCGCTGCCGATGTAGAGCTCGGGGTCGCCGCCGTTCTCGAAGTAGTAGAGCCGCGAGTGTTCGAGCAGCCGGCCGACGATCGAGCGCACGCGGATACGGTCGCTCACGCCGGGGATGCCGGGGCGCAGGCAGCACACGCCGCGCACGATGAGGTCGATCGGCACGCCGGCCTGCGAGGCGCGGTAGAGCAGCTTGATGACCGGCTGATCGGCCACCGCGTTGTTCTTGATGATGATGCCGGCCGGCCGCCCGGCCACGGCGTGCTCGATTTCCCGTTCGATGAGGGCGCGGACGCCCTGGCGCAGCCCCACCGGCGCCACGAGCAGGGCGCGGTAGCTGCGCTTGTTCGAATAGCCGGTGAGCGTGTTGAAGACCTCGGTGACGTCGTCGACGATCGCCTCGTCGGAGGTGAAGAGCCCGATGTCGGTGTAGATGCGCGAGGTGACGCGGTTGTAGTTACCGGTGGCCAGATGCGCGTAGCGGCGGATGCCGCCGGCTTCCTTGCGCACCACGAGGCACAGCTTGCAGTGCACCTTGATGTTGACGAGGCCGTAGACCACGTGCACGCCGGCCGACTCGAGGCGCGTCGCCCAGGCGATGTTGTTGCGCTCGTCGAAGCGGGCCTTGAGCTCGACGAGCACGGCCACCTGCTTGCCCTGCTCGGCGGCCTGGATGAGCAGGTCGACGAGCGGCGAGTCGGCGCCGATGCGGTAGAGCGTGATCTTGATGGCGACGACGTGCGGATCGGCCACCGCGGCGCGCAGGAACGTCTCGACCGAGGTGAACGAGTCGAACGGATGGTGCACGAGCACATCCTGATCGGCCACCTGCTCGAACACCCGGTCGGCGTCGTCGGGGCCCCAGAGCGTGCGCGGGTGGAAGAGCGTGTCCTTGAGGGCCGGGCGGTGCAGCGCCGAGATCTGGTTCCAGTCGCCGAGGCCCATGCGGGCGCTCGTGCGCACGACGACGTCGTGATCGACCTCGAAGTTCTCGATGAGGATGTCGAGCACGCGCCGCGGCATGTCGGCTTCGACCTGCAGCAGCGACGGCTGGCCGTAGCGCAGCTGCTTCAGGCCGCGGTCCACACTTTCGAGCAGGTCGTCGGCCTCGTCCTCCTGGATCACCATGTCGGTGTCGCGGATGACGCGGAAGAGGTGCGCCCCTTCCACCGTGGTGCCGGGGAAGAGCGCGCGGATGTTGCGGCGGATGATGTCTTCGAGGAAGACGAAGGTCGTGCCGGCGTGCGGCGAGAGCCCCGGCGGCAGCGTGACCAGGCGCGGCAGCATGCCCGGCACCTTGACGCGCGCGAACTTCGTGCGGCCGCCGTGCCGGACGCGCACCGCGAGGTTCATGCTGAGGTTCGAGATGAACGGAAAGGGATGCCCGGGATCGAACGCGAGCGGCGTGAGCACCGGGAACACCTGGGCTTCGAAGAACTCGGTGAGCCACTGGTCCACGGCCGGCGCGTAGTCGCCCGGGTCGAGGAAGTGGATGCCCTCGGCGGCCAGCTGCGGCCGCAGCTGCTCCTGCCAGCACCGCGTCTGTTCGGCCATCTGCTCGCCGGCACGGGCACGGATCACGTCGAGTTCTTCGTCGGTGCTGAGACCGTCGATCGAGGTGTCGTCGATGCCGGCGCGCAGCTTCTTGCGCAGCGTGGCCACACGCACCATGAAGAACTCGTCGAGGTTCGTCGCCGAGATGGCGAGGAACTTCACGCGCTCGAGCAGCGGATGCGAGGTGTCCGAGGCCTGGGCCAGCACGCGGCGGTTGAACTCGAGCCAGCTGAGCTCGCGGTTGATGTAGAGCGCCGAGTTGGCGAGGTCATTCGGATCGAGCGTCGACCAGTCTTGCGGCAGCGCCGGCACGGGCGGCGGCGGCACGGTCCGCGTGGGGCGCGTGCGGCGGACAGGTGTGGGCGGCGGACCGGGCGTGCGGGACGGCTGGGGGACGGATGCGTGAGCCATGGTGCGGCGGCCCCAGTCTACCAAAGGCGGCCGGCCCGGCCGTTGTGACGTCCGTGTAAATTGTTGAAAATCAGCGAGATATCGTCGCGGTAGAGCCGGGTGTCAGCGGTCGAACCAGAGCAGCACGGCAAAGATCACGACGGTGGCCGTGACCACCCGCTGAATCCACGCGTGCCCCTGACGCACGGCCAGCCGCACCCCGATGAGCGCGCCGGCGACGTTCCCCGCGCCGAGCGCCAGCCCCGGCGCCCACTGCACCACGCCGCTTGAGGCGAAGATGGCCAGCGAGAGCATCGTGAGAAGCAGCACGGTGAGCAGCTTCACGGCGTTGCCGCGCACGAGGTTCATGCCGGCGGCGCTCGTGGCCGCCAGCACGGCGAAGCCCACGCCCGCCTGGATGAGGCCGCCGTAGACACCAATGAGGAAGAACGCGACGACGGTGCCCGGATGCCACGGTGAGCCGACCGGCGCATCGGCCTCGGGCGGTTTACCGCGGCGCAGCGTCCAGAGGGTCATGGCGAGCATGGCGATCGACAGCAGCCGCCGGAAGCCGAGGTCCGTCATCTGCAGCGCCCACCAGGCACCGAGCGCCGAGCCGGCGAGCGCCGGCACGCTCACCGCGAGTCCCCACCGCCAGTCCATGGCGTTCGAGCGGTGGAAGCCGACGACGCCGGTGAGGTTCTGGGCGAGGACGCCCACACGGTTGGTGCCGTTGGCATCGGCGGCCGGCAGGCCCAGGAAGAGCAGCGCCGGCAATGTGAGGAACGATCCGCCGCCCGCGATGACGTTGAGGATGCCCGCCACGAGGCCGACGACGAACAGCAGGAGGGAGGCCTGGACGCCTGAGTCGAGCACGCGCCATTAGTATAGTGGCCGCATGACACACCCGGCGTTCGCCCTTGCCCTCGTGGCCGCAGGACTCGGCATCGCCGCGTCCGCCGGCGCGCAGACCGCCCCGGCCGTGCCGCCCGCGACCGACATCTTCCTCGCGCCGATGCGGCTGCTGACCTCGGCGCCCACGATGGGCCCCGCCCGCGTGGCCTCGGAGAACCCGAAGGGCTACGACAACCAGCCGTTCTTCGGACCCGACGGCCGGGCGATGCTCTTCACGTCGAGCCGCGACGGCCGGCAGACGGATATCTACTTCCTCGAACTGCAGACCCGGCAGATCCGGCAGTTCACGACGACGCCCGAGTCTGAGTACTCGCCCACGCTCATGCCCGACGACGCCGGCGTGTCGGTCATCCGCGTCGAAGCCGACGGCACGCAGCGCGTGTGGCGCATGGGCGAAGGCGGGACGGCGCCGGCCGTCATCGCTCCGGCCGTGAAGCCGGCCGGCTACCACGCGTGGGTCGATGCGAACCGCCTGGCGGTCTACGTGCTGGGGCAGCCGGCCACGCTGCAGATCGTGGACGTGGCCACGGGGAAGGCCACCGTGGTTGCGCGCGACATCGGGCGCTCGCTGCTGCGCCGGCCCGGCGGCACGATCTCGTTCGTGCAGCGCGAGCAGGGCGTGTGGCGCGTGAAGGAATGGGTGCCGGCAAGCGGCGAGATCCGCGACCTGGTGCCGGCGCTCGAAGGCAGTGCCGAGCGCGACGCCGCCTGGGCGCCCGATGGCACGCTCTTCATGACCACGGCGAGCGAGATCCACTGGTGGCGGCCGGGGCAGAGCGGCTGGACGCTGCTCTCGACGCCCGAAATCGGCGCGCTCTCGCGTCTGGCCGTCTCGCCGGATGGCCGCTGGATGGCGATCGTCGCCGCCGAACGGCCCTGACGGGGGCCCCGGCGCCCGCCAGGACGCCCCCAAACTAGTTGCCGCCGGCCGTCGGCCGTGGTTGTAGAATCCGGCATCGATTCGATTGGCCCGAGGCATCGTCGCCGCACGGCGAGGGAGATGACGCTATGTCGCTGACACGCCGGCGGCTCCTGACCGGGCCGTTCACGCCCGATGCAGGCCACGCCTGGATCGCTGCCCGGGGCCGTGAAGCCGCCCGCGCCGGCGATGTCGAAGCGCAGGCCGCGGCTGCCCTCATCCGCATTTCGAGCAACGAGAACCCGCTCGGCCCCGGCGCGCACGTGGTGGCCGCCATCGCCAGCCGTTATCCGGAGGCCTCGCTCTATCCCGTGAACGCCACCGACCGCGAGGCGTCACTCGTCAGCGTGCTGGCGAAAGCGTTCGGCGCGCGTGACGAACAGGTCACGCTCGGTGCGGGCTCGGGAGAACTGCTCACGAACGCGGTGCGCGCCTTCACGTCGCCGAGCCGTCCGCTCGTCACCGCGTGGCCGTCGTTCGAGGCGCCGCGCGACACGGCGAAGAAGATCGGCACGCCGGTGCGCGAAGTGGGCTTCGACGCCGCGCTGCGCATCGACCTCGACAAGCTCGTCGAGGCGTCGAAGGGCGCCGGCCTCGTCTTCTTCTGCAACCCGAACAACCCGACGGCGACGGTGCACGGCCAGACGGCCGTGGCCGACACGGTGAAGGCGATCCGCGCCGCCTCGCCCGACACCGTCATCCTGCTCGACGAGGCGTATCACGACTACGTGACCGACCCGGCCTACGCGACGGCGATGCCGCTGGCCGTGTCGACCCCGAACGTCTTCGTGGCGCGCACCTTCTCGAAGGCGCACGGCATGGCCGGTCTGCGCGCCGGCTACGCCGTGGGCGATGCGCGGGTCATCAAGGCGCTCACCGCCTACAAGATGCCGAACGGACTCGGCACGCTCACGCTGGCCGCCGCGATGGCGTCCTTCGCGAACACCGCGCACATCGAGGCCGAGCGTGCCAGGAACACGGCGGCGCGTGCCTTCACCGTGCAGGCGTTCGCCGAGATGGGCGTGAGCGGCACCGCCTCGCAGGCCAACTTCCTCTTCATGGACCTCAAACGTCCGGCGAAGGGCTTCCGCGACGCCTGCCGCGCCGCCGGCGTGCTCGTGGGCCGTGACTTCCCGCCGTTCGAACAGCAGTACTGCCGCATCTCGATCGGCACGATGGACGAGATGCAGAAGGCCGTCGCCGTGTTCCGCACGGCGCTGGCCGGGGCGCCGGCCACGTCGCGCCAGGGAGGACGGTAGTCATGGCAGTGTCGCGACGTTCCTTCGTCCACACGCTCGGCGCCGGGGCCGCTGGCCTCGCCATCAGCGGCCGCGGCCGCGAGGGCGCGTTCCCCGGCGGCGAGACGCTCTTCGCGCAGGGCGCGAAGCCGCTCCTACTCTCGAGCAACGAAAATCCGCTCGGCTGCCATCCCGACGTGCTCGCCGCGGTCACCGGCAGCATGCCGGCGGCCGGACGCTACGCGTTCGCCGCCGCCGACGAGGTCTCGGAGCTCGTGGCGACGCGTCACGGCGTGAAGCGCGAGCACGTGCTGCTCGGGTCGGGCTCGACGCAGATCCTCCGCACCTGCACCGAGGTCTTCACGTCGAAGACGTCGGGCCTCGTGGCGGCGATTCCCGCCTACGAGGAATGCGCCACCTACGCGACGCTCATCGGCCATCCGGTGACGGGCGTGAAGCTCGACGCCTCGCTGAAGATGGATCTCGACGCGCTGCAGAAGGCCTCGCAGGGGGCCGGCCTGGTGTTCTTCTGCAACCCGAACAACCCGGTGGGCACGGCCGTGAACGGCGCCGACACGCGCGCCTATCTCACGACGCTGCTCAAGCAGTCGCCCAACACGACCGTGCTCGTGGACGAGGCGTACTTCGAATACGCGACGATGCCGGGCTACGAGACGATGATCCCGCTCGCCATCGAGAACCCGCGCGTGGTCGTGGCGCGCACGTTCTCGAAGTGCTTCGGCATGGCCGGCCTGCGCATCGGGTATGCCATCGGCCACAAGGACACGATCGCCAAGATGGAGGCGTGGGACTCGATCGACGCCATCAGCATCATGGCGCTGCAGGGCGCGAAGGCGGCGATGGCCGTGCCGGCCGCGTGGGTGGCGGCCGAGCAGCGGCGCAACGCCGAGGCCCGCGCCTTCACGGCGAAGTGGTTCAGTGACCGCGGCTTCACGCCCACGGATTCGCAGACCAACTTCCTCTTCATCGACATCAGGCGTCCCTCGAAGGGCTTCCGCGAAGCCTGCGCGAAAGAGGGCGTGCTCATCGGACGCGACTTTCCCCCGTACGACAAGACCCACGCGCGCATTTCGGTCGGCACGATGGCCGAGATGCAGCGCGCCGTGAAGGTGTTCGACAAGGTGCTCGCCGCGCCGGCGAAGGCGACCGCCGCCTAGGCACCATCCACGTAGCAGCAGGCACGCAGAAGGAGGCCGACAGCATGGGCATGGGCAACATGGAAATCGACCGTCGCGCATTCATCGCGAGTCTCGGCGGCATGGCCGTCGTGGACGCGATGGATTCCGAGACCAAGGCGGAGGCGCTCGAACACTACATGGTCGAGAAGATGGACGAGGCCATGGGCGGCGGGCACGTCGAACTCGCAAACGCGCAGGTGCTGCCGGCACCCGAAGAGGCGACCGTGCGTCGCGGTGTCGGGAGTCTCTTCGCGCCGACCGGCCCGGCCGACGCGCGCAAGATGCCGAAGCTGGCGCCGATGTCGAACAACCCGACGCTGCTCGAATTCTTCGAGAAGCGCTTCGCGCCGGCCAATCACGTGCTGCAGAGCGCGACGCGGGCGATGAAGACGGGCATGAGCGAAGAGATCGTGATGGCCTGCCTGCTGCACGACGTCGTGCAGAACCTGGTGCGGGTGGACCACGCCTGGTGGGGCGCGCAGATGCTCGAACCCTACGTGTCCGAGAAGGTGAGCTGGGCCATCCGGTATCACCAGGCGCTCCGCTTCTATCCCGACCCGGCGCACGGCTACGAGTATCCCGAGCTCTACAACCGCATCTACGGCAAGGACTACGAGCCGCAGCCGCACATCAAGGCCGCCTACGAGTTCGCCCGCAAGCACAAGTGGTACTTCGAGGCGCGCATGATCACGGTGAACGACCTCTATGCGTTCGATCCGAACGCCAAGGTGTCGATCGAGCCGTTCCTCGACATCATCGGCCGGCAGTTCAAGCAGCCGAAGGAAGGGCTCG
>JALHON010000103.1 GCA_022842985.1 Acidobacteriota bacterium | reverse complement strand
AGGCCGACGTGGCCGACCTCGACCTCGAGTTCCGCGGCACCTTCGGGTCGCGCGGCGAGACACGGCGCGCGCATGGCCGCGTGCAGGTGGATGCCGCCGCCACGGCCACGCTCGGCGTGAGCGCCGGCGCGGACGTCATCGGCGAGAGCGGCCGCAGCACGTTCATCACGGCCGGCGCCGCCCAGGTGCCCATCGAACGCCGCGCCGTCGCGGCCTTCGCCGAAGGCCGCTGGCAGCCGGGGGATCGGCTGAGCGTCACGGCCGGCGTGCGCGCCGAACACATCACACGCGACGCGCTGGCGGCGAATCCCTCGGCGTTCTCGGCGCGGCCGGCCTTCGACGCCGACACGATCGTGTCCGTGAATCCGAAAGTGACCGCGGCGTGGACGCTCGTGCCCGCGGCGACGCCGCGCGGGGCCTCGACGCGCCTGCGTGTCGCGGCCGGCACCGGCATCCGCCCGCCCGACGCCTTCGAAATCGCCTTCACCGACAATCCCGGCCTGGCGCCCGAGCGCAGCCGGAGCATCGAGGCCGGTCTCGTGCAGACGTTCGCTGCCGGCGCCGTGCAGGCCGACGCCACCGTCTTCCACAACACCTACGACGACCTCATCATCTCGGTGGGCCGGCTGAGCGGCACCAGCCGCTACCGCACCGACAACATCGCCAACGCCCGCGCCCGCGGCGCCGAGTTCGCGCTGGCGTGGCGTCCGCGCGCGGCCGTCGCGGCGCGTGGGCACTACACGTGGCTCGACACCGCCGTGCTCGCCGTTGACGGCGCGACCGGTCAGGCGCCGTCGCCCTTCGCGGTGGGCGACCGCCTGCTGCGCCGTCCCACGCACCAGGGCGGCGTGGACCTCACCTGGACGGGCGCGCGTCTGCAGGCGTTCGCCACGGCAAGCCTGCGCGGCCGCACCCTCGACGTCGAGCCGAACTTCGGCGCCTTCGGCGGACTCTTCGAGAACGACGGCTACCGCGTCGTCACGCTCGGCGGCGCCTGGACGCTCGCCTCGCGCCTCACGCTGCACGCGCGCGTCGCCAACGCGTTCGGCGCCACCTACGAAGATGTGCTCGGGTATCCGGCCCTCGGCCGCACGCTCTATGCGGGCCTCCGCGTTGCTGCACGCCGCTGACCTGACGTTCGCCTACGACGCGACACGGCCCGTGCTGGCGGGCGTGTCGCTCGAGGTGACGCGCGGTGCCATCGTCGGCATCCTCGGGCCGAACGGCTCCGGCAAGACGACGCTGCTCGGCGTGCTGGGCGGCACGCGCCGGCCCACGGGCGGCACGATCACGCTCGACGGCCGGCCGCTCGCCTCCTTCTCGCGGCGTCAGCTGGCAACCCGCATCGCCGTCGTGCCGCAGGAGACCCATCTCGCCTTCGAGTACACGGTGCTCGAGATGGTGCTCATGGGACGGCATCCGCATCTGGGCCTGTTCGAAGTGGAAGGCCCGGCGGACGTGGCCACCGCGCGCGACGCCCTCGCCGCGGTGCAGGCCGCCCATCTCGAAGACCGCGACTTCATGACGCTCAGCGGCGGCGAGAAGCAGCGCGTGGTCATCGCCGCGGCGCTCGCGCAGGCCACCGACGTGCTGCTGCTCGACGAGCCGACCTCGTCGCTCGACCTCGGCGCGCAGCTCGACATCGCGCAGCTGCTCGGCCGGCTCAACGCCGAACGCGGGGTGACGATCGTCGTCTCGACGCACGACCTCGCGCTCGCCTCGGGCATCTGCCGCGAGCTCGTGCTGCTGCGCCACGGACGCGTCGTGGCGGCCGGACCGACCGCCGCCGTGCTCTCGAGCGAGAACGTGCGCGCGCTCTACGACGTGGATGCGGACGTCCACGTGCATGCCGCAACCGGCCACCTCGTGGTGGTGCCGCTCCACCGCACCCCATGACGCCGCCCGTGCGCCTGCGCCTCTGGACGGTGCTGCCGCTCTTCGCGGCCGGCGCCCTTGCGGCCGTGCTCCTCGCGCCCACGGTGGGCAGCACGCCCATCAGCCTCGCCCGCGCCTTCGACCGCGCCGTGCCGTGGGCCGAGAACGTCGACGCGCAGATCTTCTTCGTGGCGCGGCTGCCGCGTGTGCTCGCCGCCGCGCTCGTCGGCGCGGCACTCGCCGCCTCGGGCGTCGTGCTGCAGGCGCTGCTGCGCAATCCCCTCGCCACGCCGTTCACCCTCGGCGTCTCGTCGGGCGCGGCCCTCGGCGCGATGCTCGTCATCGCCGCCGGGCTCGACATGGGCACGCTCGGGCTGTCGTCGGTGCCGCTTGCGAGCTTCGCCGGATCGCTCGTGGCGACGGCGATCGTCTACTGGCTGGCGCGCAGTCAGCGCCGCGGCCTGTCGACGAACGTGCTGCTCCTCGCCGGCGTCACGCTCAACTCGTTCTTCTCGGCGCTGATTCTGTTCGTGCAGTACCTCGCCGACCTGACGCAGGCGTTCCGCACGGTGCGCTGGCTCATGGGCGACCTCGACGTGGGCGGCTACGGCGCGATCGTGGCGGCGCTGCCGCTCATGGTGCTGTCGTTTGCGACCTTCGCGGTGCTGGCGCGATCCCTGAACCTGCTGAGCCTCGGCGCCGATGCCGCCGCCGCGCGCGGCGTGGACGTCGTGCGGGCCGAGCGTCTGGCGTTCCTGAGCGCCTCGCTCGCCACCGGCGCCGCCGTGTCGCTCGCCGGCCCGATCGGCTTCATCGGCATCATCGTGCCGCATCTCGTGCGCCTGCTCGTCGGCGCCGACCACCGCGTGGTGCTGCCGGCCTCGGCCTGCTTCGGCGCCGCCTTCCTCATCGGCTGCGACCTCGTGGCCCGCACGGCCCTCGCGCCGCTCGAGATACCTGTAGGCATCGTCACGGCGATGATCGGCGGCCCATTCTTCCTCTGGCAGCTCGTGAGACACAGCTGATGCGCCGTCTCCTCGTCACAACCGTCGCATTTCTTGCCATCTGTGTGATGGGGGCTGTCCCCATTCTGGGCGGGGCCAGACTTCAGGCGCGGGTGCCGCAGCGCATCATCTCGCTCGTGCCGGCGCTGACGGAGATGCTGTTCGCGATGGGCGCCGGGCCACAGGTGGTGGGCGTGAGTTCCTACGACACCTTCCCGCCCGAGGCCGCCTCGCGCCCGAAGGTCGGAGCGCTGCTGGATCCGGACGTGGAGCGCATCTTCTCGCTCACGCCGGACCTCGTCGTCACCTACGGCAGCCAGACCGACCTGCGGCAACAGCTCGAACGCGCGGCGATCCCGGCCTTCGACTACCGGCACGCCGGACTGGCCGACGTGCTCACGACGCTGCGCGCGCTCGGCCGCGTGACCGGGCACGACGCCGAGGCCGGCCGCCTTGCCGCCGACATCGAACGCCGGCTGGCGGCGGTGAAGACGCGCACCGCTGCCGCGCCCGCGCCGCGCACGCTGCTCGTCTTCGGCCGAGAGCCGGGCTCGCTGCGCAACATGTACGTCTCTGGCGGCCGGGGCTTCCTGCACGACATGCTGGGCGTGGCCGGCGGCGCGAACGTGTTCGCCGACGTGGCGCGCGAGTCGGTGCAGGCGACAACCGAACTCATCCTCGCGCGGGCGCCCGACGTCATCATCGAAGTGCGCGAAGGGCCCGCCCTCAGCGAGGCCGACGTCCGCGCCCGGATCGCCGACTGGGACCGCCTGGCCGCCGTGCCCGCGGTGAAGGCGCGCCGCGTGCACATCCTGAGCGGCACCGGGCTCGTCGTGCCGGGGCCGCGCGTCGCCGCGGCCGTCGAACGCCTGGCCGGCGTGCTGCATCCGGCGCGGCAGGTGCCATGAAGATCCTGGTCTCGTGGTCGAGCGGCAAGGACTCGGCGTGGATGCTGCACGTGCTGCGCGCGTCGTACCAGGACGCCGTGGCCGGACTGCTCACCACCACCAACAGCGCCTTCGACCGCGTGGCGATGCACGGCGTGCGCCGCGACGTGCTCGACGCGCAGGCGCAGGCGGCCGCGCTGCCGCTGCACGTCGTGCCGCTCCCGTGGCCGTGCAGCAACGCCGACTACGAACGGCTGATGGGCGACGCCGTCGCCGGCTTCGTGCGTGACGGCTTCACCCATGTGGCCTTCGGCGATCTCTTCCTCGAGGACGTGCGCCAGTACCGGGTGGACCGCCTGGCCGGCACGGGCCTCGAACCGCTCTTCCCGCTCTGGAAGACCACCGACACCCGCGCGCTCGCCGGGACCATGATCGACGCCGGCCTGCGCGCCACGCTCGCCACGGTGGATCCACGCGTGCTCGATCGGTCGTTTGCTGGCCGCGCCTTCGACCGCCGCCTGCTCGCGGACCTGCCGGACGGCGTCGATGCGTGCGGTGAACGCGGCGAGTTCCACACGTGCGCCTGGGACGGCCCCATGTTCGCGCACCCCGTTCCGCTCACCGCGGGTGACGTCGTGACGCGCGACGGCTTCACCTTCGCCGACCTCCTGCTCACGCCGCCGCGGCGCCCGCGCCCCTGACATGTCGACCTACCCCTCCCGCATCGTCTGCCTCACCGAAGAAACGACCGAGACGCTGTATCTGCTCGGTGAAGGCGACCGCGTCGCCGGCATCTCGGGCTACACCGTCCGCCCGCCCGAGGCGCGCCGCAAGCCGAAGATCTCGTCGTTCCTGCACGCGCGCTACGACAAGATCGCGGCACTCGAGCCCGATCTCATCCTGGCGTTCTCGGACCTGCAGGCCGAGATCACGACCGAGCTCGTGAAGCGCGGCTATCCGGTCTTCACCTTCAACCAGCGCAGCGTGGACGAGATCCTGCAGATGGTGCGTGTCGTGGCCGGTATCGTCGGTGTGGCCGAGCGCGGGGTCGCGCTCGCCGACGAGTTCGCGCGCGGGCTCGACGCCATCCGCGCCTCGGCGGCGCGCTTCCCGTCGCGTCCGCGCGTCTACTTCGAGGAGTGGGACGACCCGCTCATCAGCGGCATCCGCTGGGTCGAGGAGCTCGTGGAGATCGCTGGCGGCACGCCGATCTTCCCGGAGCTTCGGACCGCGGCGCTCGGCCGGGATCGCATCATCACGGCCGACCGCGTGATCGCCGCCTCGCCGGACGTCTTCATCGGGTCGTGGTGCGGCAAACCCGTGCGCAAGGAGAAGGTGCGCGCACGCGTGGGCTGGGAGGCGGTGCCGTTCGTCGTGCACGACCGCATCTACGAGGTGAAATCCACCTACATGCTGCAGCCGGGACCGGCGGCCCTCACCGAAGGTGTGCGCCAGCTCCACGCGGTGTTGTGCCGCGCGGTGGGCGTCGACGTGCCCAAGGCGCTCAGCCCCGCCGAGCGATGGGACGGCGGCGCGGCGGCGCGACCGGCGACGACGCGTGCTCCGCGATAATGGTCACGCCATGGTGCTCGATCGCCTCGCCGTCGCTCCCGAGGTCCACGCGCTGCGTCCCGACTTCGCCGTCCTTGTCATCGCCGTCTCCGGACTCGTGAACAGCGGCGGCGACGAGCACTCGGAGGCGTGGCTGCGCGAGGCGGAAGAGGTCGCGCGCGCCGCCGGCGGTGTGATGCCGCCGCATGTCACCAGCTGGCAGGAGGCGTACCGCGCGTTCGGCGCCAGGCCGCAGCGCACGGCGTCGTCGGTCGAGGCCCTGTGGAAGCGCGCGGCCGGTCCCGGGATGCCGCGCGTGAACTGGCTCGTCGATGTCTACAACGCCATCAGCGTGGCGCACGTGCTGCCGGTGGGCGGCGAGGATCTCGCGCACTACGGCGGCCCGATCCGGCTCGTGCGCGCCACCGGCGCCGAGTCGTTCGATACGACGAAGGACGGCCAGCCCGCGAACGATCCACCGCTCGCGGGCGAAGTGGTGTGGGCCGACGATCTCGGCGTGACGTGCCGGCGCTGGAACTGGCGGCAGTGCACGCGCACGCGGCTCACGGGGGCATCGACCACCGCGCTCTTCCTGCTCGAACGTCTGGCGCCGATGTCACTGGAGGCGCTCGACGCCGCTGGCGACGCGCTGCTCACCCGCCTGCGCGCGCGCACGCCCGATCTGCAGGTGGAACGGGCGCGCTTCGGTCCGGCCACGCCATGACGTCGCTCTTCGCGCTCGCGGCCGCGGCCGTCTACGGCGCGGCGGACTTTCTGGGCGGCACCGTGGCAAAACGCGCCACCACGCTTGCCGCCGTCGTCGCCACGCAGGGCGCCGGCCTTCTGCTGCTGCTCCTCGGCACGCCGCTCATGCTCGATGCCACGGTCACGGCGAACGACGTGCTCTTCGGCGCGCTCGCCGGGCTCACCGGCAGCGTCGGCGTGGCGCTGCTCTACCGGGGACTCGCGATGGGGCCGATGAGCGTCGTCGCGCCGATTACGGCCGTGTGCGCGGTGGTGATTCCGCTCATCGCCGGGCTGATGTTCGGCGAGCAGCTCACGCCGCTCGCGGCCCTGGGTGTGGCCATGGCGATTGCCGCGGTGGTGCTGCTCGGGCAGGAGCCGGCGCCCGACGCGGCCTCGACCGGGGTGCCGCGTTCGGCCGCGCACGTCGCGCAGGCCGTGCGCATCGCGCTCGTCTCGGGCGTGGCCATCGGCGGCTTCTTCGTGTGCCTGGGCCGCACGGCGGCGCCTGCGGGGCTCTGGCCACTCGCGGTCTCGCGCACCGTGTCGGTCACGGTATTCCTGGTGGTGGCGTTCTCGACGCGGCAGCCGTGGAGGATTCCCGCGGCCGCCCTGCCGGCGGCGATTAGCTGCGGCGGGCTCGACATGATCGCCAACGGCCTCTATCTTGCGGCCGTGCGGCAGGGGCAGCTGAGTCTGGTGGCCACGCTGGCATCGCTCTATCCGGCCAGCACGGTGCTGCTCGCGCGCTACGTGCTCGGCGAACGGCTGGGGCGGTGGCAGCAGGTGGGCGTGGTGGCCGCCGTGGCCGCCATCGTGCTCATCGTGGCCAACAGCTGACGCACCGGGAGACTACGGCCGCGGCTTCGGCGCCGGCACGTTCTGGCCGGCTTCGACGCGCTTGCGGTAGATCTCGTACTGCCGGTCGTAGTTCCAGTCCTGCGCCTTCTTCGCGCCGTACATCGCGGCGCCGGTGACGAGGCTGAGGAAGTCGACGCGCGGCGAGCGGAAGGCCTGCGGGGTGACGTGCCTGATCATGTCGCGATGGGTGGGCGCGCTGCCGGGCACGGCGCCGTAGACCAGGTCCTGCCCCGTGAAGAAGCGGAGCTGCGGCGCGGTGCCGTAGACATCCACATGGAACTCGAGATTGAGCGGTGAGCCGCCGTCGCCGCGCGCCGCGGATTCGGCGGCCAGGCGCCGCGAGATGCGCGACAGCGAGATGCCGAGGGCGTGCGCGTCGATGGCGGGCGCGGCCGCCGTGGCCGGCGCGTCGGCCGTCTGCGCCGCCGCGGGTGCGGTGGCGACGGCACTGACGAGCAGCGCGGCAAGGAGGCGCTTCATGGCAGGGTTAGACGACGGCCCGGGGCCCTCGGTCTGATGCTATCAGGTTCCCCGCGACGGGGACGAGGCCGGCCGCGTATGCTGAGGAGGCCCTGCGTCGTGCCCTGGAGGCCTTCATGCGTGGACGTCCGCTGCCGCTTCTCGTCGCCGCCCTCGTGTTCGCGTCCGCTGCCGCCCTCGCCGCCCACCACGGCTGGGCGGGGTATCACACCACGGAGTTCGCGCTCGAAGGTGTGGTCGTGCGCGATGTGACCTCCGACGGCGCGCATTCCTCGATGCAGATTCGTGTCGGCGCGCAGGTGTGGGACCTGACGCTGGCGCCGCCGGCCGCCACCGCGCGCGCCGGTCTCAAGAGCGGCATCATCCCCGTGGGCGCGACGGTCGCCATCAACGGGCACCGTCACATCGATCCGAAGCGCTTCGAGGTGAAGACCGAACGGGTGACGTGGAACGGCCGCACGTTCAACGTCTATCCGGGCCGCACGTAACGCCGGTCGGACGATCCTCGCGAGCAGCGTCTCAGAGGCGCCGGAGCTGCACCTGCTCCACGGCGTGGTTCGTCCCCTTGCGCAGGATGAACTGCGCGCGGGCGCGCGTGGGCGCGATGTTCTCGCGCAGGTTCACGCCGTTGATGCCGGCCCAGATGCCGGCCGCAGTCTTGCGCGCTTCGGCCTCGCTCAGCGACGCGTAACGGTGGAAGTACGACTCCGGGTCCTGGAACACCGTGTCGCGCAGGCGCAGGAAGCGCTCGATGTACCAGCGTTCGATGTCGGCCTCGTCGGCATCCACGTAGATCGTGAAGTCGAAGAAGTCGGAGGCGAACACCTGCGATTCGGCGCGCTCGCCCGGCGCCTGCAGCACGTTCAGGCCCTCGACGATGACGATGTCGGGATGCCGCACGGCGTGCCGCGCCTCGGGCACGATGTCATAGCGCTGGTGCGAATAGACGGGCGCCTCGACGACATCCGCGCCTGACTTGATCGCCGCCAGAAACCGCACGAGACGGGCGCGGTCATAACTCTCGGGGAACCCCTTGCGGTTCATGATGCCGCGCGCCACGAGCACGGCGTTCGGGAAGAGGAAGCCGTCGGTGGTCACGAGATCCACCGAGGGATGCCCTGGCCAGCGCGAGAGCAGCGCGCGCAGGATGCGGGCGGTGGTGCTCTTCCCCACGGCGACGCTGCCGGCCAGGCCGATGATGAACGGCACCTTGGCCGTGCGATCGCCGAGGAAGGTCTGCGAGGCGCGATGCAGCTCCTGCGTGGCGCGCACGTAGAGGCTGAGCAGCCGCGAGAGCGGCAGGTAGATCTGCTCGACCTCGGCGATCGACAGGGCCTCGTTCAGACCGCGCAGCTCCGCCACATCCGCTTCCGAGAGCGTGAGGGGCGTGCTGTCACGCAGCTTCGCCCACGCCGCACGGTCGAACGTGAGGTAGCGGGAGGGGGGCGACTCGGGCTCGGATGACATCGGCGGGTGCCGCCGAGCTTACAACAGTCCCAGCTGCAGCTTCGCCGCGTCGCTCATCCGGTCCATCGCCCACGGCGGTTCGAACACGATCTCGACACGCGACGAGGTCACGCCCTCGACGCGCTTCGCGGCGTCGCGCACCTCGCCCGGCAGCGTCTGCGCGGCCGGGCAGGCGGGCGCCGTGAGCGTCATCCGGATGCCGACGCGGCGGTCGGCGTCGATGAGCACGTCGTAGACGAGGCCCAGGTCGTAGACGTTGACCGGAATCTCCGGATCGAACACCGTGCGCAGGGCCTCGATCACCTGCGGCCTGAGCTCGGCCATCTGCGCGGCGTCGGGAACGACATCGAGCGGCGCGCCGAACTCGTCGGGCACTTCGGAAGGCTGGCCGGCATGCGTGGGAATCACGGAGAGCATCCTCGTCGCGGTGTGCATGGCTACTCGGTGGAAACAGGGGCCGCCGGCGCGCCGTCGAGCACGGCCTTGGCGGCGTGCCAGGCGAGGCTGGCGCACTTGACGCGGGTCGGGAACTCGCGCACCCCGGCCAGCACCGACAACTTGCCGAGGTCGGCCGGCGGCTCGTCGTGCGCCGAGGTGACCATCGACTGGAACTGCGCGAAGCGCTCCTGCGCCTCGGCCACGGTCAGGCCCTTGAGCGCCTCGGTCATGAGCGAGGCCGACGCCTTGGCGATGGCGCAGCCCTGTCCCTCGAACGCCACGTCGCGGACGACCCCGTTCTCGATCGCCATCGAGACGAGCACGCGGTCGCCGCAGAGCGGGTTGTAGCCTTCCTGCGTCACGCCGCCGGCGATGAGGCGGAAGTTCCGCGGCCGCCGGTTGTGATCGAGGATGACTTCCTGGTAGAGCTCCTGCAGTCCGTCGCTCACGCGAACACCCTCCGCACTTCGTGCAGTGCGTCGACGAGTTGATCGATGTCCTCGCGCGTGTTGTACATCGCGAGCGAAGCGCGCGCGGTGGCCGGCACGCCGAAACGGGCCATGACCGGCTGCGCGCAGTGATGGCCGGTGCGGATGGCGACGCCCATGCGGTCCACGACCGTGCCGATGTCGTGCGGATGCACGCCCTCCATCACGAACGAGACGATGCTCGCCTTGACGGGCGCCGTGCCGACAAGCCGCACGCCCGGCACGGCCGCGATCGCCGCGGTGGCGTAGGCGAGCAGGTCCGCTTCGTGGGCGGCGATCCAGTCGAAGCCGACGCGGCGGATGAACCGCGTGGCCGCGCCCAGGCCGACCGCGCCTGCGATGTGCGGCGTCCCGGCCTCGAACTTGTACGGCAGCGTGTTCCAGGTGCTCTTTTCGAACGTGACCGACGCGATCATGTCGCCGCCGCCCTGGTACGGCGGCATGGCGTCGAGCAGGGCCTCGCGGCCGTAGAGCACGCCGATGCCCGTGGGCCCGTAGAGCTTGTGGCCGGTCGCCACGTAGAAGTCGGCGCCGAGCGCCTGCACGTGCACGGGCAGGTGATAGGCCGCCTGCGCGCCGTCCACGAGCACGACCGCGCCGGCGTCGTGCGCGGCGCGGATGATCTCGGCCATCGGCGTGACGGTGCCGAGCGCGTTCGAGAGCTGTGTCATGGCCACGATCTTCGTGCGCGGCCCGAGCAGGCGGCCGAAGGCCTCCATGTCGAGGGCACCGCGATCGTCGATCGGCACGACCTTCAGCACCGCGCCCGTGCGCTCGCAGGCGAGCTGCCACGGCACGATGTTCGAGTGGTGCTCCATCGCCGAGATGAGCACCTCGTCGCCGGCCGAGAGGTGCCGGCCGCCCCAGCTCTGCGCCACGAGGTTGATGCCCTCGGTGGCGTTGCGCGTGAAGATGATCTCGTGCCGGTGGGCGGCGCCGAAGTAGGCCGCGACATCATCCCGCGCGCCCTCGAAGGCGGCAGTGGCGCGCTCCGAGAGCAGGTGGACGCCGCGATGCACGTTGGCGTTGCTCGTCGTGTAGTAGCCGGCGATCGCATCGACGACCTCACGCGGCTTCTGCGTCGTGGCGGCGTTGTCCAGATACGCCAGCCGGCGGCCGTGCGCCTCGATCGCGAGGATCGGGAACTCCTCGCGCACGCTGGCGGCGCGAGCGGCGGTTTCGACGGCAGGTACGGTCTCGGCGGCCACGTCGTCCTCCTAGGCCAGATACCGCGAGAGGCGGCCGAACAGCCGGTGCTCGAGCGCGATGCGCAGTTCGGGCACCGAGATCTCGCCGAGCACTTCGCCCGCGAAGGCATGCAGCAGCATGTCGCGCGCCTGCGCCGGCGTCAGGCCGCGCGCCTGCAGGTAGAACATCGCGTCTTCGTCGAGCTGCCCGACGGCGGCGCCGTGCGTGCACTTGACGTCGTCGGCGAAGATCTCGAGCTGCGGGTTCGAGTTGATCTGCGCGTCGTCCGACAGCAGCAGCGCGCGGTTCGTCTGCTTGGCGTCGGTCTTCTGCGCGTCGGGACGGACGAGGATGCGGCCGTTGAAGACGGCGCGGGCCTGACCGCCCAGGATGCCCTTGTAGAGCTCGTGGCTCGTGCAGTGCGCCACGGCGTGGTCGATCGACGTGTGGTTGTCGACGAGGTCGGTGCCATCGGCCAGATACACGCCGTCGAGGGTCGCATGCGCGCCTTCGCCGTCGAGCACGGCCGAGAGGTCGTTGCGCACGATCTTCCCGCCGAGCGACACGGCACGCGAATGCAGGATGCCGCCCTCGCCGCAGACCGCATGCAGGTGGTGCATGTGGTACGCCGACGCCGACTCGCGCTGGTCGGTGATGAGCTCGAGGACGGCGCCGCCGTCGACACGCACCTGCGTCACGACGTTCGACAGGTACGGCTGCGCGCCCTCGCCGACGAACGACAGCACGACCGTGGCATGGCTCTGCGCCCGCGCTTCGATGACGAGGCGCGGATGCGCCATCGCCGGCCGCTCGCCGGGCAGGGTCGCGATGACGACCTGGATCGGCGCGCTCAGCACGGCGCCCTCCGGGATCAGGATGTGCACGCCGTCTTCGAGGAAGGCGGCGTTCAGGGCCGCGAAGGGCAGGCCGGTGATGTCGAGGTCGAGCGCGACCTCACGCGCCGACGAGCCGTCGGCCTCGAGGCTGTTCGCCAGCCCTTCGACCACCACGCCGAGCGGCAGCGCGCCGTAGGCCGAGAGCGTCTCGTCGAAGCAGCCGTTGACGACCACGGCCGTGGCGGCGCTGTCGCGGATTTCGTTGGCGGCGGCGAGCGCCTCGGCGCCCTCCGCTTCAGGGCTCGCGAGATCGAACGCCGTCGCGGCAATCGGCCCGACGTTCGTGAACCGCCAGGCCTCCTCGCGCGTGGTCGGGAAGCCGGTGGCCTCGAAGTGCTCGAGGGCGTCGCGGCGGTGCAGGGTGAGCCACTCGGGCGCGCGCGTGCCGAGGCCGCGCTGGCCGTCGCGGATCCAGTCGAGGGTCTGGGGCGCGCTCGTCACTGGCGGGCTCCCGCCGCGGCCGCCTCGATCCAGCCGTAGCCCTTCGACTCGAGTTCGAGGGCGAGCTCGCGGCCGCCGGAGCGCACGATGCGGCCCTCGCTCAGCACGTGCACGTGGTCGGGCACGATGTACTCGAGCAGGCGCTGGTAGTGGGTGACGACGATGAAGGCGCGCTCGGGGCTGCGCAGGGCGTTGACGCCCTCGGAGACGATGCGCAGGGCGTCGATGTCGAGGCCGGAGTCGGTCTCGTCGAGCACGGCGAGCGTCGGCTGCAGCACGGCCATGTGAAAGATCTCGTTGCGCTTCTTCTCGCCGCCCGAGAAGCCCTCGTTCACCGACCGCTGCAGCATGGTTTCGTCCATCTGCAGGCGCCTGGCTTCCTTCTTCACGAGCGTCATGAAGTCGATGGCGTCGAGTTCCTCGAGGCCCTGTTCCTTCCGCTTGGCGTTCAGCGCCGCCTTGAGGAAGTAGGCGTTGTTCACGCCGGGAATCTCGACCGGGTACTGGAAGGCCATGAACACGCCCTTGCGGGCGCGCTCGTCGGCCGCCATCTCGAGCAGGTCGACGCCGTTGTAGCGGACCTCCCCGCCGGTCACTTCGTAACCGGGATGCCCGGCCAGCACGCGCGCCAGCGTGCTCTTGCCCGATCCGTTCGGCCCCATGATGGCGTGCACTTCGCCCGCGTTCACCGTGAGGTCGATCCCGTGGAGGATGTCCTTGTCCTCCACCTTCGCCGTCAGTCCCTTGATTTCCAGCATCGCCATGGCCTTAACCCACCGATCCTTCGAGTGACACACTGAGCAGCTTCTGCGCTTCGACGGCGAACTCCATCGGGAGCTCGCGGAAGACTTCCTTGCAGAACCCGCTGACGATCATGTTGATGGCGTCTTCCTTCGAGATACCCCGCGACTCGCAGTAGAACATCTGGTCTTCGCCGATCTTCGAGGTCGACGCCTCGTGTTCGACCTTCGACGTCGTGTTCCGGATTTCCAGATACGGGAACGTGTGCGCGCCGCACTTGTCGCCGATGAGCAGCGAGTCGCACTGCGAGTAGTTGCGGGCGTTGGTCGCGCCCTTCGCGATCTTGACCGCGCCGCGATACGTGTTCTGGCCGACGCCGGCCGAGATGCCCTTCGAGACGATCGTGCTGCGGGTGTTCTTCCCGAGGTGGATCATCTTGGTGCCGGTGTCGGCCTGCTGGCGGTTGTTGGTGACCGCGACCGAGTAGAACTCGCCCACCGAGTCGTCGCCCTGCAGGATGCAGCTCGGGTACTTCCAGGTGATGGCCGAGCCCGTCTCGACCTGCGTCCACGTGATCTTCGACCGCTTGCCGCGGCAGGCGCCGCGCTTGGTCACGAAGTTGTAGATGCCGCCCTTGCCGTCCTTGTCGCCCGGATACCAGTTCTGCACCGTCGAGTACTTGATGACGGCGTCATCGAGCGCCACGAGTTCGACCACCGCGGCGTGCAGCTGGTTCTCGTCGCGCATCGGCGCCGTGCAGCCTTCGAGGTAGCTGACGTAGGCGCCTTCTTCGGCCACGATGAGCGTGCGTTCGAACTGCCCCGTGCCCTTGGCATTGATGCGGAAGTAGGTCGAGAGCTCCATCGGGCAGCGCACGCCCTTCGGCACGAACACGAAGCTGCCGTCGCTGAAGACCGCGGAGTTGAGCGCCGCGAAGAAGTTGTCGGTGTGCGGCACAACGGAGCCGAGGTACTTCTGGATGAGCTCCGGATGCTCCTTCACCGCTTCCGAGAACGAGCAGAAGATGATGCCCGCCTTGGCCAGCTTGTCGCGGAAGGTCGTCGCCACCGAGACCGAGTCGAACACCGCGTCGACGGCCACGTTCGCCAGCAGCTTCTGCTCTTCGAGCGGAATCCCCAGCTTGGCGAAGGTGGCGCGGATCTCGGGATCGAGTTCGTCGAGGCTGTTCAGCTTCGGCTTCTCTTTCGGCGCCGCGTAGTAGCTGATGTCCTGGTAGTCGATGGCGTGGTACTCGACGTTCTGCCACGCCGGCTCGGTCATCTTCTGCCAGGCGCGGAACGCCTTGAGGCGCCACTCGAGCAGCCACTCCGGCTCGCCCTTCTTCGCCGAGATGTAGCGGACGACGTCCTCGTTCAGCCCCTTGGCGACGATGTCCTGCTCGACGTCGGTGACGAACCCGTACTTGTAGTCCTGGGCCGCCAGATCCTCGAACACTTTGGTGGTTGCTGTTGATTCCATATCGCTCAGTTCCGTCCGACTCGCGCCAGACCCAGTTCCCCGGTTCCTGGAAGCGCCAGCCCCCAGCCCCCAGTCCCCAGCCCCAGGGCTCTACACTCCAAAAGACGTTCCGCACCCGCAGGCGCTCTTCGCGTTCGGGTTCTTCAGGATGAAATTCGTCGCCATGAGGTTGTGCTCGTCGAAGTCGAGCACGGTGCCCTCGAGCAACGGCAGGCTGCGGGGATCGACGAACACCTTCACGCCACCGGGGCCGTCGAAGATGTGGTCGGTCGGCTTCGCCGCCGGCTCGAACCTGAACACGTAGCTGTAGCCCGAACAGCCGCCGGCCTTCACGGCCACCCGCAGCCCGCCGTCGGTCAGCCCCTGTTTCGTCATCTGGCGCGCGATGACGCGCGCCGCGCTGCCGGTCACTTCGATCGTCGCCATCACTGCGCTCTGCTTTCTGCGTCGGCGTCGTGTGCCCCGGGCCCCGAGCCCCGAGCCCCGGTTCTGAGCTCCCAGTCGTCGACGGCCGCACGGGCCGCGTCCACCGCCAGCGCCGCCATCGCCTGTTTGTCGGCCGGCAGCGCCAGCGCCTCGGCCACGGCGCGCGCATCGAGCGCCCGCGCCGCGTCGGGCGTCGCGCCAACGAGCGCGTCGGCCACGAAGCTCGCGCTC
>JALHON010000102.1 GCA_022842985.1 Acidobacteriota bacterium | reverse complement strand
GCGCGCCCACGCCACCCGCGACAGCGGCGGGCAGCTGCGCCTCGTGACGCTCACGAGCGACACCGCGCCCGACACCCGCCGAGGCGCACCGGCCGCCACAGGCGAGCCGCCGCCGCTCTTCCCCGAACTCGACGGCCTCGGAGAGGACCTGGCGCGGCAGCGCGAGGACACCCTCAATCTGGCGCTCGCGCGCGAGGCGCGGCTGCGCGGCTGGCCGCTCTGGGTGGAGCTCGACGCGCGCGGCGCCACGCCCGACGTGCGCCTGCTCGGTTGCGTGCCGGGCCGGCCGGATCGCGAGCTCGCGGAGTCCGTGGCGCGCGGCCTGCTCGTGGCGCAGGGCCTTGCCGGCCGCCGTCTCGACAACCGCGTCATCGTCGACCGCTGACGGGCCCGCCGCCGGGGATACAATTTCCGGCGGCATGTCCACCACCACCTCCGCCCCGCTGTCGACACTCGTCCAGGCGCAGCTCCACTCGCCGTCGCCGATCCGCCAGATCATGAAGATGGCGGAGCGCGCCAACATCGTCGCCATGGGCCTCGACCCGAACGACGTCATCTCGTTCGGCGGCGGCTGGGTGAACCACGCGGCGCCGGAGGAGTTCCGGCAGGCGTATGTGGACGTCGTGAGCGACCGGGCACTCTTCCACCAGAGCGGCGCCTACACGGCCACGCTCGGCGACATGAGCTGCCGCGAGCAGATCGCGCGCTTCGAGCAGCACCTCTTCGCGATGCCGCGCATCGAGGCGGCGAACATCGCCATCGGCCTCGGCAGCACCCAGCTCACGCACGATCTCTTCCGCGCGCTGCTGAACCCCGGCGACACGGTGATGCTGCTCGACCCGACCTACGCGAACTACGAAGGGCAGCTCGCCTTCGTGGCGCCGGATATCCGCATCGTGCGGCTGCCGGTGCTCGATCCGGCCACGTGGAGCTACCGGCCGCACACCGACCCGGAGGGCGTCGCCCGCGACTTCACGCGCCTCTTCGACGAGCACCGTCCGAAGCTCGTGCTCTTCGGCGCGCCCGACAACCCCACGAGCCAGATCGTGCCGCAGGCGCTCGCCGAGCTGATGCTGGCGCGCACGGCCGAGGCCGGCAGCTGGCTGGCCATCGACTTCGCCTACAAGTGCCAGTACTTCGACGCGCCGCCGGCCTACTACGGCTGGTCGCCCACGGACCATCCGCACATGGTGGCCATCCACTCGAACTCGAAGTGGGCGCGCGGCCTGGGCCGCCGGCTCGGCTGGATCGAAGCGGCCACGCCCGTCATCGAGGCACTCGAACGGGTGCAGCAGTGCAGCATCCTCTGCCCCGACACGCTCTCGCAGATGGCGATGGCGCGGTATCTTTCGACGGCCATCGACAGCGGCGCGCTCCGTCGCTACGTGGACGAGGCCAACCGCCTCTACCGCCACGCCGCGCAGGTGACCCTGGAGGCGATTGACGCGCACATCGGGCGGCCGCGGCTCGTGCCCGGCGGCGGGCTCTACACGGTGATGGACGTCGGCCGTGATGCCGACCAGTTCGTGCCAGAGGCGCTCAAGGCCACCGGCGTGCTCGTGGTGCCTGGGCGCGGCTTCGGCCCGTCCATCGCGAACGGCGTGCGCATCTCGTTCGGGCCGCTCGTGATGGCGCCTGAGAAGATCACCGAAGGCCTGCGCCGACTGGGTGCCTGGATGCGGGCCTGAGCCGGCCCGACCGACCCTCTGTGCTAGATTCATGGCGCTCCGCGGCCCGGCCGCGGCACTGCCACCGACGGCTCCCGGAATCGAGACCTATGCCGACCATGCTGCGCACGTTCACTGCTTCACTCGCTCTCGTCGCCTTCGCCACGGCCGCCGCCGCCCAGGGCCGCGCCGTGCTGCCGCCGGTGCCCACGCCGACCGACGTCAAGCCCGGCAGCATCACGTGTGACGAGTGTCCTTACCCGTACCCGAGCAAATACCTGGACATCAGCGTCTACGACCAGGACGTCCGCATCTCGTACATGGACACGCCGGCCCAGGGCACGCCGAACGGCAAGACGGTGCTGCTGCTGCATGGCAACAACTTCGGCGGCTTCTACTTCAAGGCCATCATCGACGGCCTGACGAAGGAAGGCTTCCGCGTCATCACGCCCGACCAGATCGGCTACGGCCGCTCGTCGAAGCCGATTGCGCCCTACAACTTCAACTCGCAGGCGCGCAACACGTGGCGCATCCTGCAGGCCGAGAAGGTCGGCAAGGTCATGATCATCGGCCACTCGATGGGCGGCATGCTGGCGGCGCGTTTCGCCACGCAGTTCCCCGATGCCGTCGAGAAGGTGGTCATCTACAACCCGATTGGCCTGACCGACGGCCGCTTCGAGCGTCCGATGACGCCCATCAGCGAAGGCTACGCCTCCACACTCAAGACCGACTACCAGAGCACGCGCGCCGGCCTCAGCCGCTACGTGGCGCACGACCCGAAGGCGTGGAACCAGGAGTTCGAGACCTACACGCGCATCCGCTACTCGTGGACGCTCAGCGCCGACTGGCCGCGTCTCGCGATGGTGCAGGCGCTCATCGGCCAGATGCTCTACGCCGATCCGGTCGTGTATGACTGGGCGCACATCAAGGTGCCCACCCTCGCCTTCGGCGGCGCCGAAGACATGCTGCTCGGCCCGGCGAAGAACTTCCAGGACCGCATGGCGTTCCTCGCGAAGGAAGTGCCGAACGGCAACGGCCGCCTGCACCTCATCCCCGGGCTCGGCCACGTGCCGCACCTCGAAGCGCCCGAGAAGGTGCTGCCGCCGCTCGTCGCGTTCCTGAAGGAACCCGTCGCCGCGAAGTAGTCAGCCGCGCTGGTCGTAGGCGATGCCGATGAAGTCGGGCACCGCGTCGGGCCGCAGGATGAGCCGCGTGAACATGAATCCAAGGCCGTAGCGCCCATCGGCGCTGCGGCCGACGACGAGTGGCAGGCGGTTGTGGATGTGCCAGTCGTACATCGCGTGGAACACCTCGATGCCGACATCGAGGTAGTCCGGATACTTGTTGTTGGCGCGCAGGAAGACGGTCATCGCGTCGCGGAGTTTCCCGGCGTAGACGCTGGTCCCGGTGAAGCTCCCGCCGTTCATCAGCCGGACCTGAACGGCCATCTCCTCCAGGTGCGCCTCGATGTCGCGCAGGGAGCGTGCGTCGACGGCCGGCGCCTGTTCGGCCATCTCGCCCACGCCGCCCGCCCCACCCGGGGCCGCCACGCCGAACACGCTCCCGCCCAGCAGCACTCGTCTCGAGATCATCGCCGTCCTCCCCTGGGCGGGATTGTAACGGGGTCTGTCACGGTCACCGCGACACGGTGTGGGGACAGGTTCCTCAGGGACATCGAAAGGGACCTGTCCCCGTTGCGTCGCGCCGTTACAATTCGGGCATGTCGAGGATTGCAGTTCTTGCCGCGCTCGGGGTCTCGCTGCTGATGGCGTCTCGCGCGGACGCGCAGACAGCCACGCCGGGGCCGGGGATTCCGCTCGAGGTGGCCACCCGGCGCGCGGCCATCATCCGCGACCTGCGCTACGAGCTCGCGCTCACGGTGCCGCGCGAGCAGAAGCAGCCGCTCACCGGCACGATGACGGCGCGCTTCCAGCTGAGCGATGCGTCGCAGCCGCTCGTCGTCGACTTCGCCCCCGGCGCCGACAAGGTCGCCTCGGTCAGCGTGGGCGGCACACCCGTGCGGCATACGTATGTCACCGACCACATCGTCGTGCCGGCATCCGCGCTGAAGGCGGGCGCGAACGAGGTGCGGATCGCCTTCACGGCCGGCGACGCCTCGCTCAACCGCAACCCCGATTTCCTCTACGCGCTCTTCGTGCCGGCGCGCGCGCACCTCGCTATCCCGGTGTTCGACCAGCCGGACCTCAAAGCCCGCTGGACGCTCGAGCTGCGCTACCCCGGCGACTGGGTGGCCGTGAGCAACGGCGCGCCGATGCAGGCCGGAGACATCTCGCTCTGGGACGGCGCCGCCGGCACCGGCAGCGCCGTGACGACGCGCTTTGCCGAAACCGAACCGCTTTCCACGTATCTCTTCTCGTTCGTCGTCGGCGACTTCCAGGTCGAGACGGCTACGCGGAACGGCCGCACCTTCAACTTCTTCCACCGCGAGACGGACGCGGTGAAGGTGGCCCGCAACAAGGACGCGCTCTTCGACCTGCATGCGCGCGCCCTCGCGTTCATGGAGGACTACACCGGTATTCCCTACGCCTTCGGCAAGTTCGACTTCGTGGCGATTCCGGCCTTCCAGTTCGGCGGCATGGAACACGCCGGCAAGGTGCTCTACAACGCCTCGAGCCTGCTGCTCGACGAATCGGCCACCCAGAACCAGTTCCTCGGCCGCGCCTCGGTCATCTCGCACGAAACCGCGCACATGTGGTTCGGCGATCTGGTCACGATGCGCTGGTTCAACGACGTGTGGATGAAGGAAGTCTTCGCCAACTTCATGGCCGCGAAGATCGTGAACCCGTCGTTCCCCGAGGTGAACCACGAGCTGCGATTCCTGCTGGCGCACTACCCGGCCGCCTACGAAGTCGATCGCACGGCCGGCGCCAACCCGATCCGCCAGCCGCTCGACAACCTGAACGAAGCCGGGTCGCTCTACGGCGCCATCATCTACCAGAAGGCGCCGGTGATGATGCGGCACCTCGAGGCGCTCCTCGGCGCCGACTCGTTCCGTGACGGCCTGCGCGAGTACCTGAACGCCCACAAGCTCGCCAACGCCACCTGGAGCGACCTCATCGAGGTGCTCGACCGGCGCACGCCGGTGGACCTCGCGGCCTGGAGCCGTGTGTGGGTCGAATCCGCCGGCCGGCCCGTCATCACGACCGAACTCGACGTGAAGGACGGGCGCATCGCGTCGCTCGCCTTCTCGCAGCGCGATCCGCAGAATCGTGGCCTGGTCTGGCCGCAGCAGTTGCGCGTCACGCTGGCGCTGCCCGAGGGTCCGCGCACGATCGAGGTCGCACTGAACGGCGCACGCACCGTGGTGGCGGAAGCCGCGGGCCTGCCCGCGCCCCAGTACGTGCTGCCGAACGGCGGCGGCTGGGCCTACGGCGGCTTCGTGCTCGACCGCGCCTCGCGCGAATACCTGGCGGCGAATGTGAGCGCCATTCCCGACGTCCTCACGCGCGGCGCCGTGTGGGTGACCCTCTGGGACGCGCTGCTCGATCGCGGCGTGCCGGCAACGACGTTCGTGGACACGGCGCTCACGGCGGTGGCCGTCGAACCAGACGAGCAGAGCCGCGCGCGCATCCTCGGCTACATGAGCAATGCCTGGTGGCGCTTCCTCACGCCCGCCGAGCGTGCGTCGCGGGTCGCGGCGGCCGAAACCACGCTGCGCGCCGGCCTCGACCGCGCCACGACCGGCGGCCAGAAGTCCACGTGGTTCGGCGCGCTGCGCCGCATCAGCGCCACACCCGACACGCTCGCCTGGCTCACGCGCGTGTGGGAGAAGACGGAGGCCGTCCCGGGCCTCACGCTCGCCGAAACGGACTACTCCGGACTGGCGATGGACCTGGCGGTGCGCGACGTGCCGCGCGCGGCCGAGATCCTCACCGCGCAGCTCGCGCGCATCGAGAACCCCGACCGCAAGGCGCGCTTCGCCTTCATCATGCCGGCGCTGTCGGGGGATGCCGCCGTGCGCGAGCGCTGGTTCCTGTCGCTCAAGGACGTCACGAACCGCCGCCGTGAGCCGTGGGTGCTCGACGGCCTCGACTATCTGCACCACCCGCTGCGCGCGGCGCAGTCGGCGCAGTACCTGCGGCCGAGCCTCGACCTGCTGTGGGAGATCCAGAAGACCGGCGACATCTTCTTCCCGAAACGCTGGATGGACGCCACCCTCGGCGGTTACGCGAGCGGCGATGCCGCCGGCGACGTCCGCCGCTTCCTCGCCACGCTGCCCGCGAACTACCCGGCGCGCCTGCGCAACATCATCCTGTCGTCGGCCGACGAACTCTTCCGCGCCGCCGGCCAGTAACCAGGGGACTGTCCCTATTCTGGGGAAAGCCGGACTTCTCGCGGGACGCCGACTTCGTACATGACACGGGCGGCGCCGAAGCGCCGCCCGCGGCATCCGTCACGAGTGTCTCGCGCTACTTGCGCGCGGCCGTGGCCCGGCCCTTGCCCTTGGTCACGAGCTTCTGCACGCGCCAGTTGATGAGCTCGCCCACCCAGATTTCGTCTTCCGACGGGCACGCGATGGCGTGGATCCAGCCGAACTCGCCGAGGTTGCGGCCGGGCTGTCCGTAGACGCCGAGCACCTTGCCCTCGAGCGACACCTTGTAGATGCGGCTCGGGTAGAGGTCGCCCACGAAGAGCACCGGGTTCGGACCGGGCGTCATGCACAGCGCATCGGGCGCGCCGGGCGCCTGCGACCCGGTCTTGGCGTTGGGCTGTTCGGAGCCGTAGGTGATCTTGCCGCGGCTCGTGTCGACCGGCACGTCGATCGTGAACTCGCGGATGTACTTGCCCTCGGGCGTGAACACCTGGATGCGGCGGTTGCCGCGATCGGCCACGTAGATCTCGTCGGCCGGCGAGACGGCGATGCCGTGCGGGGTGTCGAACTGGCCGGGGCCGTTGCCGAGCGAGCCCCACGAGGCGATCCACTCACCGCGCGCGTTGACCTTGGCGACGCGCGAGTTCACGTAGCCGTCGCTGAAGTAGGAGTTGCCCTTCGAGTCCCACGCGACGTCGGTCGGCTGGTTGAAGACGTTGTCGCGGTGCACGGGCACCGGGTTGCGCGGGTTGTTGTTGGCCGGGAGTTCCACCGGCAGGCCGGCGCGCTTCAGCAGCACGCCGATCTGCGAGGCGAAGTCGGGCGGCACGTCGAGGTGCGACGACTCGCCCTTGCGGCCGAACACCCATTCCACGCGGCCCTGAGGGTTGAACTTGACGATCATGTTCGACCCTTTGTCCACGATCCAGATGTTGTCCTGCTTGTCGATGCGCACGGCGTGCGCGTAGGACATGGCGAAGTTGTTCTTGCCGATCTCGCGCACGTACTTGCCGGTGGCGTCGAACTCGAGCAGCTGCGCCGCCTGGTTCATGTAGGCCGGGCCGGTCAGGTTGCCGCGCGAGAACACGAAGATGTGCCGCTTCGAGTTCATGGCCACGCCGCCGATTTCGCCGAAGTGGATATCGTTCGGCATCGTCAGCGGATTCGGCACCGACTCGAACGGCAGTTCAGGCACCGCCGCCTGCTGCGCCGCCACGGGGGCCATCGTCAGGGCCACGAGCCCGGCTGCGAAAAATAGACGTCTCACCAGAACCTCCAGACAGGAACACCGACGGCCCCATGGCGCATCGGAGACGGGCGATGGTAGTCGCGTTCGGCGTCCAAGGCAACCCGGCCGCCGCGGGCAACGCCGCCGGGGTTCCGCGTAGAATGCGCGCCGAGGAACCCGACCATGCCGCATCGCCGCACCGCCCTCTCCCTCTGCGCCCTGTCCGCCCTGCTGTGGATGGCCCGCCCCGGCGCGTCCACCGCGGCAGATGGGCCCGACCCGTGGTTCGGCACCTTCTCGATCATCGCCTTCGACCCGGCCACCCAGGAACTTGGGGTGGGCGTGCAGTCGCGCGCCTTCGGCGCCGGCGCCGCCGTGCCGTACGCCAAGCCGGGGGTGGGCGCCGTGGCCACGCAGGCCTCGGCCAACCGCCAGTACGGTCCGAAGGCCATCGCCCTGCTCGAACAGGGCCTGTCGCCCGCCGAGGTCGTCAAGCGCATCACCGACGAAGACCCCGGCCGCGACAGCCGCCAGGTGGCGGTCATCGACACGAAGGGACGCTCGGCCGTCTACACCGGCAAGCGGGTCATCGACCGCAACAACGACCCGAAGGATCTCGTGCATCTGGGCGGCTTTGCCGGCCATGCGAGCGGCCTGAACTTCTCGGCGCAGGGCAATACGCTCGCGAGCGAAGCGGTGGTGCAGGCCATGGCGGCCGCCTACCAGCGCGGCACCGGCACGATGGCCGAACGCCTCATGGACGCCCTCGACGCCGGCCAGGCGCAGGGCGGCGACACCCGCGGCATGCAGTCGGCCGGCATCCTGGTGGTGAAGCCGCTCGATCCGAAGAGCGAATCCACTGTGGAGCGCATCGTCGACATCCGCGTGGACGACCACGAGGAGCCGTTCAAGGAGCTGCGGCGCCTGCTGCAGATGACGCTCGGCGTGCCGCAGCGCCTCACCGCCGCGTCGGCCGATCTCGCGAAGGCCGGACGCCACGCCGAGGCCATCACCGAGATGCAGAAGGCCCTCGCCATCAACCCGCGCAGCGAGGCCGCGATGTACGCGCTGGCGCAGCGCTACGCGCAGGCGGGCCAGCCGGCCAGGGCCATCGAGCAGCTCGCCGCGGCCATCCGCCGTCAGCCGAAACAGTGGAAGGCACAGGCCGCCGCCGACCCGCTCTTCGCCAGCATGAAGGACACGCCGGAGTTCCGTCGCCTAATCGCGCCATAAGGCAGCGCCGCATCTGCGCACAAACCTCGCGCCGGGAGGCCGCAACTCGCAGGAAGTCTGCTATCGTCGCGCGCTTACGAGGGCGCATGACGCGCTCTCACGCCATCAGGGGGGCGGAATCATGCGCATGCGATCGTGGGGTGCGGCACTGGCGGTGGTGCTGGCGCTGCTGGCCTGGACGCCGGCCTTCGCGCAGTCGACCACGGGCACGATCACGGGCCGCGCCCAGGACTCGAGCGGCGGGCTGCTGCCGGGCGTCACCGTCAGCATCACCAGCCCGTCGATGATCGGCGGCGCGCGGACGGCGGTCACCGACGCCCTCGGCTCGTACCGCTTCGGCCAGCTGCCGCCCGGCGTCTACAAGGTCGCCTTCGAGCTCACGAGCTTCCGGACGCTGACGATCGAGAACGTCACGGTGAATGCCAATGCCACGGCCACGGTCAACGGGCCGCTGCAGCTCGACACCCTCGAAGAATCGATCACCGTCACGAGCTCCACGCCCACCATCGACCTCCAGAACTCGGAAGTGGCGGTGAACTGGAGCGAAGCGCAGATGGAGAACCTGCCCTACGGCCGCGGCATCCGCGGCCTGGCGCGGCTCGTACCCGGTCTCACGCCCACGCAGTTCGACGTCGGCGGCAACACCGTGGGCGGGTCCACGACCACCGGCGCCAGAAGTTATGGCCGCTCGGGCCAGGAGCTCATCCAGTTCGACGGCGTCGTGTGGGACCAGTTCTTCGGCGACTACAACACCTACGAGCAGGTGCAGATCTCGGGCGCCGCCAAGGGCGCCGAGGCGCAGAGCCCGGGCGTCACGCTGAACTTCATCGTGAAGTCGGGCAGCAACGAGTATCACGGCAACTACCTGGGCGCGTGGCAGGACGGCGCCTTCCAGGGCAACAACGTCACGCAGTCGCTGCGTGACCAGGGCTTCAACCCCGGCAACAACAAGTTCACGCGCTACAACGACGTGGCGCTCGACCTCGGCGGACCCCTGCTGCGCGACAAGCTGTGGTTCTATGCCGCCTACGGCTACAACTACTCGGGCCTGCTCATCCCCGGCTTCATCGACACGCAGACCGGCGACCAGGTGGAGTACTTCACGCGGCTCGACAACCCCACGCTGAAGCTCACCTACCAGCTCTCGCAGAACAACAAGCTCGAGTTCACGCAGCAGCTCAATCGCAAGTGGCAGCCCTACCGCAACGCCAGCGCCTTCCTGCCGCGTGAGGCCACGCAGAACCAGATCGCCTGGACGGCCATCGGCCCGGCGCTGAAGTTCACGCGCGTGATGAGCCAGAGCATGACGCTCGCCGTGGGGGCCAACCGCTCCGGCTACTGGTGGCCCGACAAGGCGTGGACCGACGACGTCCGCCGCGTCGACCTCACCACCACGCAGACCCGAGGCGCCTTCCTCGAGCTGAACCGCGAACCGGCGCGTTACGGCTACAACGCCACCTGGTCGTGGTACCGGCCGATCGGCAGCACCAACCACGAGATCAAATCGGGCGTGCTCGGCTATCACAGCACGAACTTCGTCGAGACCTACGGCTACCCGAACCAGCAGATCTACCGCTATCGCAGCCTGCCGGGCGACCCCGACTTCTTCCAGCGGCCCGACTCGGTGCAGGTGTTCGAGTATCCGAACAACACCAATGCCGGCGTGCTCTTCAACTCGTGGTTCGTGAACGACAGCATCGCCGTCAGCCGCCGCCTGACGGTGAACGTCGGGCTGCGGTACGACCGCTACGCCTCGTGGCTGCCCGAACAGGGGAACGACGGCAGCGGGCCGTTCGCCACCGAGCGCGTCTACCCCGAGCGGCGCGACTTCCCCGTCTACTCCGGCTGGTCGCCGCGCGTGTCGGCCGTCTACGACATCACCGGCCAGGGCCGCGTGGCCCTCAAGGCCAGCTACGGCCGCTACTCCGCCGCCGGCTCGGGCATCACCGCGGCCACCGGCCCGGTCGCGGCCAACGTGAACCCCGCCGCCACGCTCGTCTCCACCTACAACCGCTGGGACGGCACCATCCCCTACACACCGGTCGCCGCCAACCTCGCGTCGGTCACCGGACAGAGCCGCAACAGCGCCATCGACCCGAACCTCAAGGGCGAGTACATGGACGAGGTGACGGCGGGCCTCGACCTCGGCCTGAGCCAGAACACCACGCTGCGCTTCAACTTCGTGGGCAAGAAGGATTTTCGCGGCTGGAAGGAGCTGAACGTCGCCCAGCCGTTCGAGGCGTTCACCGACCGCGCCGTCGGCATCGACCCGGGACGCGACAACGTCGTCGGCACCGCCGATGACAAGCCGATCGAGGTCTGGTCGGTGCCGCGCACCTATCCCGGCTTCGGTCAGGTGCAGTCGCTCTTCGTCAACACGGAAGGCGACGAGGGGAACGACACGTATCGGGCCTTCGAGACGACCTTCAGCAAGGCCCACACCAACGGCTGGTCGCTGCTGGCGTCGTACGTCATCGACCGCCGCAACGTGAAGAACATCGCGCCGCGCAACCCGAACGAGGCGCTCTACGGCATCTTCGCCAACACCCTCGGCACGACGGCCGGATCTCCGGCGGTGCAGGAACTGCCGGAGACGCACCAGGGCGTGCGCCTGAGCGGCACGGTGGATCTGCCGTGGCGCATGCTCGTGTCGTCGACCTTCACGGCTCAGCAGGGCGCCTACTACGGCCGCATCGTCCAGATCCGCGACGCGCTCAACACGCTGCAGGAAGTGACGGTCGAGGCGCAGGCCGGCCGCTTCGACTGGGTGAAGCTGTCGGACCTGCGGCTGTCGAAGTCGTTCACGCTGCCGCGCAGCCAGACCTTCGAGGCGTTCGTGGACTGCTTCAACCTGTTCAACTCGAGCGTCGTGCTGCGGCGCGTGCAGGTGAACGGGCCGAACTACGACAAGCCGCTCTCGACCGGCGGCATCGACGCGGCGTCGGCCAATCCCATCCCGGCGGCGCGCGTGTTCCGCGTGAGCGCCCGCTACCGCTTCTAGCCTTCGTGCGCCGTGGCCGGCCCCAGTCGGGCCGGCCGCGGACCATCGCGTAGAATGCGCGGGCAGGAGCCGTTCATGATCCGCCGCCTCGCCCTCACCCTCACACTGGCCGCGCTGGCCCTCGGCCAGAGCCGCGCCCTCGTCGCGCAGACCGACGCCATCACGATCCGCGCGCCGCGCATGATCGACGGCCGCGGCGGCGAACGCGCCGACGTGCTCGTGACCGTGAAGGACGGCAAGATCCGCGTGCTCGGTCCGGCGACCGGCCCGGCGACCTACGACCTGACCGGGCTCACGCTGCTGCCCGGGTTCATCGACACGCACGTGCACATCGGCTGGCACTTCGATGCCAACGGCCGCTATGCCACCGGGCCGGAGCCTGCCGACCAGGCCGTGCTCTACGCGGCCGAGAACGCGTGGGTCACGATGATGGCCGGCTTCACCACGATCCAGAGCGTGGGATCGCCGGGCGACAAGGCGCTGCGCGACGCCATCAACCGCGGCGTGCTGCCGGGCCCGCGCCTGTTGAGCTCGCTCGGCCAGATTTCGAATCCGAAGCTGACACCCGACGAACTGCGCGGGCTCGTGCGGAAGTTCAAGGCCGACGGCGCTGACCTCGTGAAGATCTTCGCCTCGGCCAGCATCCGCGACGGCGGCGTGCCCACGCTGTCGCAGGCGCAGCTCGATGCGGCATGCGGCGAGGCACGGGCGGTGGGCTTCCGGTCCATGGTGCACGCGCACGCGCCCGAGGCGATGATGCGCGCCGCGCGCGCCGGCTGCACGGTGGTGGAGCACGGCGGCCTGGCCAACGCCGAGGCGCTGGCGCTCCTCGCCGAGAAGGGCGTGTGGTTCGACCCGAACATCGGCCTCGTCACGCAGAACTACCTCGAGAACCGCGCGAAGTTCCTCGGCATCGGCAATTACACCGACGAAGGCTTCGCGTCGATGGAAAAGGCGCTCGGCTTCAAGGACGCGATGTTCTCGGCCGCGCTCAAGACGAAGAACCTGAAGATGGTGATGGGCACGGACGCGGTGGCCGGTGCGCACGGCCAGAACATGCGCGAGATCGTCGAGCGCGTGAAGTCGGGCCAGGCGCCGATGGAGGCGATCAAGTCCCTGACGTCACTCGCCGCCGAGTCGATGAACCTGCACCACGAGATCGGCGCCATCTACCCGGGGCACAACGCGGACCTCGTGGCCGTCGAGGGCAACCCGCTCACCGACATCACCGCGCTGCAGCGCGTGCGCTTCGTGATGCGCGGCGGCAAGGTCTACAAGTACGAGAAGCCATGATGCCGAGCGCGCGCTCCATGTGCACACACGGACGGATTGCGCTCGTCACGGCCGCACTCGCACTCGCCGCGTCGGTTGGCCTGCAGGCGCAGCCGCGGCGCGCCATCATTCGTGGCGATGTCTGGATTCTCGGAGGCGACCCGGTCGCGGGGCTCACGGTCACGCTCAGCGCCGAAGATGGGCGTCCCTTGAGGCAGGCCACGACAGACGCTGAGGGACGGTTCGAGATCAGAGAGGTTGGCCCCGGAACCTACACGCTGGCCTCGGAGACCGGCGCACTAAGGGCCAGCTATACCGTGACGATCGACGCAGCCCCAGTGGTCGACGCACCGCTGCGCTTGAGGATCCCAGGCGATGGCCCGCTGCTCGTGGTCGCCATGCCGCCCGACGATTTCGAACGCGCGCAGTCCCGTCTGGGCGGTGAGATCCTTCGCGACCTCCCGGCACGCCTGCAGACACGCGCGCTGCCCCAGGCGATCGCCTCGCTGCCGGGCTTCGCCGAAGAGGACAACGGCCTGCTGCACGTGCGCGGCGTGGACGATGGCGTCCTGTACGTGGAGGACGGCATCCCGATCTACGACCGCCTTGACGTGGCCTTCGGCATTCCGCCGGGCCTCGCTGACCTCGGCGCCGTGACCGTGACCACCGGTCACACGCCTGCCGCCTTCGGACTCAAGGCCGGCGCGGTCGTCGAGATCACCGCACCGCCCGCCTCCGAAGCCTGGCGCGGTCAGGTGCAGGGCGGCAGCGGCAGCAGCGACCTGGCCGGTGGCGCGGTCTCCGGCGGTGGTCCGGCAGGCACCCCCATCGACGTCTTCGCGTCCGTGGCCGGCGAACGGTCCTCGCGTTTCCTCGATCCGGTGCATCCCGACAACCTCCACAACACGGGCGGAGTGGCCGGGGCGTCGCTGCGGGCGCTGGCGGCGCCCTCCAGCACGTCGCAGCTGACGCTGAACGTTCGGGCCGGACGGTCACGGTTCGACGTGCCGCACGCAGAGCCTGCGGAACTGGCCGGACAGGACCAGCGCCAGCGCACGACGCAGTCGAGCCAGTCGCTCGCCCTTCGCCAGTCGGTCGGCGCGGCCGGCCTCAGTCTGGCCGGCTACCATCGCCGTATCGACGGGCAACTCGACGGCTCCGCGGCCGACACACCGGTGACCGCCGACTCATCGCGCCGTCACGACCGCCTCGGCCTGCTCGGCTCCGCCACCGTGACGCCGGGCCGCCACACGCTCACGATCGGCGGCGAGGTGTCGCGCGTCGCCATCACCGAAGATTTCCGTTTCGCGGTGACCGACCCGGACGCCGACGACCTCTCGGACGCGGCAGCGGCGTTCACGCCGGCGCGGCCGTTCGTCTTCGCGGGAGACGTCGCGCGGCCACAGTGGTCGGCCTACGCGAGTGACCGCTTCAGGTTTGGTGGTTTCCTCATCGACGCGGGTCTGCGGGTGGACCACACGGAACTGCTCGTGCCGACGACGGCGTGGAGCCCGCGCGTGGGTCTGGCGCTGACGCCGTTCTCGCCGCATACCACCCTGCGTGCCTCCTTCAACCGCTTCTTCCAGCCGCCGCAGGCCGAACACCTGCTGCTTTCGTCATCAGAAGCCGCACGTGCCCTCTCGCCCTTCGTGAACGACGACGATGGCGACGACGGCGGCGCCGAGCTGCTGCCCGAACGGCAAACGGCCTGGGAGCTGGGCTGGGAGCAGCGCATCGGCCGCGTGACACTCGACATCGCCGGCTGGCGGCGCACGGTCGAGAACTACACCGACCCGAACGTGTTCTTCGGCACCACGATCGTGTTCCCGAACAGCGTCGCGAAGGGCACGGCGCGCGGCCTCGACGTGCGTCTCCAGATACCGTCTGTGCGCGGCGTCACAGCCACGGCCGCCTACACGCTGTCGAAAGTCGAACAGGAGGGCCCGATCAACGGCGGCCTCTTCCTCGAAGACGACATCGACGAGATCGGCCCGGGCGTCATCTTCACGCCAGACCACGACCAGCGTCATACGGCCTCGGCCACGGTGACCTGGGTGCAGCCGGTGGGCCGCTGGGCCGCGACCGCGCAGGCGCGCTACGCGAGCGGCACGCCGGTGGAACTCGGCGATCTCGACGACGATGACGCGGAAGAACTCGCCGAGCGCCCCGGCGCGGAGCTCGTGGACTTCGACCGCGGTCGCGTAAAGCCGCGCCTCGTGGTCGACCTCTCGGCGTCACTGCGCGTCCGCCGCACGTCGTGGGGCGAGATCGGCATCGCCGTCAGCGTGCTCAACGCCTTCAACCGCGCCTACGCCTTCAACTTCGGCAATCCCTTCAGCGGCACCCACTTCGGCGCGCCGCGTCAGATCCGCGCCGACCTGCGCGTCCGCATCAACTGACACCCCCGCCGTTGGGTGGGTGCGGCGTTCGGTCGGCGAGCGACTATGAGTCGTCGTCGCACAAGCAGCTGACACTCGCGCCGGGAGTGCGGGCGACACCCAGGTCAGGGGATGGGGGCCCCCAGAAGTGCTTTGGACGGCAGGACATGTC
>JALHON010000101.1 GCA_022842985.1 Acidobacteriota bacterium | reverse complement strand
GGCGCGCAATCGCCGACGCAGCCGGCAGCCGCGGCCGCGCGGGCCAGCGATCACGTGGTCGTCATCTCGATCGACGGCTTCCGTCCGGCGATGTACCTCGACTCCGAACGCGAGGGCGTGCGCCTGCCCACCCTGCAGGCGCTGCGCGAGGCGGGCTCGGCGGCCGAGGGCGTGGAAGTGAGCCACCCCTCGATGACGTATCCCTCGCACACGTCGATTGCGACCGGCGTCAGGCCCGCGCGGCACGGCATCGTCAGCAACACGATGTTCGATCCGCCCATCGGCTCGCCGCGCTGGTACTACGAATACAGCGCGATGAAGGTGCCGGCGCTCTGGGACCGCGCGAAGGCGCACGGCCTGACCACCGCCGGAGCGTCGTGGCCGGTCACGGTCGGCGCCACGATGGACGTGCTCTTTCCTGAATCGAACCAGGCACCGCCCGATTCCACCTGGCTCGCCCGCGCGCGCCACGACTCGACGCCCGGGCTCGTGGATGCCGTCGTGACGGCGCTCGGCGGCTACGGCGAGAACGCCAACCGCAACGCCATCGAGCGCGACCGCTTCACGGCGGCGATGGCCGCGCACATCCTCCGCACGGCGCGTCCGAACCTGCTGCTCATCCACCTCATGGAAACCGACACGGCGCAGCACGCCGATGGTCCGGGCTCGCCAGCGGCCCGCGACGCCATCCAGCGCATCGACGCCCACGTGGGCGCGATCGTCCGCGCCACCGAGGAGGCCGGCATCCGCGCCCGCACCACCTTTCTCATCACCGGCGACCACGGCTTCTCGCGCGTCCACACGCTCATCCAGCCGAACGTCATCCTGCGCGAGGGCGGCTGGCTCACGACCGACGCGCGCGGGCGCGTGCAGACGTGGCAGGTGGCGGCGCACGCCACGGCGATCCGCCTGCGCGACCCGAAGGACGCGGCGCTGGCCGCCCGCGTGGAAGCACGTTTCCGCGAACTGGCCGAGGGCCGCTATCGCGGCATCTTCCGCGTGGTGTCACGCGCCGAACTCGATGCGCTCGGCGCGTATCCGGAGGCGGCGTTCTTCATCGAGCCGGCCGAGGGCTACTACGTCTCGGACGGCGTCGAGCAGGGCAGCGTGCTCGTCGGCACGACCCGGCGCGGCGCGCACGGCTTCCTGCCCACCGAGACGCGCATGCGCACGGGATTCATTGCCGCCGGTGCCGGCGTGCGTCCCGGCGTGCCGCTGCCGCTCCTGCGCCAGATCGACATCGCGCCGACGGCGGCGCGGCTGCTCGGCTTCGAGATGCCCGATGTGGACGGCGTGCCGATCGTCGGGCTGCTCAAGTAGCGCCATCGAAATCCCGCAAGCAGACCGCTCGGTTTATCTGTTTGTGCCACTTCGGCCGTGAAGCGTACGGTCGAGGCATGCGGGTCAGCGAGCTTCATTCTGCCGTCGCGCGGCTGCGTGACGAGGTCGCGCGCGAGGGGGCGGCGACCCTGCAGCTGTGGGCGCCGGTGCTGCGGCGGCGGGCCTTCACGGCGGCGGCCACCAATCTCGCGTGTTATCTGGCCCTGCGCCGGCGCGACATCCGGCGGCTGCAGGAGGGGCTGTCGGCCCTCGGACTGTCGTCGCTCGGCCGCAGCGAGGCCGGCGTGCTGCCGGCGCTCGATGCCGTGCGCGACACGCTCGCCAGTCTTGTCGGGCCCGCCGGCCGGCGCCGTCCGGTGGCGGCCGCCGAGACACGCGGTCATCGCGCGATCGCCCGCGCCCAGCACCGCATCTTCGGCGCCGACCCCCTCGGCCCGCGCACGCGCATCATGATGACGATGCCGGCCGAGGCCGCCTCGAACCGCGGCCTCGTGCGGCGGATGCTCGAGGCCGGCGGCGACTGCGCGCGCATCAACTGCGCGCACGACGGTCCGGACGTGTGGCGCGCCATCATCGCCAACGTGCGCCGCGAGGCGGCGGCCGCCGGCCGCACGTGCGCCGTGCTGATGGACCTGGGCGGCCCGAAGGTGCGGCTCACGAAGGTGGCGCCGGCGGGGAAGATCCGTCTGCTGCGCGGCGATCGTTTCGAGCTGGTCGAGGCGCCGCTGCGCAAGCGCGAAGCCCGCGTGCAGGCGGTCGTGTCGCATGCGGAGATCGTGCGCCGGCTCGTGCCCGGCGCCACCGTGTGGGTGGACGACGGCAAACTCGGCGCCCGCGTCATCGAGGCGGGCGACGGCCGCGCCGTGCTCGAGGTGACGCACGCGCGCGATCGCGGCGAGCGGCTGCGCGCCGAGAAGGGCATCAACCTGCCCGGCGTCGAGCTCGACATCCCGGCGCTCACGCCGCACGACCTCGCGGCGCTCGATTTCGCGGCAGCGCACGCCGACTGCATCGGCTACTCGTTCGTGCAGCGCCCCGAAGACGTCGTGCAGCTGCAGCACGAGCTGGCGCGCCGGCGCCGCGGCAAGCCGCTGCCGCCGGTCGTGCTGAAGATCGAGACGGCGCTCGCCGTGCGCAACCTGCCGCGCCTCATCGTGACGGCCGGCGGGCGCCAGCCGGTGGCCGTGATGATCGCGCGCGGCGATCTGGCGGTGGAGATCGGGCTGGCGCGGCTGTCGGAAATCCAGGAGCAGATCCTGTGGATCTGCGAAGCCGCGCACGTGCCCGTCATCTGGGCCACCCAGGTGCTCGACTCGCTCGTGCGCGACGGCGCCGCCAGCCGCAGCGAAGCCACCGATGCCGCGATGGGTCAGCGCGCCGAGTGCGTGATGCTCAACAAGGGGCCGCACCAGGTCGAGGCCATCCGTTTCCTGGACGAAGTGCTGCGGCGGATGGACCGGCACCAGCTCAAGAAGTCGCCGCGGCTCGGGCCGCTCGGCTCGTGGAACGAGCCGCAGACGCTGCCGGCGGCGCTGGCGTGAGCCGGCGCCGGCTTCCCGTATAGTGACTGCAGGACCCTGAGTTCGCGAGGAGGCCGTTCATGCGTTCGCCCATCCCCGTCATCGGCCTGGTGCTCCTGTTCGGCGCCGGGCAGGCCGCCGCCCAGCCGCTCGGCCAGATCGCCGCCGAGGAAGCCGCGCGCCGCAAGGCCATCACGTCGCCGGCCCGCGTCATGGTCGATGCCGACCTGCGGCCCGACTTTCCGGTCACGACGCCCACTGACGTACCGGCGTGGCCGGAAGACGGCGCGGCGCTCGATCCCGCCGCCCCGCGCCGGCTCGTCGAGCCCGCCGAACTCGACGGCGGTCCGCTGCCGGCTATTCCTGTGATGGCCGTGGCCGGCGGCGAAGTGTTCCTCGAGGTGGCGGTGAACGCCGAGGGCCGGGTCTCGGGCGTGAAGCCGTTTCGCGACACGCCACCGTTCACCGATGCGCTGTCGGCCGCCGTCAAGGCGTGGGCGTTCGAGCCGGCGACGGATGCCGCCATTCCGCTGCCCGGGCGGCCCATCGACGACCGCACGCGCCGGCCCGCGGCGTCGAAGGTGCTCGTGGTCGGGCTCTTCCGTCCGCCGGCGCTTTTCGCGGGCACGCTCGGTGCGCCGCCGAAGAACGTCGGTGCGCCCTCCGAAGACGTGCCCGCGCCGGCCGGCACGCCGCTCATGCCCGACTATCCGGCGAACGCCATGTTCGATGGGTCGGTGCTCATCGAGCTGCGGCTCGGGGTCGACGGTTCGGTGACGCGCCGCCGGTTGCTCCGCTCGTCGCCGGCGTTCGACGGTCCCGCGCTCATCGCCGTGGACGCGCTGTCGTTCCGGCCGGCCCGCATGCGCGGCGCCGCCGTGCCGTCGGTCGCCTATGTCGTGCTCGCGTTCCGCCAGCCCATCACGCAGTAGCGGCGTCGGGTCTCAGCGTTCGTTCGCCGGCTTGCGCGGCAGCTTCTCGGGCCAGTTGGCGGCCTGCCACGCGAACACCGCGGCCACCGCGCCCTGCTGTTCCACGTCCTCTTTCTGGACGCGGTCGAACGTGTCCATGTTCGAGTGGTGCGAGCGCGAGTTGTACTCGAGCCGTTCCTGGATGAACTGGAAGCCCGGCAGTCCTGCCTGATCGAACGACGCATGGTCGGTCGCGCCGACGCTGCGCGGGCTCGCCATCTTCCAGCCGAGCGCCTTGAGCGGCTCGCCCCACTTCTCGAGGATCGGCAGCGCGCCCTTGTTCGCCTGGCCCCACACGCCGCGGATGCGGCCGGTGCCGTTGTCGAGGTTGAAGTAGGCAGCGACGTTCGCGTGATCCGGCTTCGGGCGGCGGGCGTCGGCGTCCCAGTAGTGCGCGGCGACGTACGCGCGCGAGCCGAGCAGGCCCTGTTCCTCACCGCCCCAGAGCGCCACGCGGATGGTGCGGCGCGGCTTGAGCTTCAGCGCCTGGATGACGCGCAGCGCCTCCATCATCGCGGCCGAGCCGGTGGCATTGTCGGTGGCGCCGGTGGCGTAGGGCACGCCGTCGAGATGTGCGCCCATGATGACGACCTCGTGCGCGAGGTCGGTGCCCGGAATCTCCGCGATGGTGTTGATGCCGTTCGGCTGCGCGCCTTCGGCGTGGAAGGCGGTCTTGATCTCGACCTCCATCCGCACCGGGATGCCGCGGGCGATGAGCCGCACGAGCCGGTTGTAGTGTTCGACGGCGAGCGTCGCCGACGGCACCTGCTTCGGCGCGTTCGGATCGCGGCTGCCGCCACCGGTCGGGAAGATGGTGCCGCCGTCCGTCATCTGCGTGCGCCAGGTGAGGTCGCTGCCGCCGGCCGCCGTGTCGCCGTCGCTGCCGCGTTCGAGCAGCACGGCCACGCCTTCGTCCACGAGGAACTTCTGCACGGCAGCGGCGAACTGCTGGCGGACCCGGGCGGCCTCGAGCGCGGCGGGCGGCGGCGCCGTCTGCGGCTGCGGCTCCTGCGGCGTGGCCGCCTCGGTCCACCACGGACCGTCGTCCATCCGCAGGATGACCGGGCCTTCGAGCATCCGCACCGCACGCACGGGCTGCATGACGACGATCTTGCCGCGCAGCGTGCCGCGGTAGGCCGCCAGGTCCGCTTCGGTGGCCGCCTTCACGTGCACGACGTCGCTCGCCACCGGCCCGGCCGTGGAGGGCGAGAAGTTGCGGGGCGCGCCGATGAGCACGGCCGGCTGCGGCGCGGTCATCGTGGCGCTGAAGCGCTCGATCGTCCACCCCTGTCCGAACGCCCAGCGTTCCTGGTGCACGTTGGCGAGCCCCCACGCGGTGAACTGCTTCATGGCCCATTCGCTGGCCTGGGCGAAGGCGGGAGTGCCCGTGACCCGCGGACCGTAGACCTCCGACAGCCACCACACGTGGTCGTGCGCCTGCGAGCGCACCGTGGCCTCGTCGCGCACCCGGGCGATGACGGCCGGGTCGAGGGGGGCGGGCGACTGGGCGGCCAGCGAGAAGGCGAGCAGGACGACGCCGGTGAGCGAGAGCGCGGAGGTGCGACGCATCGGCGAATTCTACTGTGGGCCGGCGCCGCCAGCCCGGCTGCACGGAAGCCGCGACGTCCGATGACAAATCCGGCCAGCCTCGGCCTAGACTATCGGCTCGCAACATCCAACCGACGGCCGGAGGTCCGGCCCGTGGAGGCATCCGTGTATTCGAGCCTGAGAGTTCTGGTGATCGGTCTGGCGCTGCTGTGTGTCGCCGCCACGGCCACGGCGCAGTCAACGACGGGCAGCATCCAGGGTATGGTGCGCGATGCCGAAGGCGGCGTGCTGCCGGGCGTGGCCGTCACGATTCGCAACATCGACACCGCTCTCACGCGCACGACGGTCACGAACGAGACCGGCGCCTACGACGCGCAGCTGCTGCCGCCGGGCGATTACACGATCGGCGCCGAGCTCTCGGGCTTCCGCGCGCAGCAGCGGTCGGGCGTGCGGCTCACGGTCAGTCAGGTGGCCCGCATCGACTTCACGCTCGAACTGAGCACGGTGCAGGAATCCGTCGAGGTCAGAGCGTCGGCGCCGCTCGTCGAAACCGTCGACAGCGCCGTCCGCCAGGTGATCGACGCCGAGAAGATGCAGGAGCTGCCGCTCAACGGCCGCAACTTCCGCACCCTCACGCTCATCATTCCCGGCGTGCAGGCCGAGGTGCAGGGCGGCACCCTCAGCAACCGCGGCGGCGGCGTGAACATCAACGGCGCCGGCCTCACCGACAACAACTTCCTGCTCGACGGCTTCAACAACAACGACGACACCACCGCCGAGATCCTGACCTTCCCGTCGGCCGACGCCATCCAGGAGATGACCGTGCTCGGCGCCAGCTACAACGCCTCGCTCGGCTTCGCGCAGGGCGGCATCGTGTCGCTCGTGAGCAAGTCGGGGTCGTCCACCTGGCGCGGCAATGCCTTCGGCTTCTTCCGCGACGAAGCGCTCGACGCCCGCAACTACTTCGCCACCGTGAAGCCCGACCTGTCGCGCCAGCAGATCGGCGGCTCGCTCGGCGGGCCGACGCCGGTGAAGAACGCCTTCTTCTTCACCAACTACGAGAAGGTGCGGATCCGCGAGGGCGTCACGCTCGGCACCACCGTGCCGACGGCCGCGCAGCGCGGCGGTGATTTCTCCGGCCTGAGCACCGTCATCCGCGATCCGCTGACGGGGCTGCCGTTTCCCGGCAACGTCATTCCCGCCAGCCGCTTCAACGCCCAGGGCGCGGGCATCGTGAACGCGTTCTATCCCGACCCGACCAATACCGCCGCCACGCGCAACTTCATCCACAACCCGGAGCTCGTGCAGGACCTGCACCTCGGCACCGGCCGGGTCGACTGGAACCCGCGCGCCGCCGACAGCTTCATGGCCCGCTACCAGATCTACTGGGACGATCAGGTGAACCCGAACGTCGCCGGCACCCTGCCGCGCCTGGCCGAAACCATCGTGAAGAAGAACCAGAACCTGGGCCTCCAGTGGACGCGCGTGTGGAACAACACCACCGTGCAGGAAGTGCGGGTGGGCTGGGGCCGCATCCGCAACGGCCGGCTCTCGTCCGACGAAACCGACTGGATCGGCCAGCTGGGCCTCACCGGCACGACGTCGCAGACGTTGAAGAACCGCCTCACGGTGGGGCCGCCCATCGTGAACGTGACGGGCTACACGCCGATCCTGCCCTTCACGAATCCCTTCATCCGCATCCACAACAACTGGCAGTACGCCTATCAGCTCGTGCAGGGCGTGAAGAACCACTCGCTGCGCTACGGCGCGGAAGTGCGGACGACCAGGATCGACCTGGACAACACCAACACGCCCAACGGCAACTTCACCTTCACGGGCCGCTACACCGGCAACGCCATCGCCGACATGCTGCTCGGCTTCCCGTCGCAGACGCAGCGTCTCATCGGCCCGCCCGTGAGTGACCTGCGCTCGTGGCAGCTGGCGGTCTTCGTGCAGGACGAGTGGCGGGTCAGCAACCGCCTGTCGCTCAACTACGGCCTGCGCTACGAGTACATGGCGCCGTCGTGGGAGGAGAACGACCAGTGGGGGGCGTTCATTCCGTCGCTTGGCCGTCCGGTGCAGGCCGGCACCGAGGGGCTGCGGCGCAGCATCCGCGAGTTCAGCACGGCCAACTTCGGCCCGCGGGCCGGGCTGGTCTACGACCTGAGCGGCAACGGCTCACGGACGGTGCGGGCGGGCTACGGTCTGTACTTCGCGTCGCTGACCAACGCGACGCTGCTCGCCAACTTCCAGAACGCGCCGATCAGCCGCCGCGAGATCTTCAACGCCGCCACGGCCACGCCGAACATCTCGATGAGCGATCCGTTCCCGGCCGCGCTGGCCGGCACGTCGCTCTCGGCGGTGGGCTTCGAGCCGTTCTGGAATCTCGGGCGCACGCACCGCTGGAGCGTCGACGTCCAGCAGGCGCTCGGCGCCAACGGCGCCGTGACGGTGGGCTACGTCGGGTCGGTGTCGAAGTACCTGCCGCGGGCCTACAACATCAATCAGCCGGTGCTCGGCGCCGGCACGTCGCAGAGCCGGCGGCCGTATCCGCTCTACGGCGACATCACCTGGAACATCGCCGATGGCGAGGCCAACTACCACTCGCTGCAGACCAAGGTCGAACGCCGGCTGTCGGGCGGCCTGTCGGGGATCGTGGCCTACACCTGGCAGAAGGCCCTCAACAACGTCAACGACGGCGGCGCCGGCGACACCGGCAACCAGGACGCCTACGCGCGCGACGAGTTCGGTCTGGCCGGCCACAATCGCGCGCACCGCTTCACCGCATCGCTCATCTACGATTCGCCGTTCAGCAACATCGTCGCGAAAGACTGGCAGCTCGCCAGCGTCTTCACGGTCTCGAGCGGTCAGCCGTTCACGCCGGTGCTGACCACCGACCGCGCCAACATCGGCGCCTTCGCCGGACAGCGGCCCGACGCCATCTGCAACGGCAACCTGCCGGGCAGCGAGCGCGGCCCCGATCGCTGGTTCGATACGGCCTGCTTCCCGCTGGCCGCCGCCGGCACGTTCGGCAACGTCGGCCGCAACACTCTCGTTGCCCCGGGGCTGCAGACGGTGGACGCGGTGCTCTCGCGGTTCGTGCCACTCGGTGGCGCGCGCAACCTCCAGCTGCGCTGGGAGGTCTTCAACCTGCTCAACCACACGAACTTCCTGATTCCGAACCGCAACGCCGACTCGCCCGACTTCGGGAAGATCTTCCAGGCGCTGCCGGGGCGGCAGATGCAGCTGGCGCTGAAGTTCACGTTCTGACGGTCAGAAGAGCAGCTTCACGGCGAGCTGCACGACCCGCGGATCGCCAGCCGAGGTGATGCTGCCGAACGCCGCCGCGCCCACGGTGGTGTTCGGCGCGCCGAGGGCCGGCGTGTTCGTGGCGTTGAAGACTTCGCCCCGCAGTTCGACGGCGGCCCGGCCGGCGAGCGGCACGCGGCGCACGATGGCCAGATCCAGGTTGCGGTAGGCCGGCCCGCGCACCGGATTCCGCGGGCTCGACCCGATCGTGAACGGCGGCGCGGCGCTGAAGGCGCTGGTGTCGAACCAGCGGCTGGCCGTGCGTTCGCCGGCCGGCAGCTCCGGATCGCCCACGAGATTCGGCCGCTGTGAGCCGAAGCCGGCAAACGCGTTGTTGTTGGTGGTCTGCGCGATGGCGAGCGGCACGCCCGACTGCAGCGTGACCACGCCCGACAGTGTCCAGTCGTTCACGATCGCTCCGACGAGGCCGCCCGGGCGGCGGGCGCGACCCGCGCCGAACGGCACGTCCCACACGGCCGACGCCGTGAACGCGTGCGGAATGTCGCCCGTCGAGTAGTCGCGCTCGAGCCGCCGGTTGTAGCTGTCGGCTACCGGGACGTTGGCCACCGGTCCGGCCAGAATCGACGCGTCGAAGACCGACGACGCGTCGTCGCGCAGCGTGGACCGCGTGTAGTTGATCGCGTACGAGAGGCCGTGCGCGAGGCGCTGCCGCAGTGCGACGTAGGCGCCCTGGTAGAACGTCGTGCCCACGTTGTTGCGATAGAGGCTCACGGTCGTGTATTGCGGGAACGGCTTCAGGAGCTGCGCCACCGAGATGGTGGGGTCGCCAAGGGACGACGAGCGCGGAATCTGGCCGAAGAACGGATTGGCCACACGCTGCAGGAGCGCGCTGCCCAGGGCGAGCTGGTCAGCCGAGAGCTGGTTGAGATTCGTGTCGGGCAGGCCCACACGCGTGATCTTCGAGCCCACGTACGCCACTTCGAGCGACACGTTGGTGGTGAGTGTCTGCTGCAGCGAGGCGTGCCACTGCTGCGCGTAACCCGACCCGAGGTCGCGATCCACGGAGAACACGCCCTGGCCGAGGCCGGCGTTCGCGGTGAGTGGAATGGGCGCCACCGTGGGCCCCTGCGCCAGCGTGAATGCCGGCGTGACGTTGTCGAGTGTGCGCTGCGAGACCGTCTGCAGGAACGGGAACACCGGCGTCGTGAACGGTGTCGTGATGCCCGCCATCTCGATCCACACGAGGCCGTAACCGGCGCGTGCGACCGTTGACTCGGTGAGGCGGCCCACCAGGCCGAGCCGCGGCCCGAGGTTGTGCCAATGCAGCGCGCGGGCGGCGCGCGGCACGCCGTCCTGACCCGCGTACTCCATCTGCGCGGTCGCGAGATTGAAGACGCCGACCTGATCGTTCACTTCGGTGGAGGGGAAGTTCAGCGTGTAGCGCAGGCCGGCATTCACCGTGACGCGGTCCGAGAGCCGCCAGTCGTCCTGCACGAAGTACTCCTGGATGTGGGCGCGGTTGCGGATCTCGTCCTGCTGCAGGTCGATCGAGAACTGCTGCACCTGGCCGAGCAGGAGACTCGCGAGCGGCGTGCCCGTGTCGGCCGTGCCCGGCAGGTCGGTAAACAGGTTGCTGAAGGTGAACGACCCGGTGGGGGACGGCGGCTGTAGCACGTTCAGCCGCGCCCAGCGCCAGTCGAACCCGGCCTTGAGCGTGTGCCGCCCTCGCATCCAGGTCAGTGTGTCGGCGATCTCGGTCACGCTCGTGCCGAAGCTGGTGGCGGTATTGGCCGGCGAGCCGAGCTGCTGGTACCCGGCGACGAGAAATGTGGGCAGCGTGTTGGGGAACCGCGCGGTGGCGGGCAGGCCCGGCAGTCCCAGCGCGGCCGAGGCGCTGCCGGTGAGTGACGCGGCGGTGCGATCGACGGCGCGCCGCGTATCGCCGGCGCGCAGCTCGTTGAAGAGCGTGGCGCTGAATGCGCGCTGCCAGGCCGATGCCAGCGCCCACGTGGCGGTATCCTGCGGGCCGAGCGTGCCGCTCGTCACGCCGCTGCCGTCCGGCAGGGGTGTCACCGGCAGGAACGCCTCGCGGAAGTGGGTGAGACGGGCGAACGCCATGTGGCCGTCGCCGAGGCGCTGGTCGAGCCGCAGGCTGAACTGATCCTGATCGACCGACTCGTCGGCCACGCGACGGAAGTTGTTGGCCGTGCCGGAGCCGGTGGGCAGCGGATACCGCTCGAGCAGCGCCCGCGCCACCGGATCGAACCGCGCATCGGGGATGGTGTTGCCGGGGAACGGCTGACGATTCGCTGACCCGGTGGCCGGATCGTAGATGACCGGCACACGGCCGCCGATCGGCTCGGTGAAGATGCCCTGCCGCTGCAGCAACGTCGGCACGGTCGAGATGACGGTGCGGCCGATGGTCTGCCGCTGGCCCTGGTAGTCCGCGAAGAAGAACGTGGCATCGCGGCGCAGCGGACCGCCGGTGACGCCGCCGAACTGCTGGCGGCGGTAGGCGGGTGCCGCGATGCCGGCCGCAAACGGGTTCTTCGCGTTCAGCGCATCGTGCCGCACGAAGTCGAAGAGCGTGCCGGCGAGCTGGTTGGTGCCCGCCTTCGTCGTGAGGTTCACGACGCCGCCGTTGAAGCGGCCGAACTCGGCCGGCGGACTGTTGCTCTCGATGCGGAAGTCCTGGATGGCGTCCACGTTGGGGAAGAAGGCCACCTGGCCGGGCTCGGGCTGCAGCACCGAGATGCCGTCGAACAGGTACTCGTTCGTGCGCGGGCGGCCGCCGTTGATGCGTGGCAGCGGCGCGGCGGGCGGCGGCGGCAGGGCCACGCCGGGCACGAGGCTCGCGAGCGCGATGAAGCTGCGGCCGTTGAGCGGCAGCCCGACGATCCGGCGGTTGTCGACGACGTGGCCGAGGCCGCCGGTGTCGGTGCGCAGCATCGACGCGTCGGCGGCGACCGTGACCGTGTCGATCGCGCCCACGTCGAGCGTGATGTCCACGCGCAGCGTCTCGCCGGTGGCCACCTGCAGGCCCGTGCGGATGAGCGGGCGAAAGCCAGCCAGCATGACCTGCACCTCGTACGCGCCGGGGGCGAGTCCCTGCACGATGTAGTCACCGGCCGGGCCGGTGACCGTCTCGCGGACGAGGCCCGTGGCCAGGGCCCGTGCCGTCACGGCCGCTGCGGGGAGTGCCGCGCCAGAGCCGTCTGCGACCACGCCCGTGAGCGCGCCGCTGCCGACCTGCGCCCATGTAGGCGCCGCCAGCGACACCGCGAGGGCCGCCATCAGTGCTGCAAGCGTCGTCGTCATCCGGGCCGGCGCGTCCTCCTGCACAACGCGTCGGAACTCTAGATCGATTCCAACTGTCAATCAAATCGACTCAAGTCGTGCCGAAACGATTTGCAGTGACTCCAGCCGAGGCGCGCTGGCGGCTGTCAGGAGCGCGGCGGCGTGCTGGCCAGAGCGCTCACGTCGATCGACACGGCCTTCACCAGCGCGTGCACCTGGCGGCCCGGCGCGAGCGCGAGACGGCGCACCGCGTCACGCGTCACTTCGGCGGCGAGCACGAGTCCGCCCACGGCCACGTCCACCATCACGGCGTCGTGTTCCCCAGGGGCCGCGACCGTGCTTACGACGCCCGTGAGCACGTTCTGCACGCTCAGGCCGTCGGGCAGGCTCGTCGCGAGAATGACATCGCGGGCGGGCACGCGCGCCCGCACGCGAGTCCCAGCCTGAGCCGCGCCAGCGGCCACGATGACACCGCCGTCGAACGCCAGCTCGATGACACCCCGCTCGTGGTCGTGGCGGTGGACGACGGCGTCGAACACGGTGCCCGGCCCGGCGGCATCGACGAGGCCCGGCAGATCGGGACGCCGCATGAGCGCCGACACGGTGTCGTGCGCCACCACGCGTCCGCCGTCGAGCAGCAGCACGTGGGTGGCGAGCCGCACCACGTCCTCGAGGTCGTGTGTCACGAGCACGGCCGGCACGTCGAGCGAGCGGCGCACCGCGGCCACTTCGTCCTGCAGATGCCGCCGCACGGCGCGGTCCACCGCGGCGAACGGCTCGTCGAGCAGCAGCACCGCCGGTTCCCGGGCCAGCGCGCGCGCCAGCGCGACGCGTTGCCGCTCGCCGCCCGAGAGTTCGTGCGGCCGCCGCGAGGCCTTGCCCTGCAGGTGCACCTGCGCGAGACATGCCTCGGCCCGCGCCTCGCGCTCGCCCCGCGGCCGATCGGTGAGCGCCGCCGCCACGTTGCCGGCGGCGGTCAGATGCGGAAAGAGCGCGTAGTCCTGGAAGACGAAGCCCACGTGGCGCCGATGCGGCGGCACCCAGACGCCGGCGGCCGTGTCGCTCCACGTCTCGCCGCCGGCCCGCACCACCGTCTCGGCCGGGCGGTAGAGTCCGGCGATGCTGCGCAGCACCGTCGTCTTCCCGCTGCCGGACGGGCCGAAGATCGCCAGCGTGTCGCCGGTGCCGCACGTGAAGCGCACCTCCAGCGGGATCGGTCCGTTCTGGCGAAGCGTGACGTGCAGCGTGCGTTCAGCCACGACGTTTCACCAGCCGCTCGGTGAGCGCCGTCGTCGTCATCAGTGTCGCCACCGCCACCACGAGCAGCACCGCGGCCATGATCCCGGCGCTGTGGTCGTCGAAGGCCTGCATGCGGTCGTAGATGGCGATGCTGAGCGTGCGCGTCTCGCCCGGCAGGTTGCCGCCCACCATCAGCACCACGCCGAATTCGCCGAGCGTGTGCGCGAAGGTCAGGATCATCGCGGTGAGGGTGCCCGGCCACGCGAGCGGCACCTCGATGCGCAGGAAGCGCTGCCAGGGCGAGAGGCCGCAGCAGGCGGCGGCGTCGCGCACATCCGCCGGAATGGCTTCGAACGCCCGCTGAATCGGCTGGATCACGAACGGCAGGTTGATGAAGACCGACGCCAGCACCAGGCCCGGGAACGAGAATGCCAGCGAGGCGCCGGCCGCGCGCTCGAAGAGCGCGCCCAGCGTCGAGCGCGGGCTGAAGACGGTGAGCAGGTAGAAGCCGAGCACCGTCGGCGGCAGCAGCAGCGGGATGGCGACGGCCGCTTCGAGTATCGCCTTGCCGCGGAAGGTGCGCGTGGCGAGCACGTGGCCGGCCCACATCCCCACGGGCACGAGCAGTGCTACCGTCCAGAGACCGAGCGACAACGAAACGCGGAAGGCCTGCCAGTCCATGAGCGTCGGTTACCGCGGCAGGCCGAAGCCGTAACGCTCGAGGATGGCGCGGGCCGGCGGCGTCTGCATGTAGTCGTAGAAGCGTGCCGCCACGGGGCCCGCGCGCGCGGTCAGCGCCATGCGCTGGCGCAGCGGCGCGTGATCCTCGGCCGGGATGAGCGCGTAGCGTCCGCGGCCCTGCAGGTTCGGGGCGAGGGCCAGCGAATACGCGATGATACCGCCCACGGCGTTGCCCGTCGTGGCGAACTGCGCGGCCTGCGTGACGTTCTCGCCGAGCACGAGATGTGGCTGCAGGGCCGGCCAGAGGCCGTGTTTCCTGAGCGCGGCTTCGGCGGCGCGGCCGTACGGCGCATGCTCGGGATTGGCGATGGCGAAACGGCGCACGCCGCCGCTCGCGACGAGACGGGCGAGGCCGGCAAGGCCGCCTGCCGGATCGAGCGGCGAGCCCGTGGGCGCGAAGAGCACGAGACGCCCCACGCCGTAGAGCGTGCCGCGTCCGCGGGTGAGTCCGGCGGTGGCCAGCGTGTCGACGAACGCTTCGTCGGCCGAGAGGAACAGTTCGAACGGCGCCCCGTCCTGGATCTGCCGCGTGAGCGTGCCCGACGACCCGAACACCGTGTCCACCCGCTGGCCGGTGTCGCGTTCGAACTGGCGCGCGATCTCGGTGAGGGCGACGTTCAGATCCGACGCCGCCGCGACGACGGGCGGACGCTGCGCCGACGCGGCCGGCGCGAGGGCCATGACCAGCGCCAGGCACAGAACGACGCAGATCCTGCGAGAAGTCTGGCCCCGCCATGAATGGGGTCTGACCCCAATATGCACCACTCCGGAACCATATCCGTCTTGTGCGTCTGAAGACAATACAGCTCGGTCCTGTGATCGGATTGAGTCGATTAAGTCGTCTCATGATGCGGCCGGCGGTGATAGGATGCGGCGGCATGGCGGGTGATGTGGTGCGGTTCCTCACGGTGCGCAAGGCGGCTGAGCGTCTTGGCGTCGGCTACTCGACGCTGAAGCGCTGGGTGCTCTCGGGTGTCGTGCGCACGACGCGCACTGAAGGCGGCCATCACCGGATCGCCGAGTCGGAACTCGATCGCCTGGCGGCCCGGCAGGCCTCGCCGTCGCGCCCGAAGGCGGTCGCCGCCGCCCCCGACGACCTGCTCGGCGGGCTCAGCGCGCGCAACCGCCTGCGCGGCTACGTGGAAGAGGTGCGCGTGGATGGCCTGCTCGCGCAGGTGCGTCTGCGCGTGGGCAATCAGTCGCTCACCGCCGTCATCACCGCCGATGCGCTCGGCGCGCTCAAGCTGCGCCGTGGCGACGACGCGATCGCCGTCATCAAGTCCACCGAAGTGATGATCGCGACGCCGGCCGTGCCGGCAGCCGCGCCCGTGCGCCGCGCCCGCAGGCGCTGACGGCAGCGCGGCGTC
>JALHON010000100.1 GCA_022842985.1 Acidobacteriota bacterium | reverse complement strand
GAGCATCGAGACGACGACCGGCATGTCAGCGCCGCCGATGGCCATCACGAGGTGGATGCCGAGGACGCCGGCGACCACCGTCGTCCAGAGCAGCGGCGCGAGCGTCGGGTGGCCCAGGAACTGCGTGGCGAAGAACACACACGCCGCCACCATGCCGATGTTGAGCATGTGGCGGGCCGGCAGCAGCAGCGGCTTGCTGCCGATGAGCCCCTGCAGCTTGCCGAAGGCGACGACCGAACCGGTGAACGTCACGGCGCCGACGAACACGCCGACGAACGTCTCGATCTGGTGGATGGTGGCGGCCACACCCTCGTGCGACACCGTCGGGTCGAGCGTGCCGCCGAGGCCGACCAGCACGGCGGCGGCGCCGACGAAGCTGTGCAGGATGGCGACGAGCTGCGGCATCGACGTCATCTCGACGCGGGCCGCGAGCACGGCGCCGATGGCCGAGCCGACGGCCATCGCCCCCGCCATCACCGGGTAGCCGCCCGCCTTCGGGCTGAGGGCGGTGGCCACGGCGGCGATGATCATGCCGACGATGCCGAACAGGTTGCCGCGTCCGGCGGTGGCCTGGGCGGAAAGTCCGCTCAGGCTCATGATGAACAGGAGCCCGGCGACGATGTACGCAACGGTCACGAGTGATTCAGGCACGGCTCGGATCCTCGCTTAGCGGCGGAACATCCGCAGCATGCGCTGCGTGACCATGAAACCGCCGACGATGTTGATCGTGGCGAGGAGGATGGCGCTGGCGCCCAGGATCACCATGAGCGATCCGGGCGGCCCGTTGAGCTGCAGCATGCCGCCCACGAGGATGATGCCGCTGATGGCGTTGGTGACGCTCATGAGCGGCGTGTGCAGCGCCGGCGTGACGTTCCAGATGACCTGCCAGCCGATGACGACGGCCAGCGCGAAGACGGTGAAGTGCGAGAGGAACTCGCCCGGCGCCACGAGGCCGAGGCCCGTGAGCAGCACCGCGGCGACGAGCGCCGCGACGGCGGACCCGGTGCCGCTCGCCGGTTCGGCGTCGCCGCCGTGACCGTGTCCCGCCGTCGCCGACTTCGTCGGCTTCGGCGAGGCTTCGCCCTTGGCCGCGACGGTGGCCTTCGGCGCGGCCGCCGGAGGCGCGTCCTTCTTCGGCGGCGGCCACTTCAGCTCGCCGTCGCGCAGGATGAGCGCGCCGCGCACGACTTCGTCGTTCTCGTCGATCTTGTAGTTCTTCGCCCCGCCCATGTCGCTCAGCAGGTGCGTGAGGTTGTTGCCGTAGAGGAAGCTCGCCGTGGGCGCGAGGCGGCTCGGCAGGTCGGTGTACCCGATGACATGCACGCCGTGGGCCTCAACCGCCTGGCCCGGCACCGTGCACTCGCAGTTGCCGCCGTTCTCGGCCGCCAGGTCGACGATGACCGAGCCGCGCTTCATGCTCTTCACCATCTCTTCGGTGATGAGCTTCGGCGCCGGCTTGTTCGGGATGAGCGCGGTCGTGATGATGATGTCCACCTCGCGCGCCTGCGCCGCGAACATCTCCATCTCGGCCTTGATGAAGGCGGGGCTCATTTCCTTGGCGTAGCCGCCGCCGCCTTCGCCGTCTTCATGCACGTCGAGTTCGATGAACTCGGCGCCCATGCTCTTGACCTGTTCCTTGACCGCGGCGCGCGTGTCGAACGCGCGCACGATGGCGCCAAGGCCGCGGGCGGCGCCGATGGCGGCCAGGCCCGCCACGCCGGCGCCGATGACGAGCACCTTGGCGGCCGGCACCTTGCCGGCGGCCGTCATCTGCCCGGTGAAGAAGCGGCCGTAGAACCCGGCGGCTTCGACGACGGCGCGGTAGCCGGCGATGTTCGCCATCGACGACAGCGCGTCCATCTTCTGCGCGCGCGTGATGCGGGGAATCTGGTCCATCGCGATGGCGTGGACCTTGCGGGCGGCCAGCCGGTCGATGAGGGCCTTGTTCTTCACCGGCCAGAGGAAGCTGATGAGCATGGCGCCCGGCTTCAGCAGATCGGCTTCGTCGGGGGTGGGCGGCTGTACCTTGAGCAGCAGGTCGGCTGCCGACCACAGCGCCGCGGTGTCGGGTACCACGGTGGCGCCGGCCTTCACGTAGGCGTCGTCGCCGAACGAGGCGGCGAGACCGGCCTGCGACTCGACGCGCACCTCGAAGCCCATGCCCACGAGCTTGGCGACGGTTTCCGGCGTGGCGGCCACCCGCCGTTCGCCCTGTCCACTCTCTTTCGGAACTGCGAGCACCATGAACGAGACGCCTTCCTTCGCTACGACACGAACGCCGCGGTTACGATGTACTCGCCGCCTCGATGCGGTAGCGGCACCGAGCGGCGCCCCATCATAAGCGGAACTCCACGAATCGGAACGTCATGACCCGACCCGAACGCCCCCGTTGCCTCGCGTTTGCAGCCGCGTCGCTCGTGCTGGCCCTGCTGGTCTCGCCCCGGCCCGTCACCGGCCAGGTGGCGGCTACGGCCGTGCCAGCGCCTGCCAGCGCCGGGGCGGCGCTGCTCGAGTCGATCGTCGCGCTCACGGCCCCCGGCATGGACGGCCGCGCCACCGGCACCGACGGGGCCCGCAAGGCGCAGGCCTGGATCGAGGCGCGCCTCGGCGCGATCGGCGTGCGCCCGGCCGGGCCTGCGGGCTACGCCGTGCCGTTCACGTTCACGAACAAGGCCGGCGCCAGCGTGACCGGCACGAACCTCGTGGCGCGTTGCGAGGGACGGCGCGCCGATGCGCCGTATCTCGTCGTCTCCGCCCACTACGACCATCTTGGCATCAGGAACGGGCAGACCTATCACGGCGCCGACGACAACGCCTCGGGCGTGGCGATGCTGCTGCACGTGGCCGCGCGGTGCGTCGCGACCCCGTTCGAGCATCCGCTCCTGCTGGCGTTCTTCGACGCGGAGGAAGCGGGGCTGCAGGGCGCGCAGGCCTTCGTGAAAGCGCCGCCGGTGCCGGCCGCGCGTCTGGCCCTCAACGTCAACTTCGACATGGTGAGCCGCAGTGCCACGCGCGAGATCTTCGTCGCGGGTCCCGGGCGCTGGCCGGCCCTGCGCCCGATCCTGGAGCCGGCCGTGGCGAAGGCGCCCGTCACGGTGCGCTTCGGCCACGATACGGGCGGAGGACAGGACGACTGGACGACGCAGTCGGACCACGGCGCCTTCCATGCCGCCGGCATTCCGTTCATCTACTTCGGGGTGGAGGACCATCCCGACTACCACCAGCCCACCGATACGGCCGACAAGATCGCCCCCGACTTCCTCGGCGGCGTGGCCACGGTCGTGCTGCGCGTGCTCGATGCGCTCGATCGCGCGTCCGCCTACAAGTAGACGCCGGCCGATGTCACGTCCGACCGCGCGGGGCGCGGCCCTCGCCACACTCGCGCCCGCGCTCGACGAGGCCTACGACGGCTTCAATCTGGCGCATTCCACGCGCGATCCGATCTGGACGGTGCGGCGGTTCGCCGATCCCGCGGACCAGGAAGTGGTCGCCTTCATCGCCGCCGCGCTGGCCTTCGGCCGCGTGCAGAGCGTGCTGCAGACGGTGGACGCGGTGCTCGGCGTGATGGGGCCGTCGCCGGCCGCCTTCCTGCGCGCGTTCACGCCGTCAGACGCCGGGCGGTTCGACCAGCTCGGGCATCGCTGGATCAGGAGCCGCGATCTGGCGGCGCTCGCCTGGCAGCTGCACCAGATGCTGCGCGACCACGGCTCGATCGAAGGATTCTTCGCCGAGGGCGGACGCCACGCCGGCGATGAGACGGTCGAGGCCGCGCTCGAGTCGTTCTCGCGGCGAGCCATGGCGCTCGACCTCGCGGCGATCTACGGGCGGGCCCGCCCGGTGCCGGGGGTGGGCTACTTCTTCTCCCGGCCGTCGTCGGGCGGCGCCTGCAAGCGCCTCAATCTGTTCCTGCGCTGGGTGGTGCGGCGCGATGCCGTGGACCTCGGGTTGTGGTCGGCGGTGACGCCGGCGCAGCTCATCGTGCCGCTCGACACGCACATCATCCGCGTCGGGCGCTGCCTCGGGCTGACGCGGCGGGTGAGTCCCGGCTGGAAGATGGCGGTGGACATCACGGCCACGCTGCGGCACCTCGCACCGGCCGACCCGGTGCGCTACGACTTCGCGATGTGCCACCTCGGCATGATGGGCGCGTGTGGCTTCGGCACCACGCACACGAACGCGCAGTGCCCGCTGCATCTGGTGTGCCGGCCGAAGGCCAGGCCCACGAAGACGCCACGCACGGCGAAAAGGACACGAACATGAGCGGCAGTGGCTACGTCCGTCGCCCGAAGGCCCTGGTTCCGGAGAAGCCGCAGGATGGCGCGCCGAGGCCGAAGAACTACATCACGCCCGGCGGCTTCAAGCGGCTCACCGAGGAGCTCCACCAGCTCTGGAAGGTGGAGCGTCCGGCCCTCGTCACGACCGTGGCGTGGGCGGCCGCCAACGGCGACCGCTCCGAGAACGGTGACTACCTGTACGGCAAGCGCCGGCTCCGCGAGATCGATCGGCGCGTGCGTTTCCTCTCGAAGCGGCTCGACATCGCGGAAGTTGTCGACAACGCCGGGCGGAAGCACGACCGGGTGTTCTTCGGCGCGACCGTGACCTACGAGCTCGCCTCGGGCGAGGAGCGTGTCGTCACGATCGTCGGCGTGGACGAACTCGATGCCGGCGGTGAACGGATCTCGTGGCGCTCACCGCTGGCGATGGCGCTCATCAAGGCGCGGGTCGGCGACACGGTGACGCTGCGCACGCCGCGTGGGCCGGAGCGGCTCACGATCACCGACGTCCGCTACGACCCGCTCTAGCCGGGGGTCTGACCCCGTGACACGCCCGGGCGCAGGCGCTCGTAGACGGCGAGCGTGCCCTCGACGAGCCGGTCCACGCCGAACTGCGCCGCCACCCGGGCCCGTCCCGCATCGCCCATGCGCCGCCGCGCCGCGGCGTCCCCGAGCAGGCGCACGATGGCGTCGGCGAGGGCCTCGCTGTTGCCGGGCGGCACGAGCAGGCCGGTCGTGCCGTCCACCACCGCCTCGGGGATCCCGCCGGCGCGTGTGCCCGCGATCGCAAGCCCCATCGCCATCGCGTCGAGCAGCGTCGAGCCCAGGCCTTCGGTGACCGAGCTCATCACGAAGAGGTCGGCGCTCTTCGTGAGCGCCAGCACGTCGTCGCGGAAGCCGGCGAGCACGACGTGTTTGTCGAGGCCGAGCTCGCGGATCTGCGCTTCGAGCGCCGGCCGCAGTTCGCCGTCGCCGAAGATGACGAGCTGCGCGTCCGGCACCGTCCGCCGCACGCGGGCCATCGCCTCGATGAGGAACTTCTGGCCCTTGTGCGGCACGAGCGCGCCGACGTTCACGAGCACGGGCGATCCGTGCGGGAACCAGAACTCCCTGCGCAGATCGGCGGCGGGAATGTGCGTGACGCGGTCCACGTCGATGCCGTCGTGCACGACCGTGATGCGCTCGCGCGGAATGCCGTCGGCCGCGAGAATGTCGGCAATCGCCTCGGACGCGGCGATGAAACACGCCACCTGCTTGTACTTCCACCGCGAGAACGAGTGTTTCTGCAGGTGGAAGTCGACGCGCCGCGAGGCGACGAGCGTCGGCGCGGCCGGGCCCACGCCGAAGGAGAGCGCCATCGAGGCCATCGCCACGGTGTGCGGATCGTGCGCGTGCACCACGTCTGGCCGGTGCATCGCGATGACGCGGGCGAGCCGCCAGGCCGCCGCCAGGTCCACTTCCGAGCGCGGCGCGAGCGGCACCAGATCGTCGCCTTCGCGGGCGCGCTGATACAACACGCCCTCGGGGTGCGCCACGAGCACGGCCCGGTGGCCGCGCGCGCGCATCCCGAGCACGGTCAGAAGGACTTGTTGCTGCCCGCCGCGCCAGGTGCGGGCGGAGTCGAGGTGGAGTGCGAACACAATTCCCAGAGCTTGGCGAACTTCAGGGCCACGTAGGTGGCGTTGAGGGTCGAGATGACGAGACCCGGGAGCCCGTCGCGAAAGCCGCCGCGCAGGACGTAGTTGCGCAGGAACGCTGCCGGCGGATGCACCGCCAGATCGAACCAGCCGGCCGTGCGCCCGTCGTCGCGCATCTGCCGCGCGGCGAGCGTGGTGTAGCGGTCCATCGTCTGCAGGTGATGCGAGAGATCGCGGTAGGCGTAGTGCTGCAGTTCGCCGGTGAGGTCCACGACGGGGCCCTCGGCCTTCACGGATTCGTGCACGAGCTTGCCCGTCCAGCGGGCGCGGCGGCGATCGTAGAGCCGGAGCTGGTGGTCGGGATACCAGTCGGTCGAGCGGATCCAGCGCCCGAGGTGGAAGGTGACGCGCGGCACGCGGTAGCCGGGCGCCGCCGGCTCGCCCTTGAGCAGCGCCTGGATCTCGGCGGCGAGCGCCGGCGAGACGCGCTCGTCGGCATCGAGCGACAGAATCCAGTCGTGGCTCGCTTCCTCGGCGGCACGGTTCTTCTGCGCCACGTAGCCGGGCCACGGGCGCACCAGCACCTTCGAGGTGTAGCGCCGCGCGATCTGCACCGTGGCGTCGGTGCTTTCTGAATCGACCACCACGATCTCGTCGGCCCAGGCCACCGAGTCGAGCGCGGCCGCCAGGTTGGCGGCCTCGTCGCGCGTGATGATCGTGACCGACAGTTTCGGCACGGGCCGAATCTTACTCGCTGTCTGGCCATGGCGAGTAACGTCGGGCCGCGCAGGGTGCTGGCTCTGCGTCGACGCCCTGGGCGTCGGACGCCGCGGGGGACCTCAAGCCGACGATGGCGCGTCCACCCTGGGGCGACAGACGGCCCAGCTTGACCGCGCCGTCGACGATCCTGCTGCTCGCCGCTTTGGCGGCGGGCAGCGATGTCGAGTACGCAGGAGCCGCCAACTGCGCGAGCAGCCAGACAGGGTGCGACTCGTGCTGCGAAGACGCGGCGCAAGCGTGTTACAACTGCGGCGGAATGCCGAACGGTAGTTGCATCTGCTCCCCGGGGCCATCGGCCGCGTGCACGAGGCCTGGCTGTTTCGGCGGCAGCCCCTGTCAGCAGGTGCGTAGGTCGGGACCCGCGATGCGGGCGATCACCATTCCGCCCGCATCGCATCCAGGCACGGAGGATCCATGTCGAACAGTTCACGTGGTGCCCTGGAGGCGGCCGCGAACGTATCATTCGTGATCGGTGCCGCGAGACGGCGTGTTTCGCACGGTTGGCTTGGTCAGTTGAGCAGCGAGCAAGAAGAACAAGTCGTCGCAGCCGTCCTCGCCGGGGAAGAACCGCGATGGTGAAACCAGTTGCCGCCATCATCGCGTGCGCACTCGCTCTGTGCCCGAACTCGGTGCCGGCGCAGGCGCGAACGCCGGCACCACCCATGGCCGCGTTGGCGGCAGCGAGGGCTGCCGCCGGGCTGCCACCGAGTGCCTTGCAGGTCCGAAGTCTGAAAGTGGAGGCTGTCAGGACCGCTGGCGGAGTCGGTCAGCCAGTCACCTTCACCTATCTCGCCCCTAGTCGACTTCGGCTCGACCACGTGGTCAGCGCGGCCCTTACACCGGAAGGCTTCTGGCGCCATCCCGACAGCGGCGCCGTGCCGGCAGCTGTCAGGGACGCGTTCGTCGCCCGGATGTGGGACTACCTGGTTCTCTTCCTTCTGGACCTTCCGAACTCCGACGCGGGTCTGGCGGCAACGCGTCTACCGGACACGGCCGGCGGTATCGTCATACTGCTCAACGCCAACCAGGGCTTCAGCCGGAGGCTGTTGTTCGATAGCAAGACCCATCTGTTGGACCAAATGAGTCACAGCGGGACGCTGTCGCAGGACGGCGGCGCCACGACGGTGCAACGTCGCGTGGCTGTGACCGCGCGCCAGAGGGTCGACGGCGTGCTCTGGCCCTGGGAGCTGACCGAGACGATCGGCTCGGACCGTGCGGTCTACTCGGTGCGCTCCGTTGCCCTCAATCGCGAAGTGACCACGGCCAGTTTCACCAAGCCACGTTGACGCCAGCAGGCGCTGCGTGTAAGACGTGTGACCAGGGGCCGCCGGCCATTCGCCAACCGCCATGAAGCCGTTGAGTTTCGCTGCACCCGCTCTCATCGCGATCGGCACCGCGCTGTCAGCGGCGCTCTACTGCGTCGTCGACGGCGTGCTGTTCAAGCCTCTCCCGGGCCTCAACAGCGAGGAGTTGTACGTGTTCGGCCGGCCACCGGCGCCCGGCACCGATAGCGTCCGCACGGTCACTGTTCACGAATTCCTCGAGATCCGTGAGGCATCCGCCGGCCAGGCGTACGCGTTCACACCTGGGCTCGCCCCGGACCGGGCCGCGCCTGAGCCATTCAGGGCCGTGCAGGTGTCGCCCGAGTTCACGCAGGTGGCCGGCGTCACTCCGGTGGCCGGCCGACCGCTCCGTCGGGACGACGCTGATGTCAGGGTTGGCATTCCGGCGCTCATATCGGAATCCCTCTGGCGCGCACGCTTCGGAGGGACCCATCGGGTGTTCGAGGACCCGATCACCCTGAACGGAATCGAGCTCCGCGTCGTGGGAGTGCTGCCCGCTCGCTTCGACCAGCCGTCAGGTGCCAATCTGTGGGTGCCGCTCCGTCTTCGGACCGACGCGAAGGCAGCGTCTTTCTCCTACCTCACGTGCGTCGTTCGACTCACGGGGCGCACGCGCGCGCTCCTCGACTCATCGTTTGCTTCTCTCGAACTGCAGCCGCTGCGTGCCCGGTTGCCAGTGACGGCTGCCGGGTCGAGCGGACTCCTGCTGGCGGTGGCGATCGCGGCGATCCTCACCGGTTGGTGGACTGTGGTCGTCACCCAGGCTGCTCGCTGGTCGACGGCCCTTCGGCACTGCGCGATTCGCGTCGCAATGGGGGCCAGCCCGATTGGTGCCAGCCTCAGCGAGGTTCGCGGCTCCTTGTACGTATTCGCAATCTCTCAGGCTCTGGCCGTCATGTTGGCTCCCGGTGCGCTCAACGCGGTTCTGGCCGCGCTGCCGGTCGAGCAGACTGTTGGCCAGCCGATCTGGATCGATACACGAACGCTGACCTTCCTGGGTGTGATGTCTTGCATCACCGCGATGTTCCTTGTGGTGATGCCTCTCCTGGCGGTCAGACGGCGCGTCGCGGCGAACCCGAACGGCTGCTTGGATGTGACCGTACACGAGGCGGCGGCCGGCGGCCGGCACATGACTCCGGCACTGGCGGCGATCATCGCCGGGAACGTCGTTGCGTGGACCTTGGTCTTGACGGTGCTACGGGCACACGCGGCAGCGGCGTGGTTCGATCCGGGGATCGCCAAGGACGACCTCTTGCGCATCACCATCGCAGGCCCGAACAACGACGTGCCGGGGGAGGCGCTTCATCGGAAAGTACTCGAGACGCTGGGTGGGCAGTCCTGGGTCAGAGCCGTGTCCGGCGGCGAGATGCCCATTGACCAGGGTGGTCTCTTGTCCACGGTGTCGGCTGTTGCTCCGGCCGATCCTCAGGCGATGGGCCGACCCATCGTCGAGCGTTGGATTACCGATGGGTACTTTGAGTCGGTGGGCCTGGCGATTGTGGAGGGGAGTGACCCGTTCGGTCACGACCGGGACGCGCGAGCGGTCGTGGTCTCCCGGGCTCTCGCGCTATCGACCGGGCTGCAGGTTGGCGGGCGAGTGTACCTCGGCGGGCTCCCGTACACCCTGGTCGGAATCGCCAACGACACGTTCAGCCATGGACGCGACACCGATCCGGACCCGAATGTGTACCTGGCCGCCCCTCGCGCCGGATCAAGTTGGGTCGTTCGCACGCATGGACGATCCCTGACGCACGACGCTGTCGCTCGACGTACGGTTTCGCCTCTACTCGGTCCGTACCAGCAGCTCGAAGTGGCCCACGCCAGTGAAATGGTCGCGCGTGTCGTGGCGCCATTCGCCGGCACCACGCGCTTGCTGGTGGCCGTGGCGGTGATGTCATTGCTCCTGGGCGCGATCGGCGTCGCCGCGTCGCTTCGCGACTCCTGCGCACGCCGGCGCAGAGAACTGGCGATCAGAGCGTTGCTCGGCGCGGACTCACGTGTGCTGAGGCGCGAGTTGCTTCGGCCTGTCCTGACATCGGTTGCCGCCGGAGGGATACTTGGACTCATCGGTGTCGCGGTCTCGCGCGCGGTGCTTGAGAGCCTGTGGGTGCTACCTCGCCTGTCGTTGAGTGCTGCCGTCGGGGCGTTCGTCGTCGTGGCTCTTGTCGCAGTCGCCGTTGTTCATGCCTTCGATCCAGCCCGTGCCATTGCTGTGACCGAAGTATCGCGGCCATAACGCGACAGCAGATGACCTCTGGAAGCTGACTCCGCGGCGGCGGGTCGCCTCAGCGACTCCGACCACGAGCGGCACCGGCTACTGCTGACGCTGCTGCTGGCCGCCTGCCGCGTTGCCCGCCGCGCCCGCGCCGGCGCCGAACCCGGCACCGGCCGTCGAGACCACGCTGACGCCGGCCCCGCCGGCGAGCGGTGCAATCTGCGCGGTTTCGTAGTTGACCACCGACTTCAGATAGTCGATGAGCGCCTGCAGCTCGTTGTTGCGCGCCTGGTTCAGGTCGCGCTGCGCCTGCAGCACGAAGAAGTTGGTGGTCATGCCGGCCTGGAACTTCTTCTCTTCGGCCTCGAGGCGCTTTTCGGCGAGCGCCCGCGACGACCGCGTGGCGTCGACGCGCTTGGCGTTGGTCGTGACCGTGCGCGCCGTCTCGCGCACCTCGGTGGCGACGCGGATCTTCGACGAGTTGAGCTGCTTCTGCGACTGCGTGTTCTGCAGTTTGGCGCGCGCCAGGTTCACGTCCTGCGCCGACGTGCCGAGCGGGTAGGAGAGCTGCACGGTGAACGTCCACGTCGGGAAGTTGTTCCCGAGCAGGTCGCGGAGCACGTCCGAGTAGGGCTTGGTCACCGAGCCGATGATCGGGCCGGGGAACCCGGGGCCGCGGATGGCCTGCGTGCCGCCGAGACCCGTGCCGCCGTAGTCGACCGAGGCGTTCAGGTCGGGCAGGATCTGGTTCTTCAGGAAGCGGATCGAGATGTCATTCGCCTCGATCGTCTTCTCCGCCTGCTGGATGTCGGTGCGCGAGTCGAGGGCCTGCTGCACGGCGGCCTGCAGGTCGACCGAGACCGGCGTGAAGGCGGCGGCGTCGGTGGGCACGAGGCGCGCGTTCCACTGTTCGGCGGCGTGTTCGGGGTAAATCAGGGCCCGCAGGGCGTCTTCGCTGCGGGCGATGGCGGCCTCGGCCAGGATGACGGCTTCCTCGCGCTGGGCCACTTCGGCTTCCGCCTGCACGATGTCGATTGGCGCCATCGTGCCGATTTCGACGCGGGCGCGGTTCTCCTTGAGTGAGCGCTGCGCGAGGTCGAGCGACTGACGCTGCACGTCGAGGCTGTTCAGCGCGAACACCAGATCCCAGTAGGCGTTCTTGACGGAACGGGTGGTGGACGCCACCGCCTCGCGCACCTGCACGTCGGAGATCTCGCGGTTCTTGCGCGACACCTGGAGCTGCTGGCGGTTGGCGTCGATGCCGAAGTTGCGCAGCAGCGGCTGCGTGAAGTTCACCGTGAAGTTCGAGCGGGTTTCGGGCGTGAAGTTCGCGAAGAAGTTGTTGGTGGTGGCCCGGTTGTTGTTCCAGCCGACCGTGTAGCTGGCGCCTCGCCACGGCAGTGCCGACGTCACGCCGAGGTTGAGCGCCGTCGAGTTGTCTTCCAGCTTGTTCAGGTCGCCGGCGAAGAGGTTGTTGATCGGCGAGTCGCGGTTGATGCCCTGGGCGAGGGAGGTGATGCTGGGGGCCCAGGCCGACCGCGCCTGCGCGACGCCGAGGTCCTGCAACTGGGGGGTGAGCCGCACCACTTCGAGGTCGGCGTTCTGCTGCAGCGCCAGTTCGACCGCGTCGGTGATGCTCAGCCGACGCTCGCCGGCCGGAGCCGCTGGTGTCTGGGCGTGAACAGTCGCCGCTCCGAAAACGGACAGGCCAATCAGGGCCCTCACCACCGCCGTGCCTACCGCCGACCGTCGAATCCCGAACATGTGCTGGTTCTCCCAGGTAAACCGTAACCGAGGGCCATGTCGCCCCCGGAGCCCCGTCGAGCAAAATCGTTGCCGCCCGTGCGGTGCCCTGCCCGCGCGCCACAAGGATAGACGTCCCGGGCGGGGCCGGGGTTCGGCCAGTCCCCACGGCTATACTACCGTTCGATGAACGACACCGACGTCCTGCGCCATTTCCGGGAGTCCGGCGCCCTGCTCGACGGGCACTTCCGGCTGTCCTCGGGCCTCCACAGTTCCGGCTACCTGCAGTGTGCCCTGGTGCTGCAGCACCCCGCCCGCGCCGAGGCCCTCGGCGCCGCCATTGCCGACGCCACCCGGGCCTGGGGCGCTACGGTCGTGCTGTCGCCCGCCATGGGCGGCATCGTCATCGGCCAGGAGGTCGGCCGCGCCCTCGGCGTGCGCGCCATTTTCGCCGAACGCACCGACGGCACGCTCGCCCTGCGCCGCGGCTTCACGCTCGGTGCCGACGACCGCGTCCTCATCGTGGAAGACGTGCTCACGACCGGCAAGTCCACCCGCGAGACCATCGACGTGGCCACGGCGGCCGGCGCCACGGTGGTGGGGGCGGCCTCGATCATGGACCGCAGCGGCGGCCAGCACGGCCTTGACGTGCCGTTTGCCGGGCTCTGCCCGATGAACGTGCCGGCCTACACGGAAGAGGCCTGCCCGCTCTGCAAGCAGGGCCTGCCCGTGACCAAACCCGGCTCGCGCCGCTGACGGCGGACAGCGCGATGGCCGCGCGCACACGCACCCTGCGCCTCGTGCTCGCCTACGACGGGGCGGAGTTTGCCGGCTGGCAGCGTCAGGCCGGGCAGCGCACGGTGCAGGGGGAACTCGAGGACGTGCTCGGGCGCATCGAGGGCGCCCCGGTGCACGTGGCCGCCTCCGGCCGCACCGACGCCGGCGTGCATGCGGCCGCCCAGGTGGCGAGCATCACCCTCACGGCCGCCATCACGCCCGAGCGGCTGGTGCGCGCCTGTAACGCCACGCTGCCGGTGGATGTGCGCGTCGTGGCGGCGGAGGAGATGCCCGAGCGGTTCCACGCGCGCATCCACGCCCGCGGCAAGACGTACCGCTACTTCATCTGGCATGCGCCGGCCGGCCAGCCACTGCTGCGACGGGTAGCCTGGCACGTGCCGCAGCGCCTGTCGCTCGCCGCGATGCAGGAGGCGGCGGCGCTCTTCGTGGGCGAACACGATTTCTCGGCCTTTCAGGCCGCGGGCAGCTCCGTGCAGACCACGGTGCGCCGCATCTGGACCGCCACGGTCGAGCCCGACGCCACCCTGCCACCCTGGTGCGCCGCGCCCGACGACCGCGGCCGGCTGCTGACCTTCGAAGTGTCCGGCTCCGGCTTCCTGCGCCACCAGGTGCGGGCGATGGCCGGAACCCTCGTACTCGTGGGGAAGGGACGGCTCTCCCTGGCCGACGTCCGCCGGGCGCTGGCCGGCGGCGCCCGGGCCACGGCCGGCCCGACCGCGCCCGCCTACGGACTGCACCTCTGGAAGGTGCACTATCCAGAGTAATATCTCCTTTTCCGTCCATGAGCCTCGACAAGCTGCGCGCGTGGATTCCTCCCGGCGGTCCCGAGGACGCGCTCGCCGGCCAGGTCATCCCCGAGCGGATTCCTCGTCACGTCGCCATCATCATGGACGGCAATGGCCGCTGGGCCGCCCAGCGGCACTTGCCGCGCGTGGAGGGGCATCGTGCGGGCATCGACGCCGTGCGCGACACGGTGGAGACCTCGGCCCGCCTCGGCCTCGACGTGCTCACGCTCTACGCCTTCTCGGTCGAGAACTGGAAGCGGCCCAAGACCGAAGTCAGCGTGCTCATGAGCCTGCTGCGCCGGTACCTCCGGCTCGAGCTCGAGACGCTGATGCAGAACAACATCCGCTTCACCGCCATCGGCCGGCCGAACGAGCTGCCCGAAGACGTCTACCACGAGCTGCTCCAGGCCGAAGCCAAGACCAGCCGCAACTCCGGCATGCGCTTCAACATCGCGCTCAACTACGGCGGCCGGGCCGAGATCGTGGACGCGGCGCGGCGGGCCATCGAGTCGGGCGTCTCGCCGTCGTCGCTCGACGAAGCGCGGTTCTCCGAGTTCCTCTACACGGCCGGCCAGCCCGATCCCGATCTGCTCATCCGCACGAGCGGCGAGATGCGCGTCAGCAACTTCCTGCTCTGGCAGATTGCCTACGCGGAAATCTGGGTGACCGACACGTTGTGGCCCGACTTCCGCTGCCAGCACCTGCTCGAGGCGGTCATCGCGTATCAGAAGCGCGACCGCCGCTACGGCGGCATCGCGTCGGTGCCGGTCGCCGCCGGCGCCAAGTAGGGTTCCCGCCGTCATGACACGTCTTGTGAGCGGCGTGGCGCTTGCCGCGTCCGCCTTCGCGCTCGTCTGGTTCCTGCCCTCGCCGGCGCTCCTCGCCGTGGCGCTCGTCGTGGCCGGCCTCGCGTTCCTCGAATACGCGAAGCTCGCCCGCGCGGTGGAGGCGCCGCTGCCGTTCCTGCCGTCGCTCGCCGCGACACTCGCCGCCTGTGCGGCGGTGGCGCTGCCGTGGGTGCACGTGCCCTCGCTCTTCGGCGTCATCATCGTGGCGCTCGCCGTCTCGCTCATGACGAGCGGCCTGCACGGCGCGCCGCTCGTGCACGGCGCGGCCGCCGGCATGCTGGCGCCGGTCTACATCGGCCTGCCGCTCGGCGCGCTCGTCGGCATCCACCAGCTCGCGGGCCGCGAAGGTGTGCTCACGCTGATTGCCACCGTGGCGGCGAGCGACACGTTCCAGTACTACACGGGCCGCACGTTCGGGAAACGTCCGCTGGCACCTACGATCAGCCCGAAGAAGACGATCGAAGGCGCGATCGGCGGCTTCGTGCTGGCGCCGCTCGCGCTCGTGGCCATCGCGCACTGGTGGCTGCCGAAGCTCAATCCGGCCGGGGTGTGGGTGGCGGGCCTCGGCCTGGTCGTGGCCGGCATCGCCGGCGACCTCTTCGAGTCGTCGTTCAAGCGGGCGGCCGGCATGAAGGACAGCGGCTCGCTCATCCCCGGCCACGGCGGCGTGCTCGACCGCATCGACGCGCTGCTCTTCTGCGCGCCGCTCTTCTATCTGCTGCTCACGCTCGCATGATCCGCGTCGCGATACTCGGCGCCACTGGCTCCATCGGCACGAGCGCGCTCTCGGTGGCCGCGGCGCATCCCGATCGGGTGCGCGTCGTGGGCCTCGCGGCGGCGACGAGCGCCGAGGCGCTCGCCCCGGCCGTGCA
>JALHON010000099.1 GCA_022842985.1 Acidobacteriota bacterium | reverse complement strand
CAGCAGCCCCAGCGCCGAGCGCCGCGGTTCGCGCACCGCCGTCTCACCGCCGGGCAGCCGGAACGGACGCAGGCAGGCCACGCGCTCGACACCGCGCTCGGTGGTGCGCAGGAACTCGCCGCCCCAGACGGTGCCGTCGGTACCGTGGCCGCTGCCGTCCCACACCGCGCCGGCGACCCTGCCGGTGAGGCCGTTGTCGGCCATACACGCGGCCAGATGGGCGTAGTGATGCTGCACGCCGAAGACGGGCACGCCCAGCGTGTGACCGTGCTGCGTGGAGAGGTAGTCGGGATGCAGGTCCACGGCCGCGGCGGACGGCGTGACCGCGTAGAGGCGCGACAGGCTGTCGAGCGCGTCGTGGAAGGCGTCGAGCGCGCGCGCCGTCGCCAGGTCGCCGATGTGCTGGCTCACGACCAGATGCGAGCCAGCCGTCAGGGCCACGGTGTTCTTGAGGTGCGCGCCGAGGCCGGCCACCGGGGGCGCGTCATGGCCGAGGTCGAGGGGCCAGGGCGCGTACCCACGCGCGCGCCGCAGCATCAGCGGACGGCCGCGGACCACGCGCACGACGGAGTCGTCCACGTGGCGCAGGATCGGGCGGTTGTGCACGAGGAAGAGATCCGCGATGCCGCCCAGGCGCTCGACCACCTCGTGTTCGTCGATGCAGATCGGCTCTTCGGCGTGGTTGCCGCTCGTCGCCACGATCGGCCGGCGCAGGTCGCGCATGAGCAGCACGTGGAGCGGCGTGTAGGGCAACATCACGCCCAGCTGACGGCTGCCCGGCGCCACCGAGGGTGCCAGATGAGACGGCCCATCCGTACGCGCCGCCACGAGCACGATCGGCGCCTCGGGCGACGAGAGCAGGCGCGCCTCGTCGGGGCCGAGCACCGCGTGCTGCTGCACGCACTCGAGGTCCGGGCACATGATCGCGAACGGCTTCTCGTCTCGGTGCTTGCGCTCGCGCAGCCGACGCACGGCCGCCTCATCCGTCGCGTCCACGAGCAGCTGGAATCCGCCGAGGCCCTTCACGGCCACGATCCGGCCGGCGCGGATGGCGTTGGCCGCCGCCGTCACCGCGGCATCGCGGGTCGCCACGACGGCCCCCGTCGCGTCCCAGAGCGCCACGTGCGGTCCGCACACCGGGCAGGCGTTCGGCTCGGCGTGGAAGCGGCGATCGAGCGGATCGTGGTACTCGCGTTCGCACGCGTGGCACATCACGAAGTCGCGCATGGACGTATTGGCGCGGTCGTAGGGCAGGGATTCGATGATGCTGTAGCGCGGACCGCAGTTGGTGCAGTTGATGAACGGGTAGCGGTAGCGGCGGTTGTTCGGGTCGAGCAGTTCGCCGCGGCACGACTCGCAGAGCGCGATGTCGGGCATCACGATAGCCGTCGGATGCTCCGAGACCTCGCTGTCGTGGATGGCGAACTCCGGCAGGCCGGCCGGATCGAGCCACGACCCCTCGATGCCCTGGATGGCGGCCCGCGGCGGACGTTCCCGTTCGAGCGCCACGCGGAAGTCGTCGAGCTGCGCGCGCTCGCCTTCCACTTCGATGACGACTCCGTGCGAGGAGTTGTGCACCCAGCCGCGCAGCTGGCGTTCGCGGGCGAGCCGGTAGACGAAGGGCCGGAACCCCACGCCCTGCACGGCGCCGCGCACGACCAGCCGCAGGCGCTCAGCCACGCCGCCTCCCGGCCTGGGCGGCCAGCCACTCGGCCCATTCGGCGATGCCCGCGCCGGTCCGGCACGACGTCTCGAAGATCTGCAGATCGGGATTGACCAGACGGGCGTGCCGGCGGATGGCCGACACGTCGGCGTCCACGTACGGCACCAGATCCACCTTGTTGATGATGAGCACCGACGCGCGCTGGAACATCGCCGGGTACTTGAGCGGCTTGTCGTCGCCTTCGGTCACGCTCAGCACGACCACCTTGAGGTCTTCGCCGAGGTCGAAGTTGGCCGGGCACACGAGGTTGCCGACGTTCTCGATGACGAGCACATCGGTCGTCGAGAGATCGAGCCGGCTGAGGGCGTCCTGTACGAGCCGCGCTTCGAGGTGGCAGCCGCCGTTGGTCACGATCTGCACGACCGGCACGCCGTACTTCGCCACGCGCTGGGCATCGAGGTCCGTCTGCACGTCGCCTTCCACCACGGCGAGCGTGAGCGCGCCGTCGAGGTGCGCGATGGTGCGTTCGAGCAGCGTGGTCTTGCCCGCCCCGGGCGAGCTCACCATGTTGATCGTGAACACGCCCTGGCGCACGAGCGCGTCGCGATTCATGGCGGCGAAGGCGTCGTTCTTCTCGAGCACTTTCCGTTCGATCGTGACGACGCTCATACCAGGGCCTCCACGGCGTCGGCGGCGACGGACGGCGCCACCTCGTCATCTGCCAGTTCCACCGCGTCCACATGCAGCTCCTGCCCGTGCGTCATGCGCACGAGGCGGCTGCCACAGGCCGGACACCCGGCGCCGGGCGCCTGCGTGGGGAAGGTGGCGGCGCAGTCGAGACAGCACGCCTCGGCCGGCACACGCGTCATCACCAGTTCGGCGGCCTCCCACACCGTGCCAGCGACCACCGCGCTGAAGCAGAACTCGAGCGAGTCTGGCACTACGCCCGCGAGCTCGCCGATACGCACGTGCACCGCGCGCACGCGCCCCGCCTGCGCCGCCGGCACGTGGCGGCCCACCATCGCGACGATCTCCTGGGCGAGCGCCAGTTCATGCATGGCCCACCGCCTCCTGCCGCGCCAGCGCCGCCATCACCGCCTCGCGCACGGCCGGCAGCGCTGCCTGGACGGCCGGCGAGAGCGTGAGGTGCATGGGCGTGATCTCGTCGATCGACACGGTGACGAGGTCGATGTCGGGGAGCGCGCCCGTGAGCTGCGCCGCTTCCACCAGGTCCCGCAGGCCGATGTCGTGCGCCGTGAGCGCGCGCGGGAAGTCTGACGCGTACTTCGGCCGCAGCGTGGTCACGGTGCCGGCCGGCTGGCCGTCCATCGTGGCGTCGATCATCACGAGCGGCTCGTCCGACGACAGATAGTCGAGCAGATGGAAGCCGCCGGTGCCGCCATCGAGCAGGCAGACGCCTTCGGGCCAGACGTCCTGCTGGAGGAATTCGATGGCCCGCACCCCCACGCCCTCATCCCCCATGAGCAGGTTGCCGATGCCGAGCACGAGACGGGTGGCCATGACGGACGTCCTCTACCGGTGCTCGACCGGGTGTTCGACGAAACGCGAGCCGCCCACCATGGACGAGAGCTCGCCGCGCGACTCCACCACGTCGTGGTAGAGCACGAGGTAGACGTGCACGACGGTAAAGAGCACGAACGCCCACGTGCCGGCGTGGTGCCACAGGCGTACGCCCGCGTCTCCCCCCATGAGCGGCGACACCCACGCGAAGAGGCCCGGCAGCCAGGCCGCGCTCATCGGCGCGTAGAGCGCGAAGCCGGTCGCGATCTGGAACGCGCTCAGCAGGAAGATGCACGCGTAGGTGGTGGCCGCCAGGGGGTTGTGGCCCACGAAGTCGAGCGGCGGCTTCTGCAGCTGCAGCACGTCGGTACGGATGACGGCCCACATGTCACGGAAGTACGAGCCGAACCGGCCCACCGGGATGAAGGCCGACCAGCGGGCGTGGCTGTTGCCCACGAACAGCCAGTAGACGCGGAGCACGAGCGCGAAGAAGAAGATGTAGGCTGCCGCGAAGTGCACGAAGCGCACGGTGCCGAACCAGTAGCCGGCGTAGGCCTCGCGCGTGGACATGACCGCCACCGGCGCGCCGATCATGAGTCCGGTCGCGGCGAGCGCGACCACGGCAAGCGCCGTGACCCAGTGATAGATGCGCACCGGCCATTCCCAGAGATACACGCGCCGGAAGATGTGCTTCGCCATGGTCCACCTCCGTCAGAAGGTCTCGAGGCGGTGCACGGTGGTGCCGTGCTCGTCGTGGATGTGCACCGCGCAGGCGAGGCACGGGTCGAACGAGTGGATCGTGCGCAGCACCTCCACCGGCTGATCGGGGTTGGCGATGGGCGTGCCGACGAGGGAGGCCTCGTAGGCGGAGCGTTGGCCCTGCGCATCGCGCGGTGAGGCATTCCACGTGCTCGGCACGACCAGCTGGTAGTTGTCGATCTTCTGGTCGCGAATCACGATCCAGTGCGCGAGCGCGCCGCGCGGCGCCTCGGTGAGGCCGACGCCCTTGGCTTCGGCCGGCCACGACGCCGGATCCCAGCGCGTCGTCTCCGCCGTGCGCACCTCGCCGCGCTTGATGTTGGCGAGCAGCTGGTTGTAGAACTCCTTCGCCCACCCGGCCACGAGCTTCGTCTCGAGGCCGCGCGCGGCCGTGCGACCGAGCGTGGAGAAGAGCGCCGTGACCGGTACGTTCAGCGTCCTGAGCGTGGAGTCGACGACGTCCTTCACTTCCTGGCTGCCCGACGCGTAGGCGACGAGCACGCGCGAGAGCGGCCCGACCTCCATCGGCTGCCCCTTCCAGCGCGGCGTCTTGAGCCACGAGTACTTCTGCGTGACGTCGAGTTCCTCGTAGGGCGGCTTCGGCCCGGTGTAGTGGAGCTTCGTCTCGCCGTCCCACGGGTGCAGGCCGGTGCCGTCGCCGGCGGCGTAGTCGTACCAGGAGTTGTTGACGAACTCCTGCACCTGCATCGGGTCCTTGCCGTCCACCGGCAGCACTTCCGCCAGGTTGCGGTTGAGGATGATGCCGCGCGGGAACTTGAAGCTCTTCACGTCGGCGTAGCCGTTCACCGGCAGATCGCCGTAGGCCATGTAGTTGCTGAGCCCGCCGCCGATCGCGCCCCAGTCCTTGTAGAAGGAGGCGATGGCCAGCAGGTCGGGGATGTAGACCTGCTCGACGAACTGCTGCGCGTCGTCGAACAGCTTGCCGACGTGCGCCAGGCGCTCGGCGTTGATCGCGTTGGCTTCGTCGATGTTCAGCGAACACGGCACGCCGCCCACGAGGTAGTTCGGGTGCGGGTTCTTGCCGCCGAAGATCGCATGGACCTTGACGATCTCCTTCTGCCACTCGAGCGCCTCGAGATAGTGCGCCACACCGATGAGGTTCACCTCCGCCGGCAGCTTGTAGGCGGAGTGGCCCCAGTAGGCGTTGGCGAAGATGCCGAGCTGGCCGGAATCGACGAACGTCTTGAGGCGCTTCTGCAGGTCCGAGAAATAGCCCGGCGACGACTTCGGCCAGCTCGACAGGCTCTGCGCGAGTTCCGAGGTCTTCTTCGGATCGGCCGAGAGCGCGCTCACGACGTCCACCCAGTCGAGCGCGTGCAGGTGGTAGAAGTGCACGACGTGGTCCTGCAGGTACTGCGCGCAGAACATCAGGTTGCGGATGAGGTCGGCGTTCGGCGGCACCGTGATGCCGAGCGCGTCTTCCACCGCGCGCACCGAGGCGAGCGCGTGGACGGTCGTGCAGACGCCGCAGGCGCGCTCCACGAAGGCCCAGGCGTCGCGCGGGTCGCGGCCTTTCAGGATGAGCTCGAAGCCGCGCACCATGGTGCCGGAGCTGAAGGCGTCGGTGACGACGCCGTCCTGCACGGCGATCTCGATGCGCAGGTGCCCTTCGATGCGCGTGACCGGGTCGATGACGATACGGCTGGCCATGGGGGCCTCCCTACGGTTCCTTCGCGTCGCGTTCCTGTTCGCCGATCACGCCGCCCTTGCGGGCCGCCGTGAGGGCCACGTGGGCGCCGATGCCCACGGCCGTGACCGCCGCCGCGGCGAGCCCCACCCTGTCGGCCGTCGACTCGATACCGAAACCGGGGAAGTTCGTGAGCCGGTTGTAGAAGGGGCCGTTGTCCCAGAAGTTCTCTTCCGAGCAGCCGATGCAGCCGTGACCGCTCCGGATCGGGAAGCTCGTGCCGCCGTTCCAGCCGGTGACGGCGCAGGCGTTGTAGGTGGACGGCCCGCGGCAGCCCATCTTGTAGAGGCAGTAGCCCTTGCGCGCGTTGTCGTCGTCCCACGACTCCACGAAGAGCCCGGCGTCATAGTTGGGGCGGCGGTAGCAGGTGTCGTGCACGCGGCGCGAGTAGAACGCCAGCGGCCGGCCCACGCGATCGAGCTTCGGGATGGTGTCGAAGGCCAGCAGATGCACGACGGTGGCCGCCATGACCTCGCCGATCGGCGGGCAGCCCGGCACCTTGATGATGGGCTTCCCCGTGATGAGCTTGTGGATGGGCGTGGCGCCGGTGGGGTTGGGCTTTGCCGCCTGGATGCAGCCGTTCGACGCGCAGCTGCCCCAGCCGATGATGGCCTTGGCGCCCTCCGCGGCTTCCTGGCAGATGTCGAGCGCGGTGCGGCCGCCGATGCAGCAGTAGGCGCCGTCGGCGCCGGTGGGTATCGAGCCTTCGACCAGCATCAGGTACTGGCCCTTGTACTTCGTCATCGTGTCGTGCAACGCGGCGTGGGCCTGATGGCCGGCCGCGGCCTGCAGCGTCTCGCTGTAGTCGAGCGAGATCTTGTCGAGGATGACGTCCGAGACGATCGGGTGCGACGAGCGGATGAACGACTCGCTGCAGCAGGTGCATTCCTGGAAGTGGAACCAGACCACCGGCAGCCGGGGCTTGGTTTCGAGCGCGTGGACCACCTGGCCCACCTGGGAGGATTCCAGACCGGCCGCCGCGGCCAGCCAGGAGCAGAACTTGAGGAAGTCACGCCGGGAGTGCCCGAGGAGGGCGGCGTGTTCCCATATCGTGGGCGGCGTGAGCATGTGACCCCCTAGTCGTCGCTTACATGCGGGGTGGCAGCTGGCGAAGCTGCACAACTCCTTGAGGGGGACGGAGAGCACAGGACGTGCCAGCACCGCCCGTGGCCGTGGTGGCAAATCGTGAGGAAATCGCCACTCGTCCCGCGGACGCCTTTGGGCCCTCGGAGAAAATCCCGGGGCCCGATGGGAAGAACTTCGCGGCGCCTCGGCGCCGGGCGGACGGTGCACCCGGGGCCGTGGGAGTGGGCCGGTATACGGCACGACGCGCCGCGGCACACGTCGTGCACCTCGGGAGGATGGCTGGCCGCGTCACTGGCCGGTCAGGAGCGTCATCCGTGTACCTCACACTCTTCGCCGCCTCGGTGGCCCTGTTCGTGACGGTCCTCGCGGCTCCGCTCGCCGGCCAGGCGCCGGCGAAGGAGCCCATCACCCCGATCGAGCCCGCGCGCATCACACGTCCGGCCGTGGTGGAGCTCGGCAAGAAGCTCTACTTCGACCCGCGGCTCTCGAAGTCGGGTTTCATCAGCTGCAACTCGTGCCACAACCTGAGCATGGGCGGCAGCGACAACCTGAAGACGTCGATCGGCCACAACTGGCAGAAGGGGCCGATCAACGCGCCCACGGTGCTCAACTCGGGCATGAACGTGGCGCAGTTCTGGGACGGCCGCGCGGCCACGCTCAAGGCGCAGGCCGGCGGGCCCATCGCCAACCCCGGCGAGATGGCCTTCACGCACGAGCTCGCCGTCGGCATGCTGCTGACGATTCCCGGCTACGTGGCCGAGTTCCAGAAGGCGTTCGGCGACAAGACCATCGACATCGACCGGGTGACCGAGGCGATTGCCGCCTTCGAAGAGACGCTCGTCACGCCGAACTCGCGCTTCGACAAGTGGCTGAAGGGCGACCGCCGCGCGCTCACGCTCGAGGAGCAGAGCGGCTACGCGCTCTTCAAGGCGAGCGGCTGCACGGCCTGCCACAACGGTCCGGCGGCGGGCGGCGCGGCCTTCCGCAAGATGGGCGTGGTCGAGCCGTACAAGACCGACAACCCGGCCGAGGGACGGGCGGCGGTCACCGGCAAGGACGCCGACCGCTTCAACTTCAAGGTGCCCACGCTGCGGAACGTCGAGCTGACGTACCCGTACTTCCACGACGGCGCCGCCGACACACTCGGCGAGTCGGTCGAGATCATGGGACGCATCCAGCTCGGACGCCGCTACACGGCGGACGAAACGGCGAAGATCGTGGCGTTCCTGAAGACGCTGACGGGTGAGCAGCCGGTGTTCTCGATGCCGCTGCTGCCGCCGTCGTCGGACACGACGCCGCGCCCCGAGCCGTTCAAGCCCTGACGCCCCGCCATTTGTAACGGGGTCTGTCACGGTCACAGACGGTGACAGACCCCGTTACAAGTCGAGACGGTGACAGACCCCGTTACAAGTCGGCGGCGGGGTCGGCCAGTTCGGCGAGGTCGTCGACGTCCACGAAGACGAGCGATTCCGAGTTGACGCAGTGGCGCTGGCCGGTGGGACGCGGGCCGTCGGGGAACACGTGGCCCAGGTGGCCGTCGCAGCGCGCGCAGTTGATCTCGATGCGCGTCATGCCGTGGCTGCGGTCGACGTGCGTCGCCACGTTCTCGTCCGCGATGGGCTGGAAGAAGCTGGGCCAGCCGGTGCCGGATTCGAACTTCGCGGTGGACGCGAAGAGGGGCAGCCCGCAGCACACGCACGCGTAGACGCCGTGCGCCTTGTTGTCGAGCAGCGTGCCGCAGAACGGTCGCTCCGTGCCCTGCGAGCGGGCCACGTGGAACTGTGCGGGCGTGAGCTGGGCGCGCCACTCGGCGTCGCTCTTTTCCACGCGCGGCAGCGCGAGCGGCCCGACGAGCTGCCCGGCACGGTTGAAGACCTTCACGGAAACGGTGGACATGACGCCCTTATGATGCCGCCACCGCGCGGCGCGGTTCCACTCCGACGTCCCGGAGCCCGGGCGCGGCGCCATCGTGCTACTCTGTGCTACATGGCAGCCCTCACGTCATCCACCCCCACCCGCAAGCGGTCGGCGAAGGGGCCGGCGCGCCCCTCCACCAAGGCCGCACGTCCACGCGGCGCAGCGCCCTCCGCGGCCAAAGTGGCGGCGGAGGCGGCACGCGCACAGGCCGCGGCCACGGGCCGTCCCGTCACGGTGGGCGTCCGCGAGCTGCGCCAGAACCTGAGCGTGTACCTCGAGCAGGTCAAGCAGGGCGTGGCCATGCAGGTCACCGAACACGGACGCGTCGTGGCCGTGCTCACGCCAGTGCCGGCGACGGCCAGCCGCTACGACATCCTGCTCGCGCAGGGGCTCATCACGCCGGCCACGCGGTCCATCCGCGACCTGCCGCCGCCGCGGCCGATGCCGCCGGGGGCGCGGCCGCTCAGCGAGATCCTGGACGAGCTGCGCGAGGAGCGTCTCTGATGGCCACCACGTTTCTCGACGCGTCCGCCATCGTGAAGCTGGTGCTGCACGAGCCCGAGTCTCAGGCCCTCATCGACTTCCTCGACACCCGCACCGGCGTCGAGGCCAGCGAGTTGTCGATCGCCGAAGTGGGCCGCGCGGTGCGCCGCTTCGTGCCCGACTTCGACGAGATCGAGGCACTCGACGGCATCGTGCTCCACAAGGTGACGCCAGACGTACTGCGGCTGGCGGCCCGTCTGGCGCCGCCGGGCATGCGCACGCTCGACGCGATCCATCTCGCGTCGGCCCTCACACCCGCGAGCGGCGACGTTCAGTTGGTCACCTACGACGCCCGCCTCGCCGAGGCTGCCCGCGCCCACGGCCTGCGCGTGGTGCAGCCGGGGCGATAGGCGGCCGCAGCACGCGGCACCCGCGGCACGGTCGCGGGATACAATCCGGCGTGCCCGCTGCGCGCCTGCTCACGGCTGGTGAAGCCTTCGAAGACCTGGTCTTCGTGGGCCTCGAACGGCTGCCCGGCCCGGGCGAGGAAGTGAAGACCGACGTCTTCCACGCCACGATCGGCGGCGGCGCCGTCATCACCGCCGTGGGGGCCGCCCGCCTGGGCGTGGGCACGTCCATCGTGAGCGCGCTCAGCCCGGCCGCCGTGGCCCGCCTGAGGGGCGAGAAGGTGCGCGTCACGAACCTGCGCCGCGCGCACGAGCCGCACGCCATCTCCGCCGCGCTCTCGACCGCCACCGACCGCACCTTCGTGACCTTCAACGGCGTGAACGCCGTGCTCGAACCGCGGCTCCTGAAGGCGCTGGCGACGACCACGGCCACGCACGTGCATCTCGCGCTCTGCCCGCGCTCGCTCGCCGCCTGGACGAGGCTCGTCGCGCGGCTGCGCCGCCGTGGCGTGACCGTGTCGTGGGATTTCGGCTGGAACGAATCGCTGGCGGCGGACGAGGGGCTCGCGGCGCTCATGGACACGCTCGATCTCGTGTTCCTGAACGAACTCGAGGCGCCGCTCTACGCGCACGCGACGTCACTCGACGACGCCTACCCGCGCCTGCGCACCGCGCGCTCCAACGTGGTCGTGAAGCTCGGCGATCAGGGCAGCCGCTGGCTGCGCGCCGAGGGCGACGTCGTGATGCCGGCGCCCGCCGTGGACGCCGTCGACACGACCGGCGCCGGTGACGCCTTCAACGCCGGCTTCCTTGCCGCGTGGCTGCGCGGCGCCAGCCCGGCCACGTGCCTGGCCACCGGCAACAGCGTGGGAGCGGCCTCCACGCGCACACCCGGCGGCCTCGATGGGCTGCCCTCCACGCGCCACCTGCCGGCGCTGCTGCGGCCCCGCCGCACCCCCGCGCGCCGTGCCGCACCCCGTCGTATTTCCCGGAGGACTTCGTGAAACTGGCCATCATCGGCGGCGCCGGCGTGCGCGTGCCGCTGCTCGTCGGCGGCTTCGCCCGCTCGACGCTCACGATCGACCGCGTCGATCTCTACGACATCGATCAGGCGCGGCTGGCCGTGGTGGCCGATCTGGCGCGGCGGATGGCCGGCGGCGTGCCCGTGCACGCGCATGCGGCCCCGGAGCCGTGCATCGACGGCGCCGACTTCGTCATCACGAGCATCCGCGTGGGCGGCATCGCGCAGCGCGCGGCCGATGAAGCCACCTGCATCGCGCACGGCGTCGTCGGGCAGGAAACGGTGGGCCCGGCCGGCTTCGCCATGGCGGTGCGCACGATTCCCGCGATGATCGCGTACGGCCGCCTCACGGCGCGGCTCGCGCCGCAGGCGTGGCTCGTCAACTTCAGCAATCCGGTCAGCATCATCTCGCAGGCCGTGCATCAGCACACCGGCGCGCGGAGCATCGGCATCTGCGACACGCCGGCCGAGATCTTCGAAGACGCGGCGCACGCGCTCGGGCTGCCGCCCGCCGCCTGCGACTACGACTACTTCGGTCTGAACCATCTGGGCTGGCTGCGCGAGGTGACCTTCCAGGGCGAGCCGCAGATGGCGCGTCTCTGGGACGACGACGGCCGCCTCGACGCCGCCTACCGCTCGCCGCTCTTCGAGCGCGAGCGGCTGCGCGAGATGCGCCTGCTGCCCACCGAATACCTCTACTACTACTACCGGCCCGAGGTGGCGCTCGCCAACCTGCAGAAGGCGGGCACGAGCCGCGGACGCGTCGTGGCAGCGCTCACCGCCTCCCTCTTCGAGGATCTGGGCAAGGGCGTCGCCGATCCCATCCTGCGCTATCAGCAGTACCTGGCGGCGCGCGATGCCAGCTACATGCAGCTCGAATCCGGCAGCACGACGCCGCGCCTCAAGCCCGACTGGGCGGAGCTCTCGGGCTACGACAAGATCGCGCTCATGACCATCTCGGCGATTGCCGGCAACACCGGCGCGGTCATTCCGCTGAACGTCGGCAATCGTGGCATCCTGCCGTTCCTGAAGGACGACGACATCATCGAGACGCCGTGTGTGGTGGATCGCGAGGGACCCCACGCCCGGCCCGTGGCCGCCGTGCCGGATCACGCGCGCGACCTCGTCACGCGCGTGAAGGTCTACGAACGCGCCACCGTGCAGGCGGCGGTCAGCGGCTCGCGGGCCGATGCCGTCGACGCGCTCGCGCTCAACCCGCTCGTGCACACGCGCGAACTCGCCGAACAGCTCGTGGACGCGCTGCTGCCGCGATGAGCACCGACGCCACGCGCGGCCACGCGACCGGCGCAGCCGGGGGCCCGGCCGGCCCGGGTCTCGATCGCGCGATCGGGATGCTGCAGGCCACGGCCACCAACATCATCAGCATGGTGGGCGTCGGGCCGTTCCTGACGATCCCGTTCATGGTCGCGGCGATGAACGGGCCGCACGTCATCTACGCCTGGCTCGCCGGCCTCGTCCTGGCGCTGGCCGACGGCATGGTCTACGCGCAGCTCGGGGCGTCGCTGCCCGGCAGCGGCGGCGGCTACGTCTACCTGCGCGAGGCGTTCCAGCCGTTCGGGCTCGGCCGCCTGATGTCGTTCCTGTTCATCTTCCAGACACTGCTGGTCGCGCCGCTCTCGGTGGCGAGCGGCGCGGTCGGCTTCGCCGACTACCTGCAGTTCGTGTGGACCACGATGTCACCGCTGCAGCACAACCTCGTCGCCGCCACGGTGTGCGTGGCGACGACGGCCCTGCTGTGGCGGCACATCAGCGGCATCGGGCGGCTGGCCGTGGTGATGCTGGCCGTGGTGCTCGGCACGGTGGGCTGGGTGATCGTGGCCGGCCTCGTGAACTTCTCCCCGGCGCAGGCGTTCGACTTCCCGCCCGAGGCCTACGCCTTCGACGGCGGTCTCTTCCGCAGCATCGGCGCCGCCGCCATCCTGGCGATGTACAGCTACGGCGGTTACAACCAGATCTGCAACCTGGGCGACGAGGTGAAGGACCCGGGCCGCACGATCCCGCGCTCGATCGTGCTCTCGACGCTGCTCGTGGCGGTCATCTACATCGTGATGACCACGGTCATCGTCGGCATGATCCCGTGGACCGAAGTGAAGACGTCGCGCACCATCGCGTCGCTCTTCATCCAGCGCACGTTCACGGATCCCGAGTCGGGGCGCCTGGCCGGCATCGCCATGACGGCGCTCATCCTGTTCGTGTCGGCGTCGTCGCTCTACGCGCTCATCCTCGGCTACTCGCGCATCCCGTACGCGGCGGCGAAAGACGGCAACTTCTTCCGCCTCTTCGCTCACGTGCATCCCACCAAGCACTTCCCCGACGTGTCGCTCGCGACGATCGGGCTCATCGCCATCCCGTTCTGCTTCTTCTCGCTCGGGCAGATCGTGAGCTGGCTCGTGCAGGTGCAGATCCTGCTGCAGTTCATCTGGCAGTGCGCGGCGGTGGTGCTGCTGCGACGCTACCGGCCCGATGTGCCACAGCCGTTCACGATGGCGCTCTACCCGTGGCCGGCGGTGCTCTCGGGCAGCCTCTGGCTCTTCATCTTCTTCACGGGGCCGCGGGACGGCATCGTGTTCTCGTTCGCGTTCCTGCTCGCCGGCGTCGCCGCCTACTTGGTGTTCAGCCGGGGACGCGCCGCCACGGCATGAGCGGCCAGATGCCGTGACCACCGTCACGCGCCGGCCGATGACCGACGCCGAACGCCGGGCCGCAGCGCCGCGGTTTCCGTGGGGCGATGTGGCGCTGGCGCCGCTGAACGGCATCCTCGCCGCGGTGCCGGCGGTGGTGCTCGCCGGACTGCCGATCTATCTGGTCCTGTGGCTGACCGGCGTGGACGAGCCCGGCCGCTGGGCCGCGTTCATCGGCGTGGGCGCGTTCGGCGCCGCCGTCACCACGGCGCTCTACACGTCGATCGGGGCGTTCCTGCGCACGCGGGCGCGGCTCGACGACGACCTGCTCGACGGCGAGGTGGACGAGCGGGTCGTCGAGGTCAACGAGGCCGTGGGCATCGTCATCGAGCCGCCGGTGATGTACCTGCGCTTCGTGGACGGCGACACCGTCACGCTGCGCGGCGACTACGTGGCGCCACTGCGCCACGCCCCCGACTTCCCGTCCACGCGCGTGCGGCTCGTGCAGCTGCCGCACTCGCGCGCGGTGGTCAGCGTCACACCGCTCGGCGAGCCGCTCGTCGCCGCCTTCGTCTCGGGCACGGACCATCGCCCGACCGAACTCGACGGTCACCCCACGGCCGTGGACTTCGAGCGCCTGCGAGGCCTCGCCAGCTAATTGTCTCCGCCCTGTCCCGTTTGGCACGCTTCGTGCGCAGATTTCGTGCCAAACGGGACAGGGCGAAGACAAACGATTAGCGCGGCGGACGCTTGCCGAGGGCGAGCAGGTTGGCGGTGATGCGGTAGGCCCCCGGCACGCCGTAGGGCAGCTGCCGGTGCAGCGCGTAGGCGAAGTACGTATACGTGCCCTTGCCGTGCGTGGCCGTGAGCCAGCCGCCCTGCTGCGGTGCCTGGCCCTTGTCGAAGGTGGCGATCATCGGCGTGTAGGCCTTGTCCCACGTGCTGAAGAACTTCGAGCCGCGCTGTTCCATCCAGCCATCGAAGTCGGCCTTCGTGATGCGGTTCGGCCACGTGAACGCCTGGTGCGCCGGCGCCAGGATCTCGACCGGTGAATCTTCCTCGGACACTTCCTCCGAGTTGCGCGGATTGTCGGCCGGGAACGGCGCGTAGCGGTTCGGCACGAGTTCGGCGGTGTTGTAGAGCACGATCATGTTGCCGCCGGCCTTCACGTACTCGAGCAGGCGCGTGTTGTAGGTCTTGAGGTCTTCGCGCACGGCGTAGGCGCGCGTGCCGGTCATGATGGCATCGAACTGCGAGAGGTCGCTCGACGCGAGCTCGCGTTCGCCGAGCAGCGTGACCTGCGCGCCGAGCTGCGTGAGCCCCTGCGGCACCTGATCGCCGACGCCCATGACATACCCGACCTTCAGGTTCGAGAGCACCGTGACGTCGATGCCGCGCACCTCCACGGTGGACGGGCGGTAGAGATACCGCACTTCGAGATCGCGCTGGTCGATGACCTCGTAGCCTTCGCGGTACGACTGCCCCGCCGCCGTCGCCACCGCCTCCACGCGGTAGGGCTTCGCGTCGATGGCACTCGCCGCCACCGTGAAGCGGTAGCTGGCACGCTCGCCGGCGCGGGCGAACGTGAACGCCTGCTCCCGCGGCGTCAAGGTCCACCCCTGCGGCACGGTGAGCGTGACGGCGCCGGAGGTCGCCTCCTCGGCGTTGTGCACGACGTCCACGGTGAGCTCGACGCGCTTCGTCGTGCTCGCAAGCGGAATCACGGCGGCGCCGGGTGACACCGTGACGCCGAGCCGCGGCACGCTGCGCACCTCGCGCAGCACGTCGCCGTAGGGCAGCTTGGCCTCGCGGCGCTTCACCACCTCGCGCATCGTCACCGGCGAGCCTTCGACCACGTAGCGGGCCACGGCCACGAGCGGCGGGGCCGAGGCCGCGCGCCCGAACTGCGCCTGATCGTCGAGCGTGTAGCGGCTCTCCTGCAGGCCGCTGCGGCGGAAGTACGGCTTCGTGCTGATCGGCGCCGTGGGCGCCACGGCCACCGTGAAGCGGCGCGCCAGCTGATCGTGCGGCGCCACCGACTCGGCGATCCCCGTCGCACCCGATGCCGTCGCCGTCCAGCCGGTGGACGTCTCGAGTGTGACCTCGGCCGGCGCCACGGCGCGGCGGCCGCGATTGGCGAGGCGGGCGCGCACTTCGAAGGTCTGGCCGGGCACGGGCGCGGCCATCGAGGGCGGCGCCGCGAAGGCGGCCCCAGGTCCG
>JALHON010000098.1 GCA_022842985.1 Acidobacteriota bacterium | reverse complement strand
GCCCGAGCGGCCCTACGCGCCGCGTGAGACGCGCGAGGCGCGTCCGCCGCGCGCGCAGACGCCGCTCGCCGGCGCCGTGGTGCTCTCGTTCAGCGTGGGCCGCACGCAGGGCGTGCGCCCGGGCGATCTCGTGGGCGCCATCACCGGCGAAGCCGGCATCACCTCGCGTGAGCTCGGCGCCATCACCATCCTGCCGCACTCGTCGCTCGTCGAAGTGGCCGGTGACGCTGCGGCGCAGGTGATGAAGGCGATGAAGGGCGCGTCGATTCGCGGTGAGCAGTTCACCGTGAAGGTGGCCAAGCCGCCCCGCGAGTAAGTACGGCCGGCGCAGCCGCGCCGGCCGTCAGGATCAGTGCGCGACCGCCGCCAGGTGGTCGCGCAGCACGTCGCGGCCGAAGTCGCCGTTGAAGTCGCGCCACACCGAATGGACGTGGTTGCCGTCGTTCTGCGTGTTGTCGAACTCGATGAGGAACGTCGGCCCCTGCACGCGGTAGTAGTGCTTCTCGCCGCGGGTGACGCCGCCGGCCCATGCGAAGCGCACCTGTTCGAGACCGCCGCGCCGGGCCACGGCCATCCGCTCGGCCGCCACATCGGCCTCCATCGTCGAGGTGTAGACCTCGAGGAGCCGCACGAGCATCGCCTGCTGCGCCGGCTGCAGCGCCGAGTACAGAATCCCCTCGGCCGGAAGCGGGGTGATGTCGTTCTTGTTCATCGTCAGGATGTCCGTCGGCGCGGTCGCGCTGATGATGGCCGTCTTCTGCTGCTCGGGTGTGAGCGCCTGCAGCAGCGCGCGCGCCGCGTCCTCTTCTTCGCCAAGCACTCGCGTGCCCTTCTGCGGGCCCTCGCGCACGTCGGCGGGATTGCTGCCGAGGAACATCGGCGAGCTGGCCACCTGGCTTGCCACCGAGCCGTCGCTGATCGTGAAGCGCACCGACACGTGATGCCCCTCGACGCGCCAGCCCCACGCGCCCTTGGCGCCGGGCGTACCGAAGATCGAGAAGAAGTACTCCTCTTTGTTCCGCGCGAAGCGGCCACCGGCCTCCACGACCTTCAGCACGTCTTCGAGCCCGATGATGGTCGTGACCTTGCGGTAACCGGACGCGCTCAGGCCCGTGCGCAACAGGTCGTGGGCGAGCCGCCGCTGCGGCTCGGTCATGTCCTTGAGCATCAGCCCACGGCGCGGGAAGGTCTCGTTGGGGATGAAGTGCCAGCGCAGCCGATCGTCGCTGCCGAAGGCGAAGGCGGCCTTCGCCCGCTGATCCGGCGTGAGGCTGTCGAGGAACTGTCCCGCGGCCGTGGCCATCGCGGCCGCCGACCGCTGCGAGGCCAGCAGCGCGCCGCCGATGGCGGTGGTGACGAGCGTGGCGGCCACGGTGAGTCTGAGGGCGTCGAGTCGGGTCATGCGATCTCCCGCCGCGCATTCTACCCGCAGCCGCCCGCGGCGCCACCGTCACCGCTGACGCGTCCTGCGGGCGGGCTCAGCTCGACTCGCGGCCCTGATAGTGCACGTCGCCCGTCATGGGGGCGCGGCCGGTGCCAGCGTCCACGGCTGGCTGGGCAGTTGCGGATGGCTCGCTCAGTTGCTGCCGGCGTCGAGCATCCCCTTCAGGTGCTTCGCGATGTCTTCGTGGGTGGCAAACCACACGCCGCCCTTGCTCTTCATGTGCGTGATGAGGCGGTCGAGGATGGCGACGCGCGACCGGTGCCCCATGTAGTGCGGATGCATCGTGAGGACGTAGAGACCGCGTTCGTCCCAGGCGACGTCGAACTCCGAGCGGAACACTTCGAGCACGTGCTCGGGCGAGGGCATCGAGCCGTCGGCGGCGCCGAAGTAGGGCGCGTCGTCCACGATGCGCTCGATCGGCAGCTCCACGAGCCCCGTGGGTTTGCCGTCGAGGTTGATCTCGTAGGCGTCGTCGCTCGCCATCAGGCTGCTGTCGTAGAGGAAGCCGGCGGCCTTGATCTGCGCCAGGGTGTACTTGCTGAACTTCCACGACGGCGCGCGGTACCCCACGGGCCGCTTCCCCATCGCCTTGGTGAGCGTCTCGATCGACTGGTCGAGCAGGCGCTGTTCTTCCTTCTCGTCGTTGAGCACCGGGAGGCGCTCGTGGATCCAGCCGTGGATGCCGATCTCGTGCACCTTCCGCGACAGGATGTCGGGAATCATCTGCGGATGCAGCAGCGAGCTCACCGCCGGGATGAAGAACGACGCCGGCACCTTCTGTTTGTCGAGCAGGCGCAGGATGCGCGGCAGGCCATCGACCGCGCCGTACTCGCCACGCGACAGCACCTCGTAATCGAGATTGCCCTGCGAGAGGGCCATCGTGGCGTTGTCGACGTCGAACGAGAGGGCCACGGCCACGCGATTGCCGCCGGGCCACTCGGCCGGCTTGAGGCGCTTGCCGGCGCCCACGTGGAACATCTCGGCCCTGAGCTCATCGAGGCTCTTCGTGACGCCTGGCAGCGGGTTGGGCTTCACCGGCGCGGCCGCCGGCGCCTGGGCCTCGACGTTCGCACCAGGGGCGCAGGCCGTGGTGAGGACGGCCGCCGCCGTCAGGGTGAGCAGGGTGCGTGCCAGGTGCCGTGTCATCGTCACTCCTTCGAGAGATACCGCTGCATCCTCGGTCACGCCTGCCCCCGAGTCAAGAGCCCGCCGGCCACGATGGCGCAGTCGGCGTAGTGCACGAGCAGCAGATCCGCCTGGCGCACCGCCGTCACGAGCCGCTCGCGATCGAGCGGACGCGGGCCCTCGGCGCAGGCACGCGCGCACTCGACGCGCAGCACCGTGAGCGCGAGCGAGAGCCAGGCGGCGAGCGCCTGCGTGGCGTCGGCCTGGTAGGTGACCCACGCGCCGAACGCCTTGCCCGCGAGATAACGCCGCACGACGGGTGCGACATACGGCCACGCCGGCGCCACCCAGCGCGCGTCGAGCGCCGGGAGATTCGCCGGCAATGCCGGCCACGTCCACGGCGCGCGGCACGCCTCGGCGCCGAGCGCCCAGGCGGCCTCTGGCGTCCAGGCCGCGCCTGTGCTGTCAGAGCGCGCGGCATCATCCGCGGCCACGGGCTGACGCACAATCGCGCCGATCGCGTCAACGAGCGGGCCGTCGCCAGGCGTCCATCGCGAAAGATCCGCCGCCTGCGCGGCGAGCTGCGCGAGTACGTCTTCCACCGCACCGGGCCACGCCGAGGGCCCCGCGAGCGCGTGGACCACATGCGCCTCCCACGCCGTGAGCGCGTCGAGGTCCATCAGCACGCGCTCGCTCAGGCGCGGCGGCAGCGCGTCACGCACGTCGAGGCCCTCGGGCACTCCGCCCCCGGGCACGGCGGCGGGACCCGCCACGATCGTGACCGGGCGCGTGGCATCCACGAGCATCGTCGCGGCGGTCGGACAGAAGTGCGAGAGCGCCACGCGCACGCCGCGTCCGTCCACCAGACACACGCGCGGGAAGTGCTGACAACTCGACGGCAGCGCCTCGTGGCCCAGCGTGGCATGCACGGCGCAATGCCGGGCGCTCGACACCGTCTCGCCGCCGGATTCGCGCGCGACATGGAACACACACGCGCCACCCGCGAGACGGAACGTGCCGGCCATGCCCTCAGGCGCCTCCGCCGACTCCTGCAGCCACACGACCGATCCATCCACCGTGGGCACGCGGCCGCCCGTGACGGCCGCATCGATCGCCGCGACGACGCGCGCTTCCACCGGCAGCGGCCAGCCGGCGCGGCAGCACGCACCGCTGTGGCGGCACGCGTAGTCCACCTGGCACGACAGCCACAATGTCTCGGCCACGGCGTCAGCTCCGTCAGTCGCGATAGAGCGGGCCGGCCAGGTACTTCAGACCGGAATCGCAGATCGTGGTCACGATGCGGGCGCCGGGCGGCAGCGCCCTGGCGCGCTGCAGCGCCATCCACACGTTCGCGCCCGACGAGGTGCCGCCCCAGATGCCCTCCTCGCGCGCCAGACGGCGCGCCGTGGCCATCGCATCGGCGTCGGTCACGGCCAGCACCGCGTCCGCAAGGTCGGCGCTGTAGTTCCCCGGCACGAACCCTGGCCCGGTGCCTTCGATGCGATGCCCGCCGGTGGGCGCGAGTCCAGAGAGCGCGCGGCTTTCGGCCGGCTCACCCGCCACGCAGCGCACACCGGGCACGCGCGCCTTGAGCCGGGCAGCGTTCCCCGAGAAGCAGCCCGCGGTGCCCACCATCATCACGAACTCGTCGACGCGGCCACCGAGCGCGTCCACGATCTCGTCGGCCATGGGCGCGTAGCCGCGCGGGTTGTCGGGGTTCGTGAACTGACGCGTCCAGAACGTGCCGGGTTCGCTCGTGAGCTCGCGCACGCGCGCGTCCATGCGCTGCATCAGGCCCGCCGTGATCTTGCCGCCCTCGCAGGGCAGCACGTCGAGCGTCGCGCCGAAGGCCCGCATCGTCTGCAGCTTCTCTTCCGAGAAGGCGTCGGACGACACGAAGTGCGCGCGTACGCCAAGCGTCGCGCAGACCATGGCGAGCGAACTGCCGGTGCTGCCGCCGGTCCACTCGATGAGCCGGCCGCCCGGCGCGAGTTCGCCGCGCGCGATGGCGCCCTGCACCATCGAGAGCGCCATCCGGTCCTTCATACTGCCGGTGGGATTGGCGCCCTCCCACTTCACCCAGATCTCGACGCCGTTCTCGGGCGTGACCTTTTCGAGGCGGACGAGCGGCGTGTTCCCGATCTGCATGCGGGGATTCTAGTAGGGACTGGGGGCTGGGTGCTGGGGACTGGGGCGGGTTGCGTCACGCCGCAAAAGGAGTCGCTGACAAGCGGGGCCCGTGCATCGCCGACGAAGCGGCGATGCGAACGTGTGACGTTGCACGCCCCAGCCCCCAGCCTCTAGTCCCTGGCCCCCAGCTCTGCCTCGGCCTCGATCTCGACGAGGTACTCGTCGCCGATGAGACGGGCTTCGACGAGCGTGTTGGCCGGCTGGATGCGCGCGAAGCGTTCGCCGTGCGCGCGCGACACCGCTTCCCAGTGCGCGACGTTCGAGACGAAGACCCGCGTGCGCACGACGTCCTCGAGCCGGCCGCCGAGCGACTGCAGCGCGCCGGCGATCTTGTCGATGACGGCGTGGGTCTGCGCCGCCGCGTCGGTGCCGCCGATGAGCCGGCTGCCGTGTGTGGCGGTGGTGCCCGAGACGTGGATGCGCGAGCCACTGCGCGTGGCCCGCGAGTAGCCAGCCAGCGGTTCCCACGGCGTGCCGCTGAAGCACTTGGTCGTGCCGTTCGGACCCGGCCGCACCTCGAACGGCGGCGGGAACGAGTCGAGGTGATGGCTGAGGTCCCCGGACGCCGTGAGGAACGGCGGCACGCGGTACTCGTCGCCGCAGTCACCGGGGATCGGCGTGAGCGTGGCGATGGCCGCCTCGAGGTGGGCGCGGTCATCGCTCGTGAGCTGGAAGCTGCACAGCCGCTGGTTGTCGTCGATGTGCGCGCGCTCGCCCAGACGCGCGCCGACGATGACGGCGGCCACGCCCGGCTGCTCCATGATGAAGCGCGTCGCCACGTTCGTGAGCGACACGTCGTGACGCGCGGCCACGTCCTTCGCCGCGCGCAGCACACGCTGGAGCGCGGGCCAGCCACCGGCTTCGCGGATGAAACGCCCGTACTTCATCTGCGACCACGTGCCCTCGGTCTCCCAGGCAGGTTCGTCCCTGCCGAGCCACTTCTCGCTCAGCCAGCCGCCGCACACGGTGCCGTAGGCGAGCAGCCCCACGCCGAACTCGGCGCACACGGCCGCCAGCCGGCCGGCGGCGCGGCGATCGATGAGCGAGCAGCTCACCTGGTTCGACACCACCTCGATGCCGCTCGCGAGCACGACCCGCAGGTGCGCGGCGTCCACGTTGGTCAGGCCGATCTGGCGGATGAGCCCCTCGCGCTTCAGGTCCTGCAGATGGAAGAGTGCGTCGAGCCACGACGGGTCGGCGTAGTTCCACGCGTGGAACTGCAGCAGGTCGATCGCCGGCATCGCCAGACGCTCGAGCGAGCGAACGATAGCGGCGCGCACGTCGGCGGCACTGACCGGGCCCGGCTTCGGCACCCACTTCGTGAAGAGCTGCAGCCGCGCCGGATCGCCGAGCGCGCGGCACCTGCCGGCGATGATCTCGGCCGAGCCGTAGTGGTCGGCCATGTCGAACGACGTGAAGCCGGCGTCGATATAGGGCGTCATCGCCCAGGCCGCGGCATCGAGATCGATGGTGCGGCCGTCGCGCTCCATGTCGGCGATCTGCCACAGGCCGGTGACGACACGCGAGATCTCGAGGCCTGGCGCAAGGGTGGTGCGGCTGATGACGGACACGGGCGGCAGTCTCCTGACTATTCGGGCGGCAGGGTGGCGAAGCGCGCGGCGAGATCGACGCCGCGGGCGGCGAGCGCGCGGGTCTCCCGCAGGTAGACGATGGTGCCCAGGGCCATCACGACCGCCCACACGGGCGTCGAGCGGAAGTACCACGCCGCGGCCGGACCGGTCAGGTCCTTCCACGTGTGCACGGCGAGGAAGAGCGCCAGCACGGCGATGCCGGCCACGGCCACTGGCACCTGCTGGCGGCGCGAGGGCAGCACCGAGACATGGGCCGCGAGCGTGGGATTGGTCGAGGGCAGCGCCAGCACCGAGAGCGCCATCAGCAGGAAGTTCACGAGCATCGACGTCACGAGGATGTCGACCCCGAGGAAGAAGTCGCCGGCGAAGTGGCTGCCGAGCACGCCGAGCGTGGCCATGCCGGCGCTGGCGATGATGGCGATGTGCGGCGTGCGCAGCCGCGGATGCACGCGCGAGACCGCCTGCGGGAAGATGCCGTCTTCCGCCCACGCGAACATCAGCCGCGACACGCCGAGCAGCATCGCCGGCAGGTCCTTGATGAGCGCCACGGCGGCGCTCGACACGATGACCACCGTCCAGAAGGGCGGCAGCACGTAGCCGAGCAGCCCCGGCGCGGTCACGTCGCGCACGCGCGCTTCGGCCGCCACGTACTGCCAGGGCACGGCGTGATACACGGCGGCCGTGAAGAGGAAATAGAAGACCGCCACCGAGCCCACGGCGATGAAGATGGCGAGCGGCAGATCGCGGCTCGGGTGTTTCGCTTCCCCGCCGGCCTGCGCGATCGAGTCGAAGCCGATGAACGAGGCAAAGAGCAGGGCCGAGGCCGGCAGCAGCACCGAGCCGAGCGGCGACGCCTCGGCGGTGAGCGACACGGTGGAGCCGCGGGCGGCGAGCGCCGCCAGGAACTCCGCCTGCGTGTGCGAGAAGCCGGCCACCACGACCACCGCGCCGAGCGCGAAGGTGAGGAACATGAGCGGCACCATCAGCCGCTCGTAGGCCTTCACGCCGCGCAGGTTCACCGCGGCCGCCGCCCACAGGAAGCCGAGCGCGATGGTCAGGCGCACGCCGCCCGATTCGAGCGTGGCCACCGCGCCCGTCCACTCGAGCGCCACGGCGATGTCGCGCAGGAACGGCGTGATCACGTACGAGACGACACCGATCGCCACGCACAGCGAGAACCACTGCGAGAACGACGCGATGAAGCCGAGATACGGCGAGAGCGACCGGCTGGCGTAGATGTAGCTGCCGCCGGCACGCGGCATCGCCGAGGCGAGGATGGCGTAGGCCAGGCCGGCGAAGACGGCCGGCACGGCCCCGAGCAGGAACGCCGTCAGCACGTTCGGCCCGATGCCGGGCACGTTGCGCTGGATCATGAACGGGATGACGTTCAGCCCGGCGCCCACCATCGAACAGATGCCGGTGGCGGTGAGCCCGAGCAAGCCCATCTCGCGGGCGAGCCCGGACCGTGTGCCCGGTGTGACGGCTGCCGGCTGGCCGGCGCTCATCGGCGCGGCGGCGCCGGCGCCATCGGCGGATGGCCCGTCGGCGGCTTCATCGCCGCGAAGAGCGTGATGTGATTGCCGATGATGCGGGCCTTCTCTTTTTCGTTCACGTCGGTCGTACCGACGCCGCGTTCCGACGTGCCGCCGAGGACGATGCCGTCGGTGCGCGGCATCATGTGCACGAAGAGACCGCGCTGGTCGGCCGGGATGTTCCAGCCGCCGCTCGTGCTGTAGTGCACCTCGGGCTGCGGCGGCAGCAGCACGAGCAGGCCCTTGAGCGGCATGAGTTCGTCATCGCCGAAGAGCGCCTTGGCGCCGAGGCCCGTGCAGTTGACGATGAGGTTCTCGGAGAGCGCCATCACGTCGCGCGTGGTCTCGAACTTGCGGATGACGATGTGCCCGCCGAAGGCCAGCACGTCGTCCATCAGCGCCGGCAGGTAGATGTTCGGCTCGATGCGCATCTCCGGGCGCTCGATGGCGTAGGTCGTGGGAAACGGATGCTCGCCGGGCTGCAGCAGCGTCTGCTCGCTGTTCAGGTGCCGCGGCAGCAGCGCGTTCTCCCCGCGCGCCGATTCGGCCGACTCCGTGGGCGCGTAGTTCATGATCCACGAGATGCCGTAGCGCGGCGAGGCCATGAACTGCAGCTGGCGATAGGCGATCTCGGCCGCCTGCACGAGCTGCGCGCTCCACTCGGGGGTGCGCTTCGCGAACTCGACGAGGCCCGAGGTGGGCGTCCACGAGGCGAGCGACCAGTTGGACGTGACGTCCGGGGGCACGCGCTCGGCATAGAGGGTCACCGCGAAGCCGCGCCGCTGCAGCATGCGGGCCGTCGTCAGACCCACGACGCCCGAGCCGAGCACCGCCGCGCGGCGTTCGCCGTGCGCCATCGCCAGGTCGGCGGCCATCGTGGCCGTGCCCCAGGAGAGCGACATGCCGGAGCCGCCGTGGCCGAAGTTGTGGATGACCGTCTTGTGGTCGAGCGTCGCCGACTTCAGCACGAAGCCCGACGGGCGGTGCGGCCGGAGGCCCACCGTCTGGCGGATCACACGCTCGGCCGAGACGCGCACGAGCGGCAGCTGCACCATCGGCCGGCGCGGCGCGACGGGTGCGGCCGGCGCCGACCGGGCCGCGGACCTGGGCGCGCACGCCCCCATCCCCAGACCGGCCAGGGCCAGTCCGGCGTTACTGAGCAGCGTGCGACGATTCACGGGAGTCCTTTCGGGCAGGTCAGCGGGCGCGCGCCAGGTCGGCGACGACGTCGTAGTAGTAGCGCACGAACTTGTAGAGTTCGGCCTCGTTGATGCGCTCCTGATCGCTGTGGGCGCCGAACCCCTTCGGGCCGTCCTCCACGTCGATCGCCGGGCCCACGCCGTAACACTGCACGCCCTTGGCGCGCAGGTAGGCCATGTCGGTGGCGCCGGTGCTCATCGCCGGCAGCGTGATCACGTTGTAGTGCTTCTTCACGTTCGCCTCGATGGCGGCGAAGGCGTCGGTGTTGAGGCGCGAGATGCCGTTCGGCCGCACGTCACGCGCGCCGTAGGTCACTTCGACGTTGGGGTCGTTGACGACCTTCTTCACCATTTCGAGGAACGCCGCCGGATCCTGGTCGGGCATCATGCGCACGTCGAGCGTGGCCTGCACTTCCGACGGGATGACGTTGGTGCGGTAGCCGGCCTGGATCATCGTGGGCGAGATCGAGGTGCGGATGGTGGAGGCGTGGCGCGGCTCGTTGTCGAGGAAGTACTCGTCGGCGGCATCCTGCACCTTCCGATCGGTACTGAGGATGGCCCGGTAGCGATCGGCGGCGGCCGGTTCCGAGATGCTGGCCAGACGCTTGAAGTAGGCGGCGGTCGTTTCGTTGAAGCTGATGGGCGGCTTCCACGTCGCCACCGCCGAGACGGCGGACGTGAGCTTCACGACGGCGTTCGTCCTGAGCGGCACCGAGCCGTGGCCGGCGGTCCCCCGCGCCGTCAACGTAATGGCGCGCGGAATCTTCTCGAGGGTCTGAATTGACGCGAAGGTGACCTTGCCGCCCTGCCGGTTGAAGCTGCCCCCCTCGGCCAGGCAGTACTCCGCCTCGATCTTCGGGAAGCGCGCGTCGTCGGTCATGTGGGCGATGCCGTACTTCACGGCGCCTTCCTCGCCCGCCTCGAAGAGGGCGATGACGTCGCGATCGAGCGGCACGTTCTGGCGCTTCAGCAGGAGCAGCGCCATGACCGTGGCGGCCACGTTGTCCTTGTCGTCGACGGTGCCGCGGCCGTAGATGTAGCCGTCCTGGCGCAGGGCGCTGAAGGGCGGGTGCGACCACTTCTTCAGGTCGACGTTCACCGTGTCGGTGTGCGCCATGAGCAGCAGCGGACGCTTTTTCCCGTTGCCCTTGATCCGGGCCACCAGATTGGGGCGGTTCGGGTCGAGGGCGATGGTTTCCGTGGGAATGCCGGCGCCTTCGAGCACGCTGCGGAGGTAGTCCACGACGGGCTTTTCGACGCCGGGCGGCGTCGTCGGCGGGTCGGTCGAGTCGATCTGGATGATGGCGGTGAAGTGCTTGAGGGTCTCGGCGTCCACCGCCGTCCAGTCGATGGGCGCGGGGCCCTGGGCCGAGACGGAACCGGCGGCCAGGACGACCAGGGAAAGGAGCGCCAGTCTTCGCATGCGCGGGATGGTAGCACGGGAGATTCCGGCCCCCCGGCCGCTGCCCGACGGGCCCGCGGGATCCGGTTCCGTGCACCCGATGACGGTTTTGTCGTATCGTATGGGGCACGTGTCGGATTCCCGCCACGGCCCGTCGGGCAAATCCCCTTGGACCGACGTGGCAAACCGATTGCAAACTCGTCAGGTCGTCATGGCTTCGTCACCTCGCGTCGGTGTTGCGTGCCCCCGCCCCGTCGAACGCGCCGCCATTGCGGATTGGCTGCGTTCCGCGGGTTTCGAGCCGCTCGTCCTTGTAGATGCCTGCTTCGTCGCGTCGGAGCTCTCCGGTCAGCCGCCCGTGCTGGTCGTGGCCGACGCCAGTCTGTTGACACCCGCCTTCCTCGTCGCCATGCGCAAGGGCGATCCCAACCGCCCGATCCTGGCCATCGGCGACGAAGGGGATCCGAACGAAAAGGTGCTCGCCCGCAAGGGTGTGTCGTTCCACGTGCGTCCGCTCACCGAGCCCGCACTGCTGCTGGCCGTGGCGCTCGCCCAGGCGGAAAGCCGCACGTCGCGCCGCTCGCCCCGGAAGACCCTGGCCCGGCTGGCCACCAGCATCGAGGGCGCGCCGGCCGTGCTGCTCGACGTGAGCAATGAAGGCCTGCGCCTCGAAGTGGACGCCGCCGGCGGCGCGAAGCTGTCGCCGCAGTTCGTCGTGCACGTGCCGGCGCTGAAGATGGGCGTCCCCGTGCAGCGCGTGTGGGTGAAGTCCGCCGCGGCAGGTCCGGTGCGCAAGGTGCAATGCGGCGCCACGCTCATCGCCACCGACGAGCGCACGCTGCGCACCTGGCAGCGGCTGGCCGACCCGGCCACCGGGCAGTTCGTGGCGCCGCGTCCGGCGGCGGCCAAGGTGGGCTCCGACGGTCTCTTCGACCGTATGTCGTCGCTCATCTCGAACGCGCCGATCGTCGGCTCGCTCGCGCACCTGCCCTGGCGCGGACGCTCGTAGGCCGTCTCCCCGCAAGTGCCTGTGTTCACAGGCACTTCGCGTCTTCGCCGCAACTATTACAGTCGTATTACAGTCGCGGCCGGGGAATCCCGGTAGCCTGAATGGGCGTATGAAGCCCATCTCCTCCATCTACGGCCGCAAGGCCGCGACCGGCATCAACTGGATCACCTTCATCGCGATGACGGTGTACCACATCGGTGCCATCGCGGCGTTCTTCTACATCGACTCGGGCGCCATCCTGGCGGCCGCCATCCTCTGGTGGATCACCGGCAGCCTGGGCATCGGCATGGCGTATCACCGCCTGCTGACGCACCGTGGCTACAAGTGCCCGAAGTGGGTGGAATACTTCCTGACCACCTGCGGCGCGCTCGCGCTCGAGGGCGGCCCGATCTTCTGGGTGGCCACGCACCGCATCCATCACCAGCTCTCCGACAAGGACGGCGATCCGCACACGCCGAAGGAAGGCGCGTGGTGGGCGCACATCGGCTGGATCATGTTCGGCCAGGCGATGCACCACGACACGCAGATCCTGCAGCGCTACGTGCCCGACCTGAGCAAGGACAAGTACCACGTGTGGCTCACGACCTGGCACTGGATCCCGCAGGTGGTGGTGGGCCTCGCGCTCCTCGCCTACGGCGGTCTGCCCTACGTGCTCTGGGGCGTCTTCTTCCGCACCACGTTCGGCCTGCACGCGACCTGGCTCGTGAACTCGGCCACCCATATGTGGGGCTATCGCACCTTCCGCACGCGCGATGACTCGCGCAACCTGTGGTGGGTGGGCCTGCTCGCCTGGGGCGAGGGCTGGCACAACAACCACCACGCGCACCCCGTCTCGATGCGCCACGGCCTGGCGTGGTACGAGTTCGACCTGAACTACATCCAGATCAAGACGCTCGAGAAGCTCGGCCTCGCGTGGGACCTGAAGGTAGCGCGCATGCCGAAGGACGCGGCGGAAATCGTGCCGCAGGAATCGCCCGACGCGGTGGACATCAGCGAAGCCGCTCCAGTGGTCTAGCGGGCGCTTCGCGCCCGCGATGGCCGGCGGCTTCGGGGCTGGGGGCTGGGGGCCGGCGCGTATGCGGCCGTCCCGCTGCCAGACGACAAGAGACTGCAAGGGCCCGGCGCCTCGCCGGGCCCTTCGTCTGTACGGGCACGCCCCAGTCCCCAGTCCCCAGTCCCCAGTCCCCAGTCCCCAGTCCCCAGTCCCCCGTGCCCCCGCCCCCCCCCCTAGCCCCTAGAATGTGTCCATGACCCGCCGTCAGACGGCCACCGTCGTCTTCATCGTCCTGTGCGTCGTGCTCGTCGCGGCGGCGGTGTCGCTGAACATCGGCTGGATGCTCGGGTCGGGACGGCAGATGCTGCCGCTCGTCTTCGGCGCGCTGGCCTTCGCGCTCATCATCGCCGGCATCATCGTCTACACCGTGTTCCTGGTGCGGGAACTGCGCCGCACCGAGCAGCAGGACAGCTTCCTGAACGCCGTCACCCACGAACTCAAGACGCCGATCGCGTCGATTCGCCTGTATCTCGAGACGCTGCAGGCGCGCGAGCTCTCCGAGGCGCAGCGGCAGGAGTTCTACAAGGTGATGCTCGACGACACCTCGCGCCTGCAGTACACCGTCGAGCAGGTGCTGCGGGCCGGCGTCGCCAGCCAGCGGCGGCGGCTCGCGCACCGCGCGCCGGTGGACCTCGGCGCGCTCGCCCGCGAGTGCATCGAGATGACGCGACGGCGTCACCATCTGGGCGACGAGGCCGTGGCGCTTGCCGGCGAGGCGCCCGGCGCGCCGATGATCGTGGATGGCGACGTCGACGAACTGCGCACGGCCATCGGCAACCTGCTCGACAACGCCGTGAAGTACTCGGCCACGGGCGTCAAGATCACGGTGGAACTGGCCGCGCCGTCGCCCGACACGCTGTGGGTGCGCGTGCGCGATCGCGGCGTCGGCATCCCGCGGCGGCAGCTGCGCCGCATCTTCAACCGCTTCCACCGCTTCCAGGCGCGCGGCTTCTCGGTGAAGGGCACGGGCCTCGGCCTCTACATCGTGCGTTCGATTGCGCGGCAGCACGGCGGGCGCGTCTTCGCCGAGAGCGAGGGCGAAGGCACGGGCGCCACCTTCACGCTCGAACTGCCGAAGGCGGCGGGAGGCGCGTCGTGAGCCGCATCCTCATCGTGGAAGACGAACGGCACCTCGCCGACGGCCTGCGTTTCAATCTCGAGGCCGACGGCCACGAGGTGCGCATCGCCGGCGACGGCGTGGAAGGACTCGAGGTGCTGCGGGCCGAACGCGGCGCCTACGACGTGGTGGTGCTCGACGTCATGCTGCCGCGCATGGACGGCTTCGACGTGGCGCGCACGCTGCGTGGCGAGAGCGACTTCGTGCCGATCCTCATGCTCACCGCGCGGGCCCGGCCGGAAGACGTGCTGCATGGATTCGAGAGCGGCGCCGACGACTACCTGCCGAAGCCGTTCGAGCTCGCCATCCTGCTGGCGCGCGTGAAAGGGCTGCTGCGCCGGCGCGCCTGGCTGCGTGGCCCGACCGAACCGGCAAAGACGCCGGCGGCGCCGGCCGTGGCATCTGACGTCATCGGATTTGCCGGACATCGGCTGGACCTGCGCGCGCTCGAGCTGCACGCCAACGGCCGCGCCTACCGCCTCACCGTGATGGAGGCCGACCTGCTCGCGTATCTCGTGCGCCACGCCGGCCAGGTCGTGTCGCGCAAGGCGATTCTCGAAGACGTGTGGGGTCTGCACGAAGACACCGACACGCGCGCCATCGACAACTTCATCGTGCGCCTGCGGCGCTATCTCGAGGCCGACCCGGCCAAGCCGACGCTCATCGTCACCGTGCGCGGCATCGGCTACCGCCTCCAGTTGTAGCGCGGCGGTCCGGCGCGGGAGCGCGGGGTCAGACCCCATACGCGTTTCGTAAGGGGTCTGACCCCGGGTCGCTACTCCAGGGCGAGCCAGAGGAACGCGGTGGTCTGCGTGGCGCGGAAGTTGTCGTCGCTCACGAGCATCACCGTGCGTTCGCCCTTCGGGCCCGGCGGACCGAGTGCGATGCCCTCGATGTTCGACCCGGTGGCGAGCGACGCCGGCAGATCGGCGCGCCAGCTGGCCAGGTCCAGCACGAGGCGCTTGCGCACAGTGACCGGCGACCTCCCCGCCAGCGCGTCGAGGCCCGAGATGTCGTCGGCGCCCGTGAGCGTCAGCTCGTAGAGGCGCACCGGGTTGAACGCCGGCGCCCCCGCCGCGCCGAGCAGGCACGCGCGCTCCACGGCGAGCAGCGTCGTGTCGCTGAGCGCCACGAACGACGACACGCCGTTCTGGCCGTCCTCGCACGGACGGTCGTAGCCGGCCACGATGGGCGTGGGCTCGAGGCGGTACGGCCACTCGCGCCCGGGAGCCCAGCGTCCGTCCACGCCGCGCACGAACTCCGCGATGCGCACCACGCCTCCCGCGCCGGTGTCGGTGAGCGGCCCGTCCTGCGCGAGCGGCTGCTCGTTCGCGGCGAGCAGGCGTCCGTCCGGCGTGCGCGTCAGGCTCTCGAATCCGAGGTTGTGACGCACACCGCGGGAGCGGTCCGCCGGATCGATCGCGAAGCGCGCGCGCGGCCGCACGACGTCGGTCACGACGCCGTCGCGCGTCACGATGAGCACGCGCGGCTGCCGCGCCACGCGCTGGGTGTCGATGTGCCCCTCGTGCGACACCGCGAACGAGCCGTCGGGGAACACCACGAGCCCTTCCATGTCGAGCGCGGTGAGCGTGTCGGCCGGCACGCCGGGCGCGAGCGCGATCTTCGTCACACCGGCCGGCGCCAGCCCGAGCGCGGGCCGGAGGTCCACGTCGAACCAGACCAGCCGCGGCGAGCGGATTTCGTCACTCGCCCCCACCCAGCGCCGGCTGGCCGCGTCGTAGGCGAGACCCGAGAGGCTGCCGACGGCCAGTCCGTCCACGGCCGGCAGCGTCCCGGCCCACGCCGTGAAGACACCGAGCAGCCGCGGCACCGGCGGCCGGTCCACGGCGGCCACGGGCCGC
>JALHON010000097.1 GCA_022842985.1 Acidobacteriota bacterium | reverse complement strand
CGGGCCCGCGCCGATCGCGGCGGCGAGGCCGCTCAGGTCGGCGTTCAGCAGCACCAGCCCCGGCGACACGCGGAGCGGCTGGAAGGCCGGCGACGGCGAAGTCGCAACCTGGATGTAATACCGGTCGAGTTCGGTGCCGCTGAACGGCGGCGTCACGCTGACCACCGCGCGGCCGCTGCCATCGAGGCTGCTGAACGCGAGGAGCACGAAGTCGGCGCCTACCGAGAACTGCACGCCGCCGTAGGCGAACCCCGATCCCTTGGAGCTGCCGAGGATCGCGAAATTCTCGCCGGGGGCGCCGGTCACTGTGACGATCGTCGCGCTGCCAGGCGCGACCACGGTCTTGCTCAGCGTGACCACGGGGGCCTGCGCGAGCGCCTCGGTCGAGGTCAGAGGAAGGGCGACAAGGGCGGCAAGGGCGAACGCGGACGCCCGCATCCACGAACCACTTCGCCAGGTCTTCACAGGTGCGACACGCATCATTTCCGGCTCCGTCTCCGTTGTGAACATTCAGCCGCGGAGCGACACAGCAGGAAAAATGCCAGCTCGAAATATCGAAATTGTCGAAATAAAACTCACATTCGTGCGGTCATCGCACGGTGTGCGCACAAATGTGGCGCCCGCCCGCCGGTTCATTGACGCGTCGTGTCACCACAATTTTCGTACACGAAAAACGGGCGCGAGGCCGAAGCCCCGCGCCCGCAGCGAGTCGAGTCACTTCCCGAGCCCCGGGTCCCGAGACCCGAGCCCCGCCCTAGTAGCGGTAGTGCGCCGGCTTGTAGGGGCCGTCGGGCGACACGCCGATGTAGTCGGCCTGGTCCTTCGTGAGGCGCGTGAGCTTCACGCCCAGCTTGTCGAGGTGGAGGCGGGCCACCATCTCGTCGAGCTTCTTCGGCAGGATGTAGACGCGCTTGGCGTCGTAGGTCGTGCCCGAGAGCGTGGGCTTGCCGGTGGCGCTGAAGTGCAGGTCGAGCTGCGCCACCACCTGGTTGGTGAACGACGAGCTCATGACGAAGCTCGGGTGGCCGGTCGCGCAGCCGAGGTTCAGCAGACGGCCTTCCGCGAGCACGAGCACGCTGTGCTCGGCGCGGGTCGCCGTCGCCGGGAACACCCACTCGTCGTACTGCGGCTTGATCTGCACGCGCGTGGCGCCCGACTTGGCGAGGCCGGCCATCTCGATCTCGTTGTCGAAGTGGCCGATGTTGCCGATGATCGCCTTGTCCTTCATCCGCATCATGTGATCGACGGTGAGGATGTTCTTGTTGCCCGTCGCCGTGATGAAGATGTCGGCGGTTTCGATGACGTCGTCGAGCGTCGTCACCTGGTAGCCTTCCATCGCCGCCTGCAGCGCGCAGATGGGATCGATCTCGGTCACGATCACGCGGCAGCCCTGGCCCTTGAGCGCCTGCGCGCAGCCCTTGCCCACGTCACCGTAGCCGAACACCACGGCCACCTTGGCCGAGAGCATCACGTCGCTCGCGCGGTTGAGACCGTCGATGAGCGAGTGACGGCAGCCATACAGGTTGTCGAACTTGCTCTTGGTGGCCGAGTCGTTGACGTTGATGGCCGGGAAGAGCAGCGTGTTCGCCGCCGTCATCTCGTAGAGACGGTGCACGCCGGTCGTGGTCTCTTCGCTCACGCCCTTGATGCCGTCAGCCACCTTCGTCCACACACCCGGACGCGCCTTGAGTTCGCGGGTCAGCGTCTCGAGAATGACGCCCCACTCCTCGGGTTCGCTCTCGGCGTTGAACGCCGGGATCTTCCCGCTCGCCTCGTACTCCTTCGCCTTGTGGACGAAGAGCGTGGCATCGCCGCCGTCATCGACGATGAGCGACGGGCCCGAGCCGTCCGGCCAGAGCAGCGCTTCCACCGTGCACCACCAGTATTCGGGCAGCGTCTCGCCCTTCCACGCGAACACCGGCGTGCCCTTCGGGGCGGCCGCGGTGCCGCCCGTTTCGGGACGGCCGACGACCACCGCCGCGGCGGCGTGATCCTGCGTCGAGAAGATGTTGCAGCTCACCCAGCGCACGTCGGCGCCGAGTTCGGTCAGCGTCTCGATGAGCACGGCCGTCTGCACGGTCATGTGCAGCGAGCCCATGATCTTCGCGCCGGCGAGCGGCTTGCTGGCGCCGTACTGCTTGCGCAGGGCCATGAGGCCCGGCATTTCGTGCTCGGCGAGGCGGATCTCCTGGCGGCCGAAATCGGCGAGCGACAGGTCCTTCACCTTGAAGGGCTCGCGGCCCGCCGCGCGGGCGGCGTCGAATGCGTGAACGGTCGAAGTTGCGGTAGCCATGGTCTCTCCTGTTGGTGCGTGTCGAACGAACGTCTACTTCTTCACGGCGACGGCGCGGAAGAGCGCGGGGCCCTTCACCGTCGCATCGGTCGTCAGTGCGGTGAACCGCACGTCGTGCAGGCCGGCGGCGTCGAGCCACCGGCGAACCTGCGGCTCGGCGAAACCGAGCCACACGTGTCCCATCTGCTGCTGGTACTCGCCGCGGTCGTGCGGCAGCATGTCGACGATGAGCAGCCGGCCGCCGGGCCCGAGCACCCGCGCGGCCTCCATCAGCACGCGCCCGGGGTCGGGCACATGGTGCAGCACGAGCGCCAGCACGGCGATGTCGAGCTGCGCATCCTCGACCGGCAGCGCCTCGAGGGTGCCGCGGCGCACGTCGACGTTCGCGCACGGCGCCAGGCGGGTGCGGGCGGCGGCGAGCATCTCCGCCGATGCGTCCACGGCGATGACACGCGCGACGTACGGCGCGATGAGCGCGCTGAACTGGCCGGTGCCGCAGCCGAGGTCCCCCACGCGCAGGCGTGGGTCGAGCATGGCCAGCAGCGCGTCCTGCTGGAACTGCAGGCCGAAGAGCTCCGCGCGCAGATGGTCCCACTGGCCGGAGGCCGACGAGAAGAACTCGGCCGACTTCGAGCGGCGTTCGGCCAGCACACCTTCGGCGCGGCGCGCGTCCTGTTCGGCGGCCGCCGTCTCGCTCGCCTGCTCGCGGATGAGCGGCCAGAGGCGCGCGGCCGGCGGGTCGAGCGCCGGCGAGAGCCCGTAGTAGCGCGAGGTGCCGTCGCGCCGCGACACCACCCAGGCATCGTCGGCGAGGGTCTTGAGATGCCGGCTCACGGTGGACTGCGGGAGCTGCAGCACCGCGCAGAGTTCGGTCACGGTGAGTTCGTGCCGCTCGAGCAGGAGCAGCAGCCGGCAGCGCACCGGGTCGGCGAGCGCCGTCATGTGCTCCAGCAGGCGGGGCATGCTGGGCCGGTCGGCGACGGCGGAAGCGGCGCGGGAACTGTTCATCCGTAAATCCGGATGCAAGGATACATCGACCAGGGCTTCAGGTCAACCGGGGCCACGACGCCCCTCCCCTTCCGCGAACGGACCGGAATCTAGCCGAGCGCCTTTTCGAGTTCCCCGACCAGCCGGTCGAGGCGCGCCACGAGCGCGCGAATCGCCGTGGGCTGCGCCAGATCGACGCCGGCGCGCTTCAGCAGCGCCATCGGATGGTCGCTGCCCCCGGCGCGCAGCAGCTCGAGGTAGCGGCGCACGCCGTCGTCGCGGCGCCCGGGGTCATCGCTCCCCACCGCCTCCATGAGCGCCGCCGTGGACGCCATGCACGTCGCGTACTGGTAGACGTAGTACGGCGACTGGAAGAAGTGCGGAATGCGCGCCCACGTCCACGCCGTGCGTTCATCGCGCTCGATGGCATCACCCCAGTAGGCGTCCACCGTGCGCGCATAGAGCGCGCTCAGCACGTCGGCCGTGACCGGCTCGTCGCGCTCGACCAGCCGGTGCGCCTCGAGCTCGTAATCCGCGAACACAACCTGGTTGTAGAAGGTGCCGACGATGCCGTCGACGGCGTGCTGCAGCAGCATCGTGCGCTCCTCGGTCGTGGCGGCCCGTTCGAGCATGAACTCGAGCAGCAGCTCCTCGTTCAGCGTGGAGGGCACTTCGGCGACGAAGATCGTGTAGCCGGCGTAGACGAACGGCTGGCTGTCGTGCGCCAGCAGCGTGTGCATCGAGTGCCCCATCTCATGGGCCAGCGTGAACACGGCATCGAGCGTGTCGTTGTAGTTGAGCAGCATGTACGGATGCGCACCGTACACCGGCGCCGAGTACGCCCCGCTGCGTTTGCCCTTGTTCTCGTAGACGTCGATCCACCGCCGGTCGAAGGCCTCGCGCACCCGCGACTGATAGTCGGCGCCGAGCCGCGCCGTCGAGGCCACGATCCACTCGCGCACGTCGTCGTAGCGGTACTGCACGTCGTGCACGACGAGCGGCACGTAGGCGTCCGCGGGCGTGTAGGTGTCGAGCCCCAGCACGCGCTTGCGCAGCCGGTGGTAGCGCTGGAACGGCGCCACGCCGGCGCGTCCTTCCGCGATGAGCGTCGTGACGACGTCGGCCGGAATGGCGTTGCCGAAGAGCGCCGCGTCGAGCGTCGTCGCATAGCCACGAGCCCGGGCCTGGAACCAGTCGCGGTGCAGCACGCCGTTGTAGATCGAGGCGAACGTGTTGCGGCGGGCGCCGAAGACGTCGTAGTGCGCATTGAACACGGCGCGGCGGTCGGCGGCGACGCGGCTCGTCGCCAGCACGCGCCGGTAGTTGCCGTAGGTGCAGTCCACGCTCGCGCCGGTGCTGAGGGTGACGACCGGGAACTGCGCATCGGCGGTCGAGAGCGCCTCGTAGACGTCCTTCGGCGCGCCGGTCAGCCGCGCGGCCAGCGAGAGCAGGCGCTCGCCGGCCTGATCCAGCACGTGCGCCTGCTTGCGGAACAGATCCTCGATGGCAAAGCGATAGACCGCGAGCGCCGGGTCGGACGCCATCCAGCCATGGATGGTGTCGAGCGGCACGGTCAGCAGCTCGGGGTTGAACCACGAGGTGGCCTGCTCGAGCTTCGCGAAGAGCAGCTGCACCCGCTGGCGCTGGGCGGCCGAGGCGTTGTCGCGCTGATCCTGGTCGTGCGTGAGCGAGGGGTAGTACCAGACGCGGTAGCTGAGCTGGCCGATGACGTCGTTGGCTTCGAGCGCCTCGCGCAGCCGGGCCCCGCTCGTGCCGATCGTGCCGGCCATGGCGGCGAAGGCCGAGATTCGCTGGTCGAGTTCGGCGAGCGCGGCCTCCCAGGCGTCCCACGACGGGAAGATCGCCGAGAGATCCCACGTATACGCGGGGTCGACGCCGGATCGCTCAGGGGTGACGAGTGCGGACGCAGGAGCCATCCGCAGCATGTTACCCGCCCGTCACGTTCACCCGCCAGTCGGCGCCCGCGGCTCGACCGGCCGGCGGTCGCGGATGAGCGCCGGCAGGGCCGCCAGCACGCCTCCGAGGCTGCCAGCACCGCGTCGCCAGGCGTGGAACGCGGTGAGCACGGCGTGCTGGCCGTGCGTGACGGTGCCCCGCTTCCATGTCCCGGCGACCGCCTTGTTGGCCTCGGCCATCGTCGGGTAGGTGTGGATGGTGCCGAGGATCGCGTTCAGCCCGAGCCCGTGCTTCATGGCCGTCACGAATTCGGTGAGCAGGTCGCTCGCGTGCGCACCGCAGATGGTGGCGCCGAGGATCCGGTCCGTGCCCGGCGCGGTGAGCACCTGCACGAAGCCGGTCGTGGCCCCATCGGTGATGGCGCGATCCAGATCGTCCAGCGCATAGGTGGTGACCACGTAGGGCATCCCCTCCCCGCGCGCCTCCTGTTCGTTCAGACCGACCCGGGCCACTTCGGGATCGGTGAAGGTCGCCCGCGGCACCACGCGATAGTCGACGCGGAACTTGCGGAAGCGCCCGAAGAGCGCGTTCACCGAGGCGAACCACGCCATGTGGGAGGCCGTGTGCGTGAACTGGAACGGCCCGGCCACGTCGCCGCAGGCCAGGATGTTCGGGAACCGCGTCTCGAGGAACTCGTTCACCTCGAGGGTGCGCGACGGCGTGGTCGGCACGCCGAGGGCCTCGAGGCCATACCCGGCGGTGTTCGCGACGCGGCCCACCGCACAGAGGATCTCGTCGAAGGGAATCGCCGACGTCGCGCCGGCGTGTTCGACGACGAGGCGCTTCTCGCCGTCCACGACCTCGACCCGCTGCGCGGTGTGGCCCACGCGCACGTCGATGCCGTCCTCGGCAAAGGCCTGCGCGATGAGCGTCGAACACGCCTCGTCTTCACGCGCGAGCAGCCGCGTGGCCATCTCCACCACGGTCACCTGGGCGCCGAACCGGGCGAAGGCTTGCGCCAGTTCGCAACCGATCGGCCCGCCGCCGAGCACGACAAGGCGCCGCGGCAGCGCGGTCAGGCCCCACACCGTGTCGGACGTGAGCGGGCCCACCTCGGCCAGGCCCGGCAGCGCCGGCACGAACGGCCGCGCGCCGGCGGCAACGATGATGTGCGTCGTGGTCAGCGTGCGCCGGCCGCCGTCGGCCGCCGTGACGTCCACCGTCCACGGCGACGTGATGGTCGCGCGTCCCTCCACGCAGGTCACGCCGAGACGCGTGTAGCGCTCGACCGAATCGTGCGGCGCGATGTCGGTGATGACCTGCCGCACACGCGCCATCACCTCCGCGAAGTCGAACTCGGCGGAGGCGGCGCGGATGCCGAGGCGCGGGGCGCGGCGGATGTCGGCGAGCAGCATCGCCGAGCGCAGCAGCGCCTTCGACGGCACGCAGCCGGTGTTCAGGCAGTCGCCGCCCATGCGGTGCTTCTCGACGAGCGCCACCTTCGCCTTCACCGCCGCGGCGATGTAGGCAGCGACGAGCCCCGCCGAGCCGGCGCCGATGACCACGAGGTTGTGGTCGAACGTGCGCGGACGCTGCGCCGCGAACGGCCGGTACACGGCGCGCCGGCGCGCCGCGTCCACGAGGCGCCGGGCCACGAGCGGCAGCAGGCCGAGCGCCGTGAACGAGAGCAGCACGCCGGGCGAGAGCACGCCGCCGAGGCTCTCGAGCCGGGCCAGCTGCGTGCCGGCGTTCACGTACACGAGCGTGGCGGGCAGCATGCCCACCTGACTCACCGCGGCAAAGGTGCCGAGGCCGATCGGGGTGAGCCCCATGAGCAGGTTCACGAGGAAGAACGGGAACACGGGCACGAGGCGCAGCGTGAAGAGGTAGAACGCGCCTTCGCGCCGGATGCCGTCGTTGATGGCCGAGAGGCGCGTGCCGAACCGCCGCTGTACGGCGTCGCCCAGCAGCACGCGTGCCGAGAGGAACGCGAGCGTCGCGCCGACGGTGGAGGCGAACGACACGAGCACCGTGCCCGCCACGACGCCGAAGAGCGCGCCGCCGGCCAGCGTGAGCACCGCCGCGCCTGGCAGCGATGCCGCGGCGACGATCACGTACGCCGCGAAGAACGCGCCGGCCGCCTGCCACGGGTGGGCCGCCCGCCACGCCTCCGCGGCGGCCTGCTGCGCCTTGAGCGCCCCGAGGCTGGCGAAGCGATCGAGGTCGAAGGCGAAGAACGCCACGACCAGCGCCACGAGGGCGCCGAGCAGGAGCGCGCGGACCACCGTGCGTGACATGTCGTGGCTTCGATGTCGGCCTGGACGCGGACGTGTCGGCCGGCCGCGTCAGGCCGTGCCGGCGAGCACGGCGGTGAGCGCGTCGAGGCGCGGCGGAATGTGCGTGGCCACGACATCGAGGGCCAGGCGCTCGGCCAGCGCCGGTGGCAGTGCGACGGCGGCGCCGAGCGTCGGTTCGACCACTTCGGGGAACTTCGCGGGGTGCGCGGTGGCGAGCACCACGACCGGCCCGTCACCGTGCCGGCCCGCCTTCTCGGCGCCGAGCCAGCCCACGGCGGTGTGCGGGTCGGCAATGTAGCCGTGCGCCATCTGCAGCGTGCGAATCGTGGCCCTGACCTCGTCGTCGGTCACGACCACGCCGGTGATGGCCTCGCGCATGCGCGCCATGTCGCCGCCATACAGCCAGGTGAGCCGCTCCAGGTTGCTCGGATGGCCGACGTCCATGGCGCTCGCGAGTGTGGGCACGGCATCCTGCGGCGTGAAGGTACCCGACGTGAGGTAGCGCGGGAACGGATCGTTGATGGTGGTCGCCGAGACGAAGTGGCCGACGGGCACGCCGCGCCGCGCCGCCATCACGCCGGCCGTGAGGTTGCCGAGATTGCCGCTCGGCACGACGACCGTGGGCCGCGGCGTGCCGGCCGGCAACTGCAGCGCCGCCCACGCGTAGTAGGCCATCTGCGGCAGCAGCCGGCCGATGTTGATCGAGTTCGCCGACGTCAGGCGGTAGGTCTCGCCGAGCGTCTCATCCGCGAAGGCCGCCTTGACGAGCCGCTGGCAGTCGTCGAAGGTCCCCTCCACCGCCACGGCCGACACGTTGTCGCCGAGCGTCGTGAACTGCACTTCCTGCACGCGGCTGACGCGGCCATGCGGATAGAGCACGACCACACGCGTGCCCGGCACGCGGTGGAAGGCCTGCGCTACGGCGCCGCCGGTGTCACCCGAGGTCGCAACGAGCACGGTCAGCGGACGCGCGTCACCGCCTGCCGCCACCGCCGCCATCCAGCGCGCCATCGTGCGCGCCCCGACGTCCTTGAAGGCAAGCGTCGGCCCGTGGAAGAGCTCGAGCACGTAGCGGCCGGCGCCGACCGGCACGAGCGGCACCGGGAAGTCGAGCGCCTCCCCCATCAGCCGGCCGAGCGTGGCGCGATCGAACGACTCCTCGACGAGGGGCGCGATGAGGGCGGTGGCCACCTCGCCGAGCGAGCGGCCGCGCAGGGCCTCGAACTCGGCCGGCGTCATGGCGCTGATGGCGGTGGGCACGTAGAGCCCCCCGTCGGGCGCCAGCCCGCGCCGGACCGCCTCGGCGAGCGCCACCGGCGGCGCGCCCGTGCTGCGTGTGCTGATGAACGGCATCTACTTGCCTCCCGCCAGATCGACCACGCGCGCCCCGGTCGTGCCCACGGCCGAGATCCACAGGTCCGCGCCGGGCCCGGGTGCCTCATCGTAGGCCGCGGCCATCGCCTGCCCCACCGTGCGCGCTTCATCGAGCGACGGCGCCAGCGCGAAGATCGACGGCCCGGAGCCGGACAGGCTGCAGCCGAGCGCGCCGGCCGCGAGCGCCGCCGCCTTGACCCGCGCGAACCCGGGCACGAGCACCGCGCGTTTCGGCTCGGCCACGTGGTCCACGAGTGCGCGCGACAGCAGCGCCAGGTCGCCGGTGTGGAGCGCGGAGACGAGCGCGCCGAGGTTCGCCCACTGGCGCACCGCCGTCTGCAGCGGCACGGTATCGCCGAGCAGCGCCCGCGCCGTGCCGGTCTGCACTTCCTGATGCGGATGCAGCACCGCGCACGAGAGTCCCGCCGGCACCGGCAGGCGCACGATATCCGGCGGCGCGACGCTGCGCGCCAGCACGAAGCCGCCGTAGAGCGAGGGGGCCACGTTGTCGGGATGCACCGCGCCGCAGCCGGCCTGTTCCCCCTGCATCGCCGCCTGGCACACCAGATCGAGCGACGCCGGCCGGCCGAGCAGCTCGTTCACCGCCACGGCCGCCGCGACGGCGCTGGCGCCACTGCTGCCGACGCCGCTTGCGAGCGGCAGCCCCTTGTGCACGTCGAGCACGATGCCCTGCCGCGTGCCGAGCGCGGCGAGCAGCGCCTGCACCGCCGCACCGGCCGTATTCCGGCCCGGATCACGCGACAACCGCCCGCCGTCGCCCGTCACCTCGCCGATGACCACGCCGGGCGTGTCGGCCAGACGCGCCACGACGATGTCGCCCGGCTGCTCGAGCGCGAAGCCGAGCACGTCGAAGCCGGCGGCCACGTTCGAGACGGTCGCCGGCGCAAAGGCGGCGATCATCGGGCCACTCCCGCTTCGGGGCGGATGGGAATCGGGCGCCCGTGCTGGCCGATGGCGACGAGCACCACCTCCGCGTAGGTCACCTTCTCGCGCTCGCCGGCCCCGGCGCTCCAGCGCTCCACCTCGACCGACACTGCCACGGTGACCGACGTGCGCCCGACCTTGAGCGTCTCGGTGTAGAAGTTCACGATGTCGCCGACGAACACCGGCGAATGGAACTCCACCTCGCGAATCGCCTTGGTGACGAAGCGATGCGGCGCGGTTTTCCGCGCTTCCACCGCCGAGGCCAGGTCGATGTGCGAGAGGATCACGCCACCGAAAATCGTCCCGAGATTGTTCGTGTCCTTGGGCAGCAGGAGGACCTTGATGGCGGGAATACGTTCGTTCATCGTCCGATGGTAGTAAAAAGATCGTGTCGGGGGCGAATCGGCCGTGCGCTGCCGGGGATTTCGTTTATTCTTTTCCTTCTGAGATGAGCACGGCTACCAACGAAAAGCAGCGCGCCGCGACCGCGCCGTCCAACGGACACTGGACGGCCACCGAGGCGTCGGAACACTACGACGTGGCCCGCTGGGGCCAGGGCTACTTCTCGGTCAACGAGGCCGGCCATGTGCAGGTGCACCCGAGCCGCGATGCCGCCCGGTCGATCGACCTCAAGAAACTGGTCGACCGGCTCGATCTGCGCGGCCTGAGCGCGCCGATTCTGATGCGCTTTCCGGGCATCCTCCAGCACCGCCTGGGCGAGATCAATGCCGCGTTCCAGCAGGCCATCGCCACCAACCAGTACGGCGGCAAGTACGTCTGCGTCTACCCGATCAAGGTCAACCAGCAGCGCCAGGTCGTGCAGGAAGTCATGCAGTTCGGCCGCGAGTTCGGCTTCGGGCTCGAAGCCGGCTCGAAGCCCGAGCTCATGGCCGTGGCCGCCATGGCCAGCAACGACACGCCGATCGTGTGCAACGGCTTCAAGGACGCCGAGTTCATCGAGCTGGCGATGTGGGCGCAGAAGATCGGCCGCAACATCATCCCGATCGTCGAGAAGTACACGGAACTCGAGCTCATCCTGAAGTACGCCGAGAAGGTGGGCGTGCGGCCGCGTATCGGCATGCGCGTCAAGCTGGCGGCGCGCGGCATGGGCCGCTGGCAGTCGTCGGGCGGCTACCGCTCGAAGTTCGGCCTCACCGTCACCGAGATCCTGCGCGGGCTCGAACTGCTCAAGGCGCACGGCATGGAGGACTGCTTCAAGCTCCTCCACTTCCACCTCGGCAGCCAGATCACCCACATCCGCATCATCAAGAACGCGCTGAACGAAGCGGCCCGCGTCTACTGCGACCTCGCCAAGGCGGGCGCCGGCATCGAGTTCATCGACGTCGGCGGCGGCCTGGGGGTCGACTACGACGGCTCGCAGACCAACTTCGAGTCGAGCATGAACTACACCCTGCAGGAGTACGCGAACGACGTCGTGTACCACATCCAGCAGGTGTGCGACGAAGAGCAGGTGGCGCACCCGACGATCATGTCCGAGAGCGGCCGCGCCATTACGGCCTATCATTCGCTGCTCGTCTTCAACGTGCTCGGCACGAGTGGCTTCGGCGAGGAGAAGGTGCCGACGGCGCCGAAGGACGACTTCGAGCAGCCGCTCATCGACCTCATCGAGACCTACAAGAACGTCAACGCCCGCAACGCCGTCGAGAGCTACCACGACGCGCAGCAGGCGCTCGACATGGCGATGAACCTGTTTGCCGGCGGCTACCTGCCGCTCGAACAGCGCGCCCACGCCGAGAACCTGTACTTCGCGATCTCGGAGAAGATCCGGCTGCTGCTGCCGCAGATGGCGGATGTGCCGGAAGACCTGCAGAACCTGGAGGAGATGCTCTCCGACACCTACTTCTGCAACTTCTCGCTCTTCCAGTCGATTCCCGACAGCTGGGCCATCAAGCAGCTCTTCCCGGTGCTGCCGATCCACCGGCTGCTCGAGAAGCCCACGAACCACGCCGTCATCGGCGACATCACGTGCGATTCCGACGGCAAGCTCGACCAGTTCATCGACCGCCGCGACGTGAAGAAGACGCTGCGCCTGCACCGCGACAACGGCGAGCCCTACTACCTGGGAGTGTTCCTCGTGGGCGCGTATCAGGAGATCCTGGGCGACCTGCACAACCTGCTGGGTGACACCCACGCCGTGCACGTGAGCCTCAACGAGAACGGCGACGAAAACGAGCCGGCCCGTGTGGACCACGTGATCAAGGGCGACACGGTGAACGAGGTGCTGCGTTACGTGCAGTTCGACCCGGAAGAGCTGCTCGGCAAGCTGCGCCGCGACGTCGAAGCCGCCGTGCACGCCGGCCACCTGCAGGACCAGCAGGCCGGCCGCCTGCTCCGCTTCTACGAAGAGGGCCTGCAGGGCTACACGTATCTGGAAGACCCGAGCGCCGAGTAAGCCCCCGGCCGCCACGGACGCTCACGACGGCGCCGGCGCCCCCGGCGCCGTTGCTTTGTACAGACGCTGTCAGCGGCGGCCGATGTCCAGCCCGGCGGGTCCTGTCACCGGCGGATCTCCTTCCCAAGCCGTGCTCGCTATCGCTGCGCGCGGTTGGGCCCCCCACCCCAACGCGTGAACGACACGCGTCGGGGGCCCCGGGTTCCGCCGGCGCCACCCGCCGCGGGCCCGGCCGCATGTCGCTTGAGGCCCTGTCCTCCATCCCCGGTGCCGTCGTCCTTCAAAGCACATGCCCTACGCGAGCGTTCAGTGCGTACTGACGAATCGCGGGACCGACGTCGCCTCGTTCAAGGAATGCATCGATCGCAGCCTGAACCTCTGCTGGATAGCCGACCGCCCAGTGCCCGAGTCCATGCAGGGCTGATTCCTGACAGGCGACGGAGTCCATCTGCAACGCGTGCCGCATGACGCCCAGCGCCGCGAGGTCGAGAGCGGCCCGATCGGTATCCGCCGGGCAGGGAAACATCGGCAGTAGTCCCACCACATGTAGCACGCCGAATTGAGCGGCAGTTCGCCGGCAGCGCCGTCTGGTGCGTGGCCCAGCGTAGGCGCGCAACGCGGCGCGAACAAATCATCGTAGAGGCCCGCCATCGCCATGACACACGCCACACGTTCGGTCACGGGAATGGTCGCGTCCACGATGGCGAAGACGAAATCACTATTGCCCGCATGCGCGATGTACCAGAGTCCCTGGTTGATCTGCTCGTCGCTGTAAGGCGCCAACACGGCTGACGGGCTGAGGAAGAGCCGCGTCAAGTGCGCGACCGCCACCGCCGCCGACACCGACCCCACGGGCGCGTCAACGTCGAAATGCCACGCCGGCTCACGCACGGGATGGTCGAAGCAGTGCGCGATCCACGCGTCGCAGGACTGGTCCATGGGCCGATTCTGCCGCCGGCACTCGGCGCGCCGCAACCGTGGCGGTGCGGCGTCTTCCGACGGCGAACTCTGAGGACCGGCAGCTCTGCCGGTCCCCCTTGCCGACGCAGCAACAATCCACCGCAGCAGAGTCGACCCGGCATGCCGGACCGAAGGTGAGCCGGAGGAAGATGCCGCGCCGGCGCGGATGCGGCTCAGAGACAGCGGCCGCGCTCGCGTCATGACTCCAGCCGTACAGAACACGAGCGGCTGATCCGGTGGACCAGCCGCTCGAGATCCTGAACGTGACGTCGAACTACGCGCGGGCGACGGGACGGCGGCGGCCGTCGAGCACGCGCCGCACGGCCTTGTCGAAGCGATCCTGCAGCGGCTTGCGCACGTCGGCCGCGACCGGGCCGAGCCGCAGCCACGCCGACTGCGCGCTGCGCAGCTCCTGGTCCGCCGCGCGCTGACGCGCCTCTTCGGCCTGCTTGGCCGCGCCGGCACCCATCGTGTTGGCGGCGAGCGCCTCACGCCACTGCTTCGCGAGCAGCTCGGCCGGCGACAGATTCGCGGTGGTCTTGGCCGTGCCGCCGTCGTTGGCCACGAGCGCCTCGACCTTCGCGCACAGCTTCTCCATGCGCTTGGCGGTGACCGTCGGATCGAGCTCGCCGCCGGTAAACGCATCCGGCCAGCGGGTCACGAGCGAGAGCAGCGCCGCGTTCACGCGCTCGGCGAGCGGCGTGAGCACGTGCCGCGGCAGCTCGGGCCCCTGCAGCCAGCGCGCCCGCGCCGCCTGCACCTTGTTGTAGAGGTCGTCGGGCATCGCCGCGCCGTCTTCCGGCACGAGCGCCTCGATCTCGGCCACGGCCGTGTCGCGATCCACGAACTTCGTCTGGATCTGTTCCTGGTCGCGGTTCTTGAAGCGCTCGAAGAACAGGTCGCAGGCCGCGCGGAAGCGTTCCCACACCTGATCCGACTTGCTCTTCTTCACCGGGCCGATCGACTTCCACTCGACCTGCAGCGCCTTGAGACGCGCCGACGCCTGTTCCCAGCTCGTCGACTGCGCGAGCTGCTCGGCCTCGGCGATGAGGGCTTCCTTCTTCGCGAGGTTCTCGCCCCAGTCCTGCTTGCGCTGCTTCATGTCGGCCTGACGCCGCGTGAAGAAGGCGTCGCAGGCCTTGCGGAAGCGTTCCCAGATGGCCTTCTCGCGGCCACGGGTGACCGGGCCGATGGCCTTCCATTCGGCCTGCAGCGTCTTCATCGCCTCGGCCGTCTTCACCCAGTCGGTCGAGTCGGAGAGCGCTTCGGCGCGGGCGCAGAGCTCTTCCTTCTTCTTCAGCGCCTCCTGCCGTTCGGCCGCCTGCTGCGAGAAGTAGTCCTTGCACTTCTCGTAGACCTGCGACTGCGCGGCCTTGAAGCGCGTCCAGAGGGCCTCGCCCTGCGAGCGCGGCGCCGCCGCCACCGGCTTCCACTTCTCCTGCAGCTGGCGCATCTCTTCGGAGGCCTTCGCGGGATCCGTGTCGGCCAGCGGGATGAGGGCTTCCATCTTCCCGCACAGCTCTTCCTGCACCTGGACGTTCGCCCAGCGCTTCCACTCCTCGGCGTTGCGCAGCTCGTCGAGCCGCGGCTGCACCGCGGCGCGCACGGCCTGCAGCCGCACGGTGAGGTCTTCGCGATCCTGCGGCGTGGGCAGCGGGCCCATCGTGCCCACCGCGAGCTTCACGTCCTTCACGATGGCGTCGGCGTCCTTGAGCGAGATCGACTCGGCGGCGGCGCGCGCCTCGAGCGCCTGCACGGCGGCCTGCAGCCGCTGCAGGTTCTCCTGCTGCTGCTTCTGCTTGCCCTCGCGCACGGCGGCTTCGCGGGTTTCGAACACCGCCGCGGCCGTCTGGAAGCGGTCGTTCAGCGCCGCCTCGATGTCGCCGGTGCGCTGAATCGCCTGCCACTTGCGGCGCAGCGCCTGCCATTGACCACGCACGGCGGCGTAGTCCTGGGCAACCAGCGTTTCGATCTCGTCGATGACCCCGGGCGCCTGCGCGCGCAGTTCGCGCGCCTGCTCCGCCTGTTCGCGCCGGCGTTCCGCCGCCTTGACGGCGTCGTCGAAGCGGCGCTGCAGGTCGGCGGCCCAGCTCTCGGGCATGGACGGCAGGACCTCCCACGCGGCGCGCGCTTCGGCGAGACCCACCTCGAGCCCCTCGATCGGCAGCCCTTCCACGCGCTCGCACCACTTCACGCGTTCGGCCTGCTCGCGGCGCAGCGCCGCGGCCGCCTTCGCGGCCTGGGCGCGCGCGGCTTCGTCGGCCGCGAGCGCCGTCCGCACGGTGTCGGAGAGCGCTTCGAACTCGCTCACGATGGACGGCTCGATATCGGCGTCGGCGTTGAGCTCGACCCACGCCACGCGGGCGGCGTCGTAGCCGGCGCGCTCGGCGGCCAGGTCGGCGTTTGCGGCCAGCGCCTGCATC
>JALHON010000096.1 GCA_022842985.1 Acidobacteriota bacterium | reverse complement strand
CGGGTATCTTTCTCATTCGTCTGTGCGGCCGCGCTCGTCGCGGCTGCGTGTCAGCAGCCCGCCGCCCCGGCCTCGGAGAGCGCGGCGCAGGCACCGTCGGCGGCCGCGCCCACGCTCGGCATCCGCCCGTCGGGCGATGAAGAGCTGAAGCCCGACATGAGCCAGGTGCCGCCTGAGCTCGCCAAGGTCTACGAGCACATCGATCAGAACATCGATCAGCACGTGGTGAATCTGCAGAAGTGGATTCAGCAGCCGTCGATCTCCAACTCCGGCGAAGGTATCCCCGAGTCGGCCGAGATGGTGAAGGGCTTCTTCGACGAACTCGGCTGCCAGCAGACGCAGGTCTACGACCCGGGCGTCACCGAGTACGGCTCGCCGAGCAATCCCGTCGTCTACGCCAAGTGCGACGAGGGCGCCGAGAAGACGGTGCTCATCTACTGGATGTACGACACGATGCCGGTGACGCAGCCGGATGCGTGGCAGTACCCGCCCTTCGAAGCGCGCCTGGTCGAACAGGCGCCCTACAAGAAGGTGCTCATCGGCCGCGGCGCCACCAACTCCAAGGGGCCGCAGATGTCGCAGCTGAACGCCTTCCGCGCCATCAAGGCCGTGCACGGCAAGCTGCCGGTGAACCTCATCATCGTGGCCGAAGGCGACGAGGAGCGGATGGACATCGGCCTGCGCAAGTGGGTCAAGGATCATCCCGAACTGCTCGAGGGCGCCGACGCGATGATGACCTTCGGCGGCCAGTCGCCGAGCGGCGGCGGCGGCTACGGCGGCGGGTCGGAAGGCTGCGTCTACGTCGAACTCACGACGTCGGGCACGGCGTGGGGCCGCGGCCCCACCGTGTCGGACATCCACGGCAGCAACAAGCGCGGCACCGACAGCCCGGCCTGGCGCCACATCAAGATGCTGGCCTCGCTCGTGAGCGACGACGGCAACACGCCGAAGATCGACGGCTTCTACGACGGCATCCGCCCGCTGACGCAGGAACAGGAAGAGAGCCTGCGCGCCGCCGCCAAGAACATGGATCTGAAGGTGGCGGCCGAGAACCTCGGCGTCGCGCGCTTCATGTATGACGATCCGTACCAGGTGCTGAAGACGCAGCGCTACGGGCAGTCGTTCAATCTCGACGGCATCTGGGGCGGCAACATGTATGCGGGCGGCGCCGGCGCCATCCTGCCGAACAAGATCACCTCGAAGCACAACTTCCGCTACGTGCCCGGCCAGACGGGTCCGGACATCGTCGCCAAGCTGAAGAAGCAGCTCGTGAAGAACGGCTACCCCGACGTCGAGGTCAAGATCATCGGCGACGTGCCGTGGGCGCTCATGAACTCCGACAACGAGATCGGCCGAGCCATGCAGCGCACCTACCAGATCATGGGCATCCCGCACGCGCCGGTGCGTGCCGACTGGGGCATCGGCGGCGGCGGTGCGGCGGCGGGTGGTTACTGGCCCGCCTACATGTTCGGCAACGGCGAAGTGGGCGAGAAGATCTCCCCCTTCAAGGGTGTGCCGATCGTGATGGGTGGCGCCGGCCTCGGCGGCCGCGCGCACGCGGCCAACGAGTACTACGTCATCGAAGGCGCCGGCAAGGTCTACGGCATGGCGGGTGCCGAGAAGGCCGTGGCGACGACGCTTTACGCCTACGCGGGCAAGATCCCCGCGGCGCCGGCGAAGAGCACAAACTAGGGCCTGGGGACCGGCGGCTGGGGACTGGGGCATGAAGTCGTCACGCGGTGAAAGGCTCAGTCCTTTCACGCGGCGGCTGGCATGCCCAAGCCCCCAGTCCCCAGCACCCAGCCCCCGAGAAGGTCACACATGATCGGGGTTCGCAGTCTCGAGAAGGAGTACCACGTGGGCGACCACGTGGTGCGCGCCCTGAGGGGCGTCACGCTGGACATCGCCGGCGGCGAGTTCGTCACCGTCGTCGGCCCGTCGGGCTCGGGCAAGTCCACGTTCATGCACATCCTGGGATGTCTCGACCGGCCCACGCGGGGGCAGTACCTGCTGGGCGGCCGGGACGTCTCGACGCTGCCTCACGACGAGCTCGCGCGCGTGCGCAACGAGACCATCGGCTTCGTCTTCCAGGGCTTCAACCTGCTGTCGCGCACCTCGGCGCTCGAGAACGTCGAACTGCCGCTCCTCTACACGCGCAAGGGCGCGGTGAAGGCGGCCGAGCGGCGCGACCGGGCGCGGCGGGCGCTTGCCGCCGTGGGCCTCACCGACCGCGAGGAACATCATCCCAACCAGCTCTCGGGCGGACAGCAGCAGCGCGTGGCGATCGCCCGCGCGCTCGTCAACGAGCCGTCACTGCTGCTGGCCGATGAGCCGACCGGCAACCTCGACACCGCCACCAGTCACGAGGTGATGGAAGTGTTCGCGAAGCTGCGCGCCGAGCGCGGCATCACGATCGTCGTCATCACCCACGAGCGCGATATCGCGGCGTGGGGCACCCGCACCATCGACTTCAAGGACGGAGTCGTGGTGTCGGACGAGCAGCACGCCCCCACCATGGGGTCACACAGGCCAGTCTCAGCGTAGCCCGGCAACCGGCGATTCCGGGGACTGTCCCGTCCTGTGGGACTGTCCCCGCCCGACCGCCCAACAGCCCTCGAGGAGAATGAACGTGAAGCGTCTCCGCGCCCTGCATCCGTCGATCGACATCGGCTTCAAGGCCCTCACGCGCAACCGCCTGCAGACGGGGCTGACGATGCTCGGCATCACCGTGGGCGTCGCCACCGTGCTGGCGATGATGGCCGTGGGCGCCGGCGCGCAGCGGTCGATCGAGCAGCAGGTGCGGGCGGCCGGCCTCAATCAGCTCACGATCAAGGCCGGGAACTGGAAGCCGAAGACGGAAGACTCGGGCGGCGCCGTGGCCCACCAGGGCGATGCCGAAGATACGATGCGCCTGCCGGTCGACGAGCTCATGCCGGCGCTGCCCGATGCCGGCGATCCGTTCGCCGGCGCGGCCGACGTGCTGCCGATCGACTTCCATCCGGAAGACGATCCGATGGAGAAGCACGACCATCCGCTGGCCTGGCAGCGCCTGGGCGACCTCGAAGCCGGCCTCGGCGCCTCGACCACCTTGTCGTTCGCCGATGCCGAAGCGATCCGGCAGCTGCCGGGCGTGCAGTACGTGGCCGGCGGCGTGCATGGCAACGCGCGCGTGCACTACCGCCCCGAGGGCGGCGCCGAGAAGCGGTGGTTCACCCGCATGCACGGCACCGACCTGCATCTGCTCGACATCAAGCGCACGTGGACGCTGCGCAGCGGCCGCTTCTTCACCGAGGAGGAGCAGGACGACAAGGCGATGGTGCTCGTGCTCGGTTCGGTCGTGGCCGAGAAGGTCTTCGGCGAGCAGGTCGACCCGGTGGGGAAGGACCTGATGCTGTGGAATCAGACGTTCCGCATCGTCGGCGTGGTCACGAGCGCGAGCTGGGTGGTGCGGCCGGCGGCCGGTGACGACGAGTTCGATGCCGTCTACATGCCCTACACCACCACGCACCAGCTGCTGAATCTCACGAAGCTGAACGACATCACCGTCACGGCGGCGTCCACCGGCGACGTGTCGGCCCTCAGCAAGCGCATCACCGAACTGCTGCGCCAGCGCCACAACATCACGAACGAGAAGCCCGACGACTTCACCATCTCGACGCAGGCCACGCGGGCGATCACGACCGGCGGCCTGCCGCCGAACGTCGCCGCCGCCATCGCCGGCAACGTCAAGGAACTCGAACGCGTCACGCTCGAGCAGCTCGCCGGCACGCTCGAACGCGCCAGCGGCACGATGCGCTGGCTGCTCGCGGCCGTGGCCGCGGTGTCGCTGCTCGTCGGCGGCATCGGCATCATGAACATCACGCTGCTCTCTGTGACCGAGCGCACCAAGGAAATCGGCCTGCGGATGGCCGTCGGCGCGCGCGGCAAGGACGTCACGCGCCAGTTCCTGACCGAAGCGGTGGCCATCAGTCTCGCCGGCGGCGCCGTGGGTGTCCTGCTGGGCCTCGTCGCCTCGTATCTCATCTCGTCCACGCTGCGCTGGGCCACCGTGGTGTCGCCGGCCTCGGTGTTCATCGCCTTCGGCGTGTCGGCCGCGGTCGGCGTGCTCTTCGGCTGGTACCCGGCGCGCCGCGCCGCCGAACTCGACCCCATCGACGCCCTGCGTCACGAATAGACGGATTCCCACGTGCTGCGATTCCTTGCCGTCAGCGGACAGATCGCCTGGAAGGCGCTCGGCCGCAACCGTCTGCGCTCCGGCCTGACCACACTCGGTGTGGTCATCGGCGTCGCCGCCGTCATCGCCATGGTGGCGCTCGGCAACGGCGCCCGCGCCTCGGTCGAACGCACGCTCAAGACCGCCGGCACGAGCATCGTCCAAGTGAGCGCGGGCAACTTCACGAAGGGTGGCGAGAGCATGAACATCGCCGCCGGTCTCGGATCGGCCACGACGTTGACGCGCGAGGACGCGGCGGCCATGCGCGGTCTCGCCAATGTGGTGCACGTGGCGGCCGGCCTGCGCTCGCGCACGTTCATCACCGCGTCACCCCAGTCGCGCGTGTTCACGCTCGTGCACGGCACGGAGGAATCGCTCGGCGACATCCACGGCTGGACATGGCTCGAGGGCGAAGGGTTCACGGCGGAAGACGTCGAGGCGTCGGCTGCGAAGGTGGTGCTCGGGCGCGTCGCGAGCGCGCGACTCTTCGGCGACGGCGTCGATCCCACCGGGAAGACCGTGAAGATCCACGACCGCGACTTCCAGGTGGTGGGGCTCATGCGCGCCGTGGATGCCGATCAGGACGAGGCGGCCTTCGTGCCGGTGACGACCCTGGGCGCCCTCACCGATCGCACGACCTGGCTGCAGACGATCACGATCGGCGTGACCGAAGCCGGTGTGGCCACCGCGGTGGCCGATGCGGTCACGGCGCTGCTGCGCGAGCGGCACGCCAGCCACATCAAGGCACAGGCGGCGCGGGTGGCCGGCGGGCTCGGCGGCCTGCAGGCGCCGGGGAGCGGCGGCCGCATGGGGCCGGCGGACGACTTCGTCGTGAAGACGCTGGCCGGCGCGCAGGTGACGAAGGGCCTCTACACGGAGGTGGCCGCGTTCGCCCTCGCCAACATGCCGAAGCTCGACTCGGCGACGATGGAAGAGATGTCGGGCACGCTCAACCGCGCCGGCACGACGATGACGGCGCTGCTCGCGAGCATTGCCGGCATCTCGCTCGTCGTCGGCGGCATCGGCATCATGAACATCATGCTGGTCTCGGTCACCGAGCGCACGAAGGAGATCGGCCTGCGTCTGGCGATGGGCGCCCGCCGCAAGGACGTGCTCCTGCAGTTCCTCGTGGAAGCCGTCGTGCTCAGCCTGATTGGCGGCATCGTCGGCATTGCCGCCGGCATCGGCGCCGCGCGCGGCCTCACGGCGCTCATGTCGTGGCCGGCCTATGTGTCGCCGCAGTCGATCGCCCTGGCGTTCGCCATCTCGGCCCTCATCGGCGTGGCGTTCGGCTACTACCCGGCCAGACGCGCGTCGAAGCTCGATCCCATCGTGGCGCTCCGGCGCGACTGAGCGCGGTGTGCCCCATCGCGCACGACTCGGTGTCAAATCGTTCATGGCACCACGTCTTGCTGCCGCGGTTGTCGTCTGGGCGGTTCTGCTGACAAGTGCGCGCCCGGCTGCTGCGCTGAGTTGTGTCGCTGTCCCGCTGGCGAAGGTCGCGGCGGAGGCCGGCGCGGTCTTCGAGGCCACGGTCGTGTCCGTACAGCCGCACCCGGAGGTGCGCACTCAGGGCGGACTCGTCTCGGCGTCGCCGGGTGGTCGCCCTGTGACTGTGACTGTCGGTGATGTGCGGCCCATTCGCGGCGCCACGCCCACCACACTCGAGTCGGTCGGTCATGTGCTTGAAGAGGGCCGTCGCTACCTCATCATCGCGATCTCGAGTCGGACCCTGGCCGGCGTCTGGCACGTCGGGGCCTGCGCAGGCTACGTGCGACCCGCGGCGCGGTCCACGGCATTTCGGCACTGGCTCGAATCACTGACTGAGCCGCCATCGGGCGGGCGTGTGCTCGGCGCCGTGGTACAGCAGAGCGACGGGGACGACATCTCGACGTGGCCGTCGGTCGCCGGTGCACGCGTGACGGCCCGGGGGCCGGTCGTGGCCACCACGACGTCGGATCGTGATGGGGAGTACGTGCTGACCGGTCTTCCGGATGGCGAATACGACATCAGCGTTGACCTGCCCGAGGGGCGTCACGGCCTCGTCGCGCCAGCCCCGTTCAAGGCGCGACTGTCAGGGGCGCATGCGATTACGGCGTGGGACGTGCGTGTCGAGGTCGCAGGCCGGGTGTCCGGCGTGGTCGTCGACGAGACGCGCCAACCCGTGGCAGGGGCCTCGGTGTACCTGAACAGGGTGCAGGACGGCCGCGTGATCGACGACGGCCCGTACTGGCGGGGGACGTCGGCGGCCGACGGCCGATACGCGTTCGAGGGTGTGCCGCCTGGGCAGTACGTCGCCACGATTGGCCGGCCGTACGCGCCCACCCACGCCCGGGCGCACCTCGGCGGCGACAGTGTCATCCTCGGGTTCGCCGATGCCGTGGAGCTCCAGCCGATGGTGGCCACCGTGGGCGCGACGATCCTGGTCGACGGCACCGTCAGGGGACAGGACGGCCGGCTTCTCGAGACGGAGTTCCACGTCGCGGTCGTTGGGCCGTTCGGCCTGTATCCACGTTCAGGCTCGTGGGAGGCGACGAACAAGGACGGGCGTTTCCGTCTGCGACTGCTTCGCGGCGTGCGCCACCGGTTCACGACCGTGGACAAAGACGGCCGCGAGCGTCTCGTGTTCGACGCCATCGCTGACGGCACGCCCGTACATCTCGTCGAGCCATGACGACTGCACAGATCGCGGAGCCGGGAACATGTTGTCCCGTGCTGCACGCCAGCCGGGTCGCGCTCCTGGCGATCGCGACAATCGCTGTCTTGCCGGGTCGTGCCGAGGCCTGCTTCTGCGCGTCGGCGTGCACGCCCAAGGCAGAGTCGACGGTGTTCGAGGCGACGGTGACCGCCATTGGCCCTTCCGCGGATCCCTGGCTTCACGGTCAGGTGGTCTTGTCGCTGGCGGATGTCGTGGTCGTTCAGGGCGTCGCACCGCGTGCCCTCGTGCGGGGCTTGTCGACGTGCGCCTACCCCTTTCGCGTGGGCGCGCGGTACCGCATCGAGGCATCCGGTGGGCGCGTCGCCTGGGCATCACAGTGCGGTGCAACACGCCCGATCTGGACATGGGCTCTTCGCGCCGTTCCAGCGATGTTCGAGTGGTGGTGGTTGGGCGGCGGCTGTCGGGACTAGGGCGGTGTCACTCGACCTGACGACCGCGCGCCTCACGCTGCGTCCACTCACCATCGCCGACGCCGCGGCCGCGCACGCCTTGTGGACCGATCCCGCGGTGCGCCGCTACCTCTGGAACGACGAGGTGGTGACGCGCGATCGGGTACGCGAGGTCCTGGCCGCCAGCACGCGCGACTTCGCGGCACGGCGCTACGGGCTATGGGGCGTGTACGACACGGCGACCGGCGACTTCGCCGGCTTTGCCGGGTGCCGCGAGTGGCCCGAGGGCGGCCCTGAGCTGATGTACGGACTGGCCCCCGCGTGGTGGGGGCAGGGGCGTGCCACCGAAGCGGCGGACGCGGTGCTCGCGCATGTGTTCGACACGCTCGGCTACCCGCATGTGATGGCCGCGACGGATCCGCCGAACCTGGCCTCGGTGCGCGTGATGGAGCGGCTCGGCATGACGTTCGACTGGCGCGGCGAGATGCATGGCCTCGACACGCTCGTCTACCGCCTGTCGCGGGAGCGCTGGCGCCGGCGCGCCAGGGCGCTTCCCTGAGGCATGATGGAGCGCGTGACGGCCCCGCAGACGCCGCTGCTCATTCGCCGCGCCACCGCCGCCGATGCCGACGCGGTGTGGGACATCCTGCGCGTCGTGCTCGCCGCCGGCGACACCTATGCGTGGCCCACCGCGCCGACGCGTGAGCAGGGGCTGGCGCTGATGCACCCGCCCGGCGGCCACACCTTCGTGGCGGAGCGCGACGGCCGCGTCGTCGGCATCTTCTACGTCAAGGCCAACGCGATGGGCCCTGGCGATCACGTGGCCAACTGCGGCTACATGGTGGCGCCGGAGGCGCGCGGCCAGGGCGTGGGCGAGGCGCTGTGCCGCCATTCGCTCGACGTGGCGCGCGGCCTCGGCTTTCGCGGCATGCAGTTCAACGCGGTCGTGAGCACCAACCACGGTGCCATCCGCGCCTGGCAGCGCTGCGGCTTCCACATCGTCGGCACCGTGCCTGGCGCCTTCCGGCATCCGGTGCTGGGCGACGTGGACGTCCACGTGATGCATCGCGCGCTCTAGGCGGCGTCCGGCGGCGTCATGCGCTGGCGCCGCCGAGGGCCGGCGGCTCCGGATCACCGGCTACTGCCGCGTCGGCCGGCAGATCATCGACCAGGCCGTAGAGCGCGGGCACGACCACGAGGGTGAGCAGCGTGGAGGTGATGAGTCCGCCGATGACGACGATGGCGAGCGGCCGCTGGACTTCCGCGCCGGGACCGCTGGCGAACAGGAAGGGCACCAGGCCGAGCGCCGCCACCGTGGCGGTCATCATCACCGGCCGGAATCGCATCGTGGCGCCATCCACGATCGCCGCGGCCCGTGACCGGCCCTGCTGGTGCAGCGCGCGGATGCACGACACCAGCACGACGCCGTTGAGGACGGCGATCCCCCACAGGGCGATGAAGCCGACCGACGCCGGTACCGACAGGTACTCACCGGTGAGGAAGAGCGCCACGATGCCGCCGATCGAGGCGAAGGGCAGCACCGAGATGATCAGCACCGCGAAGCGGACCGACTGGAAGAGCAGGAACAGCAGGAAGAAGATCGCCGCGATGGTGAGCGGCACGATGACCACCAGATGCCCGCGGGCACGTTCCATGTTCTCGAACTGGCCGCCCCAGGCCAGATAGTAGCCCGCGGGCAGCGGCACCTGGCTGCGCACCCGATCCTGCAGCTCCGCGACGAAGCCGCCGAGGTCCCGCCCGCGCACGTTCACGCCGACCGTCACCCGGCGTTTGGCCATCTCGCGGCGGATCTGCGACAGCCCTTCCTTGACCTCGAGCTTCGCCAGGCTGCCCACGGGCACATCCTCGCCACTCGGCGTCTTGAGCAGGATGCCCTGGATGGCCGCCAGGCTGTTGCGCAGCGTCTCCGGATACCGCACCACGGCCTGGAAGCGGCGTTCGCCCTCGTAGATGTCGGTGGCCGTCACACCGGCGACGGCGGCCTCGAGCACGTCGTTGACGTCGCTCACGTTCAGGCCATGGCGGGCGATGGCCGAGCGGTCGATGACGGCGTTCAGGTTGTGCTGACCGGCGACACGGTCGACCTTGACGTCACCGGTGCCGTCGACCGAACCGGCCACACGCGCGATGTCGTTGGCCAGCCGGAGCAGCACGGTGAGATCGTCGCCGAACACCTTCACCGCGACGTCGGCGCGCACGCCGGTGACCATCTCGTCGACGCGGTCGGAGATCGGCTGCGCCATCACGGGATTGACGCCGGGAAACCCGGCGACAACCTTTCGCACGTCCTCGGCGATGTCGTCCTGGGTCCGGCCGGCGCGCGCCTCCGGCGCGGCCAGCTGGATCATCAGGTCGCTCTCGTTGTAGCCGGCCGGATCGACCGGCGATTCGCCGCGCCCGAGCCGTGAGACGACGTACTTGACGCCGGGAATCGCCCGCAGCTGCTTCATCGCCTCGGCTTCCATGCGGATCGACTCGTCGAGCGCGATGTTGGGTACGCGGTCCATGTTCGGCGAGATCGTCCCTTCCTTCAGCTCGGGGATGAACGACGTGCCCAGCCACGGAAAGAGCGCCAGCGCGCCGGCAAAGGCGGCAACCGCGGCGGCCACCGTGAGCCGCGGACGCGTCAGCGCGCCCGCCAGCAGGCGGCCGTACGGACGCTTGAGGCTGCCGACGAGCCAGGTGTCGTGCTCGGCGCCGCCGCGCAGCAGGTAGGCGGAGAGCACCGGGGTCAGGGTCAGCGACAGCACCAGCGAGATCGCCAGGGCGATGGCGATCGTATAGGCCAGCGGCGCGAACATCTTGCCTTCCATACCCTCGAGCGTCATGAGCGGCAGGAAGACCAGGATGATGACGCCGATGCCGAACACGACCGGCGTGCCCACCTCGCGCACCGCCTCGAACACGACGGTGAGCCGGTCGCGTCCGGACGCGTGCGCCAGGCGGGTGAAGACGTTCTCGACCACGACGACCGAGCCGTCCACCATGAGCCCGATGGCGATGGCCAGACCGCCGAGCGACATCAGGTTCGCCGACAGGCCCCACTGGTTCATCACGAGGAACGTCAGCGCCGGCGTCAGCACCAGCGTGGCGATGACGATGAGGCTCGACCGCAGGTCGCCCAGGAAGAGGAACAGGATGACCACCACGAGCAGCACACCCTCGAGCAGCACGCGGGTGACGGTGGCGAGCGCCGCGTCGACGAGTTCCGATCGGTCGTAATAGGGCACGATCGTGAGCCCGTCCGGCAGCATGCCGCCGCGGTTGATCTCGTCGACCCTGGCCTTGATGGCCGAGACGATCTCCTTGGCGTTACCGCCGGCGGTCATCATGACGATGCCGCCGACCGCCTCCGTGTAGCCGCCCTTGAGCATGGCGCCGTAGCGCACTTCCTCGCCGATCCGCACCTCGGCGACATCGCGCAGGAACACCGGCGTCGCGGCCACCTCCTTCAGCACGATCGAGCCCAGGTCGTCGACGCCCTGTACCAGCCCCAGGCCGCGCACCAGCAGGATTTCCGGGCCCTGGGTGAGGATGCCGCCACTGGCGTTGGCGTTGTTGCGGGCCAGCGCGTCGCGGACCTGGCGGATCGTCAGATCGTGGTACCGCATCCGCACCGGGTCGACGAGCACCTGGTACTGCTTCACGTAGCCGCCGGTGGAGTTGATCTCGGCGACGCCGGGAATCGATCGCAGCAGCGGCCGCGCCACCCAGTCCTGGACGATGCGGCGATCCATCAGCTCCTGCCGCGTCAGGGTCCGCTCGCCGTCGTCCGGACGTTCGAGCGTGTACTGGTAGACCTCGCTCAGGGCCGTCGAGACCGGGCCGAGCACGGGCGTGATGCCCTCGGGCAGGCGCGCGCGCACGTCGCCGAGGCGCTCGGCCACCAGCTGGCGGGCGAAGTACTGCGGCGTGTCGTCATCGAACACCAGCGTGACGATCGACAGGCCCGGTTCGTTCTGCGACCGCATCTCGGTCATGCCGGGCAGGCCGGTCATGCCGATCTCGACGGGCACCGTGACGATCCGCTCGACTTCGTCCGGCGATCGTCCGGGCACTTCGGTGGCCACCTGCACCTGGATGCTGGTGACGTCCGGGAAGGCATCGACCGACAGCGACCGCGTGGCCTCGACGCCGGCGGCGAGGGCGACGAGCGCCAGGACCACCACGATCACGCGGTGGGCGAGGGCCTGGCGGACGAGGGCGTCGACCATGACTCAGGACTCCTCGCCCCGCACCAGGCGGCGACGCCGTTCGTTGTTGAGGTGGAACGCACCATCGATGACGATCCGCTCGCCCGGAGCCAGGCCGTCCTCGAGCACGCGCTGACTGCCGAACTCGGCGCCGAGCGAGACCGGACGCAGCACGAACGTCGAGTTGTCCCGCTGCACGAAGACACCTTCGCGGTCGCCGTCACGCACGACGGCCGTGGCCGGCACGACACGCCGCACGGCCGGTGTGTCCTTGAGGGTGACCGTGGCGAGCATCGCCGGCTTGAAGCGGCGCTCGGGGTTGGGCAGCACCATCCGGACCTGGACGGTGCGCGTGTCCTCGCTCACGACGGCACTCACGAACGACAGGGTGCCCTCGAGACGCAGCCCCGGCAGGGCGGCCACCTCGGCCTCCAGACGATCACCGGGCGCCAGGTGGCCGGCCGTCTGCTCCGGCACGTCGGCGACCAGCCATACCGATGAGAGGTCGGCGATTTCGAACGCGGTGTCGGCCGGCTGAATCACCTGGCCGAGCGAGACCATCCGGTGCAGCACCGTGCCGTCCATGCTGGCCACGACCCGCGAGACCGAGTTGATGCGGTGCGACCGTGCGAGTTCGTCGATGGCCTCCTGCGGCATACCGAGCACGGCCAGCTGATCGCGCGCGGCGTCGAACTCGGCGCGCGCCTGCGCGAGCTCGGCATCGCGCCGCTGGCGCTCGGCTTCACCGATGACGTCGGCGGCCAGCAGCACGGCCGCCCGTTCGGCGGCCCGTTCGGCGAGCTGACGGTCCGACAGCGCCTTGAGGAACGCCAGCTGGGCGTCGCTCAGTCCGGTGCTGTCGAGCAGCGCCAGGACATCGCCCTTCCGCACGTACTGGCCGACTTCCGCGGCCAGGCGGCTGACGCGGCCCATGACCGGCGACCCGACGCGGGTCACACGCGTGTGGTCCACGTCGATGCGCGCGGCCACCGTCTGCCGCGATGCCACCGTCGCGTCGGCCGGCTCGCCGATCGTCAGACGGCTGAGGAGACCCGCATCGGCGGTGATCAGGAACGGATCGGCGGGCGTGGCGGCGGCCTGCGCGCCAGCCGTGGGAGACGGGGAATCACAGGCCACGGCCAGTGTGGCCAGCAGCGCCAGTGTGACGCGGACACTCATGGCTGTACTCCGGATGGGGCCAGGCCGCGCAGCTCGTCGAGGTCGACGAGCGCCGCCTGGCGGTCGAACTGCACGTTCAGGTAGTTGAGGCGCACGGTGCGCAGAAGGCGCTGGGCATCCAGCACGTCGAGCACGCTGCGTTCGCCGAGCCGATAGGCGACGTCGGCGGCGCGCAGGGCTTCCTCGGCTTCGCGGAGCAAGCCCGTCTCGAACAGCGTGATCTGCGAGCCGGCCACGGCGTAGCGCTCGTAGGCGCCGTCGAGGGCTGCCAGCACGTCGATCTCGCGTGCCTGGACGGTGGCGTCGGCCTGCCGCCGGGCGGCGGCGGCTTCGGCAATCGGGCCCTGGCGCTGATTGAAGATGGGCAGCGGCAGCACGACGCCGAGGCGATACGACGGATTCGACATGTCGACTTCGCTCCAGATCGTCGGTTGCGGCCGCCTGAGCGCCGTCTCGTAGTCGATGCGGGCCTGGGCCATCTCCGCTTCGGCCTGGGCCCGCCGGATCGCCGGATGCCGGGCCCGGGCTTCGTCGCGGAGCTGCTCGAGCGGCGGCAGGGCGCGCGTCGTCTCGAGTGTGCCGACCGGTTCGGCCGCGGGGAGCAGCCCGCCGCCGACCGCCGCCCGGAACTGCGCCACGGCGGTGATCCGCTGCAGCTGCGCGCTGGAGGCGAGGGCGCGCGCGGCGGCCACTTCCGCGTCGGCGCGCACCAGTTCCAGCCGGCCCACTTCGCCGACATCGACGCGCACCTGGATGCGGTTGCGCAGGTCTTCGACCAGGCGCAGATTCTCGGCGGCGAGTTCCGCTTCGCCGGATCGCCGCAGCACCTGGTAGAACGTGCGACGCACGTTCGACAGGACGCCGAGCCGGATTTCGCCGAGCGCCTGTTCGCTCACCTCGCGCCCGCGCTCGGCGTGCGCGATGCGGCTGGGCCGCAACGCGCCGAGTTCGAGAGGCTGGCGCAACTCGTAAAGTGGCACGCCCGTGCGGGGCTGGCTCCCGAGGCCGGCCGTGAGGCGGCCGGCCACCATCGCCACCTCCGGGTTCGGTCGAGCCGCCGCGGTGGTCACCGCCGCGGCGGCGCCCGCGACCTGCGCTTCACCGGCACGCAGCAGCGGGTGCTGGGCGTCGGCGAGCGCCAGCGCCTGTTCAAGCGTGATGGGCTGGGCGGTCGGGACGGCGCCCAGGACGACGGTGACCACGCCGACGACCGCGAGGCTCACCACCCGACGAAGGGACTCGGTAGGCATACGACAACATGACGAGCCTAGGTCGTGTCCCGATGTATCGACAAATAGATAGTGATGCTACGAACAAGATGAAAAATAAATACTCGTGCGGCCGCGGCGCCGCGCCGCCCCCGGCATCGCGCGGCCGTCGTCGAGGGCCGGCGGGCAGGGCCGTTATGGCGCCGGCGTCTGGATGAGGAACGGAATTTCGACTTCGTGCGGCTCGCCCTGCATCGCGTACGTGATCTTCACGTAGGCGTCGTTGCCGGACACCGGACGGCCGCTCGCGATCCACGACTCGCCGCTGTCGTCGATGGCGAGCTTCAGCACTTCCTCGGGTTCGCCGGGGCGCGTGATGACCATCGTGACGTTGGTGGCGACCGACGCCGGCAGCTCCGCCCGCACCGGATCGGTGAACCAGATGCGATGGGCGCCGTCGCGCGCGAACACCACTTCGTAGTGGATGTCGCCGTTCATGAGCACCATGCCGCCCTTGTGGGGGCTGTGATCGCCGTGGGCGCCCACCATGCCCTGGTGCTGCGGATCGGCGGGCGTCGCGGCCGGCGCGGCGGCAGTGGCCTCCGCCGCGGCCGGTTCGCTCGCGCAGCCGGCGGCCAGCGCCAGCACGGCGAGGCCGGCGAGCAGCGGCGTACGGACCAGGGGAGTGGCGGCGACCGCCTCTGACACACGCCCCCGCTTCATACGATGCCCTCCGGAAAGAACACGCGCTCGATGAACCACCAGGCGCCGGCCAGCACGACCACGACAGAGCCTATCATCGCCACGCGCGCCGCCGCCACGGGCCGCGCCCGCCTGAGCAGACCCATCGCCACGGCGCATGGGACGACGATCACCATCTGGCCCAGTTCGACGCCGACGTTGAAGCCGAAGAGCGACCAGCCGAGCGCCTCGCGCGGCAACCCGAACTCCCGCAGCACCGAGGCGAAGCCGAAGCCGTGCACGAGGCCGAAGAGCCCCGCCATCCACGGCCGCAGATCGCGTCCGGTCGCGGCCTCGCCGCCCACGAGCAGGTTGTCCACGCCCACGAGCACGATGCTGAGCGCGATGAGGGGCTCCACGATGAAGGCCGGCGGCGCGTACAGGTCGAGGGCCGCGAGCGACAGCGTGACGCTGTGACCGAGGGTGAACGCGGTGACGATGAGACCCAGCCGGCCGGCGCTGCCGCCGATGAGCAGCAGGCCGATGAGGAACAGGATGTGGTCGGGCCCGATGAGGATGTGCTGCACGCCCGCCGGGATGAAGGTGCCGAGCACCGCGCCCACGCCCTGCCACGAGCCGGCGTAGTAGTCCATCCCGGGGTGGCGCGCGTCGAGGATCGCCTGATGGCGCAGCGCGTCGCCCTCGTAGACGTTGACGAACGTCTGGTGATTCGGGTCGTAGGGAAAGAGCGTCGTCTCGAGGCGCACGCGCCCGGGCGCGGTGCCGGTGGCGGTCGTGAGCGTGAAGCGCAGGCCCTGACGATCTGGCACCGGCGTGATGTCCGTGAGCGTCACGGGCTCTGGACGGCCGTCGAACAGCAGGCGCAGCCGGGCCGTCAGCACGGCCGCGAGCGCCGCCTCGTGGCGGCGCGCCACGGCGGGGTCGAGCAGCGCGTCGGCGTCGCTCAGCCGCAGTTCGTAGGCGGCATCGAGGTCGTGCACCGTGA
>JALHON010000095.1 GCA_022842985.1 Acidobacteriota bacterium | reverse complement strand
CCGTTGCGCCCGCGGGCGCGCGCAGCGTGAAGGTCGCGCCCGCACCGGGCGCGCTGCGTACGTCGAGCGTGCCGCCGAGCAGCGTCAGACGCTCGCGGATGCCGAAGAGGCCCAGCCCCGGGTGCGGTGCGTGCGCCGCAAAGGCCACCTCCGGATCGAACCCGACGCCCCCGTCGGCCACCGTAATCCGCACGGCGCCGTCGTCGGCGCGTGCCAGGTCGACCGCGACGCGACGGACTCCCGCGTGTTTGACGACGTTGAACAGGAGCTCGCGCACCGACTCGAGTACGAGCGTGCGCACGTCGCGCCGCTCGGGGTCGGCCGCGTCGTCGACCGTGAGTGCGACGGTAAGCCCGTATTTCTTGTGCATCCAGTCGCCCAGCCAGCGCAGACCCGCAGCCAGTCCCTGGGCGTGGAGGGCCGCCGGGAAGAGCTCCACGGCCAGCGAGCGGGCCTGGCCGATGGCGTCGTCGATTTCCTCCTCGAGGTCCGTGACGAGGTCCGCGACATCGGCGCCGGTGGCCAGGCGCGTGCGCAGCCGTTCCACCTTGAGCCGGCTGCTGAAGAGCACCTGCTGCAGACCGTCGTGCAGCGTTTTGGCCAGCTGCTCGCGCGCGTGCTGTTCGGCCACGGTGAGCTCCGCGGCGAGGGCCCGCAGCCGCTCGGCCCGGCGCTCGAGTTCGTGCGAATACGTCTCGAGTGCCGTGTGGCTTTCGCGCAGGGCCTGCTCGGACGCCTTGCGTGCACTGATGTCGGTCACGAACGCCACGGCCCGCGGGCCGGACGGCGTCGTGACGTGGTTCAGACTGACTTCGGCGGGAAACGTCGACCCGTCTTTCCGTTGCGCCACGAGGTCGAGGCCCTGACCCATCGGGCGCGCGCGTGGCGCCGCGAAGTACGCGGCGCGGTGCTGCGCGTGCGCCGCGCGGTGCGCCGCGGGCAGCAGCGCATCGATCGAGCGACCCACGAGCTCGTGTGCCGCCCAGCCGAACAGGTGCTCGACCGCGTCGTTCACCGTCTCCATCACGCCCTGGGCATCGACGAAGACGATGCCCTGACTGGCCGTCTGCAGCAGCAGGCGGATGCCGGCAGCCGCTTCCTCTTCGTGCTCACGACTGAGACGGAGCGACTCTTCCAGGGTCTTGCGGGCGGTGATGTCGAGATTGATGCCGGTCGCGCGCAGCGCCGTGCCGTCGTCGGCCCGTTCGACGCGGCCGAGCCCGTTGATCCACCGCACGGTTCGGTCCGGCCGCACGACGCGGAACTCGATGTTCCACTCATCGTCGCCCGGTGTGCCGAGCACGGCGTCGAGACGGGCCAGCACGGCGCCGCGGTCTTCGTCGTGCAGGCGCGCCACCCAGACCTCGAACGACGGCCGTTGCGCCTCCGCCAGGCCGAACAGGCCATTTGATCGGTCGTCCCATGTGGTGGTGTGCGTGCGGACGTCGTACGACCACACACCGGCGTTCGCTGCGTCGAGCGCGAGGCGCCGCACCTCGTCGCTGGCGCTGAGCGCGGCCTCGGCGTCCATGCGCGCGGTGATGTCTTCGGCGAACATGAGCAGGCCGCCAACGACGCCCGACTCGTCGCGCCATGGGTGGACGGCCCAGCGGACCCACTGCCGGCGCCCATCGGCCCGCAGGAACGGTTCACCCGGACATTCCTCGACGGCCCCGGCAAGGCACCGCGCATGGGCGGACTTCCAGTGGTCGGGCAGTTCCGGGAACAGGTCGTAGTGCCGGCGCCCGCGGTAGGTCGCGGCGTCCAGGCCGTAGTCGGCAATCCACCGTGGACTCGCCGCCAGGTAGCGGAGGTCGGCGTCGAACATCGCCAGGGCCACCGGCGCGTCGTCGACGAAGCGACGCAACGTCTCGCGATCCGCGCGCCCATCGTGCATGCGGCAGAATTCTACCCGTGTGCGCGCGGCGCGCGCGATGCATTCGAACGGGCATCCGTGGAGACGCCGTCGGGGAATCCCCGATGTCGCGGCCCATACCGCCGGATGGACGCCGCGCCGGCGGACCGCGACGATCGCGCCGGGCGGCCCGAGCGTGCCGGGCGCGTCGACCGCCATGGAGGACCCGATGGCTACTCACACCCTGTCGACCCATCCACCCGAGCCCCGCGACGCGCGACTGGATCGCCGTCTCCACGACGTCGGCTGGGGCCTGCTCCTCATCCTGACCGGCGCCGTCTCGCTCGTGCCGGGGGCTCGCGTCCCGGAAGGCGCCTGGCTGCTCGGCGTGGCCGCGATCCTGCTGGGCGTGAATGCCGTGCGTTATGTGCGCGGTATTCCGGTGAGCGGATTCACGGTGCTCCTCGGGCTGTTCGCGCTGGCCGCCGGCGGCAGCCGCGCGGTCGGTGTGGACCTGCCGCTGCTTGCTATCTGCCTCGTGGTGATCGGCGCCAGTCTCGTGCTGCGCCCCTGGGTGGCGGCCGACAGCGACTGACGGGTGCGCGTATCGCGGATGGCGGCCCGGCGTCAGTGACGCGCCGCCGATGGCGGCGCCGGCACGGCGTCGCCGATGGCCACCGTCACGTGCGCGCCGAGCCAGATGGCGTGTTCGGTGATCGTGAGATCCCCCACGCGGATGCCGAGCGCCACCGGCTCGCCGCGGACGAGCAGCGTGGGGTCGACGCCGACCGGCAGCGTCATCGCCGTGGCCTTCTCGGTGGGAATCCGCACGTCGAAGCCGCGGGCGATGAGGCGCTCGACCACCCCCATGACGTCCACGCGGTCGAGCACGAAGCCGCACAGGCCGCGCTTGTCGTCGAGGACCTTCTGCGCCGCCGCCCACGACGCTGCCGACGGCGTGATGTCGATGTGCGCGCGCAGCCGGGGCAGGCGCGGCCGCACGAGAATCGAGGCATCGGTGGCGGTGAGTTCGAGCGCACCCGAGAGCGGGTAGGTGCGCGGCACGACGGTGCCGGTGACCGCCTGCGTGATGTGCATGTCGCCGCAGACGGCGCCGCCGATCGTGCGGCCGTCCCAGGTGAAGTCCACGGTGGCGCGCCCGGTGCCCGAGGCGAGCGTGAGCGGCAGCGCCACGCCCACGCGGTTGCTGCCGAAGGTCAGGCGCGGCGTGCCGGCGCGCAGGCGCGCCACGACGCGGTCCACCGTGACCTTCAGATCGTAGGTGCCGAGCGTGACCACGCGACGCACGGTGCCGGTGCGCCTGACGCGGATGTTGCGCAGTTCGAGCGTGACCTGATCGGCGACGCCGGCGATGACGCGCTCGATCAGATCGCGGACGAGCGTGGTGGGCACGGCGACGCGCACCGGCGTGTCGGGCATGCCGGCGAGCCGCGGGTCACGCACGATGAGGTCTTCGAGCCGCCGGCGCAGCGCGGTGCGCTCCTCGTCGAGCGCCACGATCTGCTGCCGGATCATCTCCGGCGTCTCGCGGTCGCGGCGATCGAGGCCGAGCGTGCGGCGGTAGATCGCGATGCCGGCGACAGTGGCGAGCGCGAGCGCCATCACGACGGCCGTGGCCACGAGGATGCGGGCGCGAGTCACCGGCCGCCTCCCGCCGCGGGTGGCGTGTCGAGTGGCGCGAACGCGCCGGGCGCGACGCTGACCGACACCCAGAGGCGCCCGCGCGCCGCCACCACCTGCGAGACGACCACGTCGAGCGGCATGCGGGCGCCATCGATGCGCACGGGACCGTCGGTCACCGCCGGGAAGGCGATCGCCTGCTGCACCTTGACGGGGATGCGGATGGTGGGCAGTTTCGCGCCGATTTCGAGCCGCACGAGCCGCGCCACTTCGTCGATCGTCGCGCCGCTCAGGTACTGCGCGAAGCCCGTCGCCTCGGCGATCGTCAGGTGATCGGCGGCCACGGTGGCCTCGAGGGTGGAGGACGCGCGGTCGATGCGTACCTGCTCGAGTGCGCCGAAGAGTGTCACCGCGGCCGTCAGGTCGGGCTGCTCGCGCACCTGCAGCCGCCCCTGCAACTGCACGGTGGGACTGCCGCGGAACTGCACGTCGGCGCCGGTGAGCTGCACGTGGAACCGTTCGACGTCGGTGTCGAAGGGGAGCTGCGCCACGATGAGGTCGCGCACCAGCGCTTCGTCCACGCCGACGGCGACGTCGTTCGGCGGCAGCATCGGCTCGCCGCGCTCGAGCCGCTGCACCATCGCCCTGAGGCCTTCGACCTCGCGCTCGATCACCACGCGCTGGGCGCGCAGATCGCCGCCGCCGTCGTAGCCGCGATCGCAGCCGGCCAGCACGAGGGAGCCGGCCGCCGCGGCACACGCCCAGGCGCGCCGGGCGGTTAACGCACCCGTCGCCACGTGATGCGCGACACCTGCTGGCCGGCCGCGCCGGCGGCGGGGGGCGGCTGCAGGTACATCAGGTCGCCCTCGAACGAGTAGTAGCGGATCTGATCGACGCCGGTGTTCACGGGATTCAGGTCCGCCGTCGTATGCACCACGATCTTCTTCGTGGCGGGATCGACGTCGTAGGTGCCGAAGTAGGCGAGGTAGCTGCGATGCAGGGCCCGCAGGTCGGCCTCGGACGCCGATTCCGGCGCCGCGTCGGGTCGATCCGGATTCACGATCTGCACGCCCGTGTGTCCGTCGGGATGGAAGATGAAGAGCCCCTGCGGCGATGGGCCGAAGTTCTGCCGCACCTCACCGCTCGCGAGCGTCGTGCGGTGATCGACGAGTGCCCACGTGCCGGCCACCTCGCGTCGCGCCGCCGCCGTGAACCCGGCGGCGACCGGCGCCGTCGGCAGCCGCTCCCAGGTGATGCGCGTGTACTGCGTGCGCGCGTTCACGCTCGTTGCCGGGGTCGTGAGCACGAGCCGGTTGCCGGTGAGGTCGACGGTGCGCACGATGTCGCGTTCACCCGGCACGAACGTGCCGTCGCGGCGATGCGTGATCGTGCGCGTGGTGTCGTCCACGGCGTAGCGGCCGAAGTAGGCGGTGTAGCGGGCCAGCGCGCGGGCTTCGGCGGGCGGCGCCTCGGCCGGACGCGCCTTCGGACGGTCGCGCGGTGTGAGGTGCGCCTGCACGTGGCCGTCGGCGGTATAGATGAGGGTGCCGAGCGGCGACGGGCCCAGCGTGGTGACGGGCGGGTCGCCCTCCCGTATCGTCTCGGTGGCGACGAGCCGCCAGTGCCCTACGAGCTGCGCCCGGAGGGGTGTCTGGCCCTGGGGCACGGCCGCCATCAACAGGGTCGCCACGGTCGTGCCGATACACTGCGCAATGCGCCGGACGTGCATGTCTGCGGCCTCCACCCGCCGCCTACTGTCATGTATTGTCAGGCGCGTGTAAAGCATGTAAAGGCATACGCATTGCTTACCCTTCGGCCCGTGATGCCATTCCGCCTTCGTTTCGACCTCCGGAGGGGGCAACCTGCCCTCGGAGTGACCGCCGCAGCGGTCGTGCTGGTCATGCTCGCAAGCGACGCGGTTCGGCTGGCGGCGCAGACCACCGGCGAGCCGTATGCCGCCCTGCTGCCCGCCAGCACGCTGGAGTTTCCGAGCGAGACCGACTCGAACAGCCCGGCCGTGTGGGAGATCGTGGACGGCAGCTGGACCATGTCGCTCTTCAACTCCGTGTCCGGCTGGGCCGAGATCAGCCGCGGCCCGAGTCTGCGCTCGCTCGCGCGTCACGGCGGGGTGCGCTTCACCACCGCCGCGCCGCACGGCGGCACCTGGTTCGAGTCGGTCATTCTCGACGCCGACTCGTGGTACGGCTTCTACCACAACGAGCGGGAAGACATCGTGTGCCCGGGCTCGGGCAAGGTGTGGCCGCGCATCGGCGCCGCCCGGTCGGACGATCGCGGTGTCACGTGGACGGACCTCGGACCTGTCATCGAAACCCCGGTGAGCGCGGTGAACTGCGCGACGAACAACGACTACTTCGTGGGCGGGGCCGGCGACTTCTCGGTGATGCTGGGGCCCGCGCGCAACTACGCCTACATCTACTACTCGCAGTACGACGAGGTCGGCGACCGCGTGGGCGTGTCGGCCGCGCGGATGGCCTGGGCCGATCGCGACCAACCGGCCGGCCGCGTGGACATCTGGCACGACGGCGCGTGGGTGCCGCCGGGCGAGGTGGCCGTGAGCGACGAGCCATCCGCGGAGCCGGCGTGGGACTATCCGCTGGCCACACCAATCTTCCGCAGCACCAACCGCTGGGACGACGACCGCGCCGGCGTCGACGTGCTCTGGGGGCCCTCCATCCACTGGAACACCGCGCTCGAGACCTACGTGATGCTGCTCAACCGGGCGGTGTCGAACGCGTGGGAGCAGGGCGGCGTCTACGTCTCGTTCAACGACCGCCTCGACGCGCCCGACGCGTGGAGCGCGCCGGCCCTCGTGACCCGCGGCGGCAGCTGGTATCCGCAGGTCATCGGCCTCGACCCCACCCTGGGCACCGACAAGTACGCCGGCGGCATCGCCCGCTTCTTCATGACCGGGAAGTCCGAACACCTCATCGTTTTCGGCCGCCGCTGACGCGCGGCGGTGGTAGTGTGAGGCGCCGCCGGACCTCAGGCGGTCCGAGGCCTCGATGAGCGATTCGATTTCCGCGCCCGCCGCGCTCGCGGGTGCCGGCGACACCGGCATGTTCGCCTGGTGGCGCGCCGCCGACGGCCGCGCGCGTCATGCCTTCGTCGCCGCCTCGCTCGGCTGGATGCTCGACTCGTTCGACGTGATGCTCTACTCGCTGGTGCTGGCATCACTCATCCAGGATCCGACCCTGCAGCTCTCGACCGCCGTGGCCGGGCAGCTCGGCGCCCTCACGCTGCTCTCGGCCGCCGCCGGCGGCGTGGTGTTCGGCGTGCTCGCGGACCGCATCGGCCGGAAGCAGGCGCTGATGGCAGCCGTGCTCATCTATTCGGTCTTCACGGCCGCCTGCGGCCTCGTGCAGAACGTGGCCCAGCTCGCCATCTGCCGCATCCTGCTCGGCTTCGGCATGGGCGGCGAATGGGCCACCGGCGTGGCGCTCGTCTCCGAGACGTTCCCGGCGAGACACCGCGGCAAGGCGCTGGCGTTCGTGCAGAGCTCGTGGGCTATCGGCTACGGTCTGGCCGCGCTCGTGAACCTGATCGTGATGCCGGTGTGGGGCTGGCGCGGCGTGTTCTTCGTGGGCGTGCTGCCGGCGCTCTTCACGCTGTGGATCCGCCGCAAGGTCGAAGAGCCGGAACTCTGGCGCCGCACGCCGGACGCGGCGCGCGGCCGCATCAGCGAACTCTTCACGCCGGCGCGGGCCAGGGTCACCGTGTTCATCATCCTGATGAATGCCTGCTGCCTCTTCGGCTGGTGGGGCCTCAACCTGTGGGTGCCGGCGTATCTCAATCTGCCGGCGGAGCGCGGCGGCGTCGGCCTGACCTCGTCGGCGATGTCGTGGTTCGTCATCGCCATGCAGGTGGGCATGTGGTTCGGCTACGTGAGCTTCGGCTACATCGCCGATGCCATCGGCCGCAAACGTGCGTACGTCGGCTTCGTGCTGATGGCGAGCCTGCTGCTGCCGCTCTACGGCTACCTGCGCGAACCGCTCTACCTGCTGCTGCTCGGGCCGTTCGTCGCCTTCTTCGGCACCGGCTACTACAGCGGCTTCGGTGCGGTCATCGCCGAGCTGTATCCCACGTCGGTGCGGGCCACGGCCGCGGGTGTGGGCTACAACGTGGGCCGCATCGCCAGCGCCGTGGCGCCCTTCGTCGTCGGCTCGATGGCCGGCACGCAGGGCTTCGGCGTGGCGTTCGCCATCACCGGGGCGGCGTTCTTCCTCGCGGCACTCGCGTGGCTCGGCATTCCCGACACCGCGAACCGCGAGCTCACCGCATAGGTGCGGGCTCCGGGGCCTGCGGTCCGCGCCATGTGCATGCGTGGCTGCTGCATCTGCCGTACGGATGGCTTCCAGCGGTTCTGGTGCTCATCGCGCTCGCCGGGCACATCGTGACGACGCGCGCCCTTCTGGCGCACCGCCGCGCTTGACCTGCGCGTTGCCGCACTCCTATACTTCAGACCACTCATGCAGGCTCTGCACCTCATCGCGGCTCGAAAGCGTGCGACGCGAAAGCGACTCGCGGGGAGCCAGGTGCGCGCCTAGACGACGGACACCACGTCCGCTCGGGCACCCAGCAACCCGCCAGCGCCAGACGCGCATGGCGGGTTTCGTGTTTTCAGGGCAGGTTTTCGTCATCTCACACCGGAAGGGCAGGAAGAGGGTCATGCAGCAGCGGTCCATCGAAGTCGGCGTCCTCGGCGCCACGGGCGTCGTCGGTCAGCACTTCGTCACGCGTCTCTCGCGGCACCCGTGGTTCAAGCCGGTGTGGCTGGCCGCGAGCGAACGCTCCGAGGGCAAGACCTACCGGGAGGCGGCGCCGTGGCGTCTGGCGGCACCGATGCCGGCCGACGCGGCGAGCCGCATCGTGGATGGCTGCGTGCCCGGCCGCGGGCCGAAGATCGTCTTCTCGGGCCTCGATGCGTCGGTGGCCGGCGAGGTCGAGGGCGCGTTCGCGGCCGCCGGCCACGTCGTGGTCAGCAACGCGCGCAACTTCCGCATGGACCCGCTCGTGCCGCTCCTCATTCCCGAGGTCAATGCGGATCACCTCGCCATCGTCGCCGAGCAGCAGCGCGTCAAGGGCTGGCCCGGCCTCATCGTGACCAATCCCAACTGCTCCACGGTGGTGCTCGCCTCGGCGCTCGCGCCGCTGCGGCCGTTCGGCCTCTCGAAGGTGATCGTCACGACCATGCAGGCGATCTCCGGCGCCGGCTACCCGGGCGTGCCGTCGCTCGACATCCTCGGGAATGTCGTGCCGTACATCGGCGGCGAAGAAGACAAGATGGAAAAGGAGTCGCAGAAGATCCTCGGCGCGGATGGCGGCCGCGTGCCGCTCGACTGCGTCATCAGCGCCCACACCAACCGCGTGCCCGTGCTCGATGGCCACACGATGACCGTGTCGGTCGAGTTCGCGCGCCGTGTCTCGCCGGCCGAGGTCGTCGAGGCGATGCGCGCCTTCCGCGGCCGTCCGCAGGAACTCGGCCTGCCGAGCGCGCCGGTGCCGCCCATCGAAGTGATGGACGAACCCAACCGCCCGCAGCCCCGCCTCGACGCCGATCGCGGCGACGGCATGACCGTATCGGTGGGCCGCGTGCGTGAATGTCCGGTCTTTCACGTGAAGTTCGTGGCCCTCGCGCACAACGTCGTGCGCGGCGCGGCTGGCGCCGCGATTCTCAACGCCGAGCTGATGGTGGCCGAGGGCATGGTCTAAGGGCAGGGACTAGGGACTAGGGACTAGGGACTAGGGACCAGGGAGAGCGTGTTCTCGTCCCCGTTCCCCGTTCCCTGGTCCCTGTGCCCCAATCGGCGAGCGAGCGAAGCGAGCGAGTACCCCATGGTCGTGATGAAGTTCGGCGGGACGTCGGTGGCGGATCAGGCGGCGATCGAACGCCTGATGGGCATCGTGGCGCGGCAGCGCGAGAAGGACGTGGCGGCGGGTGAGGCTGCGCCCGGACCGGTGGTGGTGGTGTCGGCGCTGTCGGGTGTGACCGACCGCCTGCTCGGCGTGGCGGCCGAAGCCGGCGCCGGCGACAACGAAGGGGCCCGGCACAACTTGCGCGATCTGCGCGCCCGGCACATGACCGTGGCCGAGGTCATCCGCGACGAGACGCTGCGCGCGGCCGCCCGGGCCGACATCGATCGCGAGTTCGACGACCTCGAGCGCATCGTCGACGCGCTCGGCGTGCTGCGCGAGGTGTCGCCGCGCTGGCTCGACACGATCGCCGCCACCGGCGAGATCGTGAGCAGCCGCATCGTCGCCGCCGCGCTGGCGGCGCGCGGCCTGCAGGGGGCCTGGGTTGATGCGCGGCAGGTCGTCGTGACGAACGCCGACCACACGGCGGCGGCACCGCAGTTTCCGGAAACCACTGCGGCGCTCGAGGCCACCGTGCGTCCACTGCTGGCCGCGGGACACGTGCCGGTGCTCGGCGGCTTCGTCGGCGCCACGACGGACGGTGTCACGACGACGCTCGGCCGCGGTGGCTCGGACTATTCGGGCGCCATCGTCGGCAGTTGCCTTGGCGCCGGCGAGATCCAGATCTGGACCGACGTGGACGGTATGCTCACCGCCGACCCCCGCGTGGTCGCGAATCCCCGCGTCGTGCCGCACATCTCGTTTGCCGAAGCCTCCGAACTCGCCTACTTCGGCGCCAAGGTGCTGCATCCGGCCACGATCCAGCCGGCCGTCGCGCGCGACATCCCGGTGCGCATCCTCAACTCGAAGCGCGCCGAGGCGCCGGGCACGCTCATCACCGCGAATCGTCCGCCGAGCGATCTCGGCCTCACGGCGCTGGCCTCGAAGAAACAGGTCACCGTCGTCGACATCACCTCGACGCGCATGCTCATGGCGCACGGCTTCCTGCGCCGGCTGTTCGAGGTGTTCGAGCGCCACAAGACGCCGGTGGACGTCGTCACGACCTCCGAAGTCAGCGTGTCGGTCACCGTCGACGATCGGCGCCGGCTGCCGGCCATCGTCGACGCGCTCTCGGAGTTCGCCGACGTCTCGCTCGAGCACGACATGGCGATCGTCTGTGCCGTGGGCGAGGGCCTCAACACCGAGCCGCGGCTGGTCGCCCGGGTGTTCGACGCGGTGGGTGACGTGCCGGTGAAACTGCTCTCGCAGGCCGCGACCCGGCGTAACATCACGTTCGTGATTCGCGAAACCGACGTGCCGCTCGTGCTCGGCCGTCTGCACGAGGCATTCTTCGCCACGGCCGGCGCGGGCGGCCGCGCATGAACCGCCTGCTCCTCGTGGGGCACGGACGCATGGGCCAGCTCGTCGAGCAGCTCGCGCCGTCCTACGGCTTCACGCTGGCCGGCATCGTGACGGACCAGGATCCGGGCGGCCTCACGCGCGACCACGGCCACGTGGACGTGGCAATCGACTTCACGCTGCCGGATGCCGTGCCCTCGAATCTGCCGGTGCTCGCCGGACGCGGCATCAACGTGGTCGTCGGCACTACGGGCTGGCAGGCGCACGAAGCCGAGCTGCGCGCGGTGGTGGCGCAGGCCGGCACGGCGGTGCTGGCCTCGGCGAACTTCTCGCTCGGCATGAACCTCTTCGCGCTGCTCGCGGAAGAGGCGGCGCGCCGCTTCGGGCCGCACGCCGACTTCGGCGCGTGGATTCACGAGCTGCATCACAGCGCCAAGAAGGACGCGCCGTCGGGCACCGCGCTCATGCTGCAGCGGGCGATGGTCGAGGCCGGCTACACGCGCGGCATCGACGTGGCGGCCACGCGGGCCGGCTCGATACCCGGCACACACACGATTGGCTTCGACGGCCCGTCGGAGACCGTCACGCTTACCCATCAGGTGCGCGACCGCGGCGTCTTCGCCCGCGGCGCGCTCGAAGCGGCGCGCTGGCTGGTGGGCCGGCGCGGCTGGTTCACGATGCGGGACTTCCTCACGGATTCGGGAGATTGATCATGCGCACGCGTTTCACCGGTGTCGGCACCGCACTCATCACTCCGTTCACCGCCGCCGGGGCCGTGGACGAAGCGACCGTCCGCCGGCTGGCCCGCCGCCAGATCGACCTCGGCACCCACTTCCTCGTGCCGTGCGGCACGACCGGCGAAGTGCCCACGCTCACCGCCGCCGAACGCCGGCGCATCGTGGAGATCGTGGTGGACGAAGCCGGCGGCAAGACGCCCGTGCTCGCCGGCGCCGGCGGCTACGACACCCATGAGGTCGCGCACGCCGCGAAGGAGATGCAGGCGGCCGGCGCCGATGGCCTGCTCTCGGTGACGCCGTACTACAACCGTCCCACGCCCGAAGGCCTCTTCGCGCACTACAAGGTGATCGCCGGCGCCACGCCGCTCCCGATCATCGTCTACAACGTGCCCGGCCGCACCGGCTGCAACGTGGACGCGCCGACACTCGCGAAGCTCGCCACCATCCCCACGATCATCGGCGTGAAGGAAGCCTCGGGCAACATGTCGCAGATGGCCGACATCATCCGCGCCGTGCCCGACGACTTCCTCGTGCTCTCGGGCGACGATGCCGTGACGGTGCCGCTCATGGCGATTGGCGGCCGCGGCATCATCTCGGTGTGCTCCAACCAGATTCCGCGCGAGATGGCCGACATGGTCGAAGCCGCCGAACGCGGCGACTTCGCCGGCGCGCGCGCCATCCACCAGCGCATCCTCGGGCTGATGCAGGTGAACTTCTGCGAGTCGAGCCCGGGGCCGGTGAAGTTCTCGATGGCCGCGATGGGCCTGTGCGAGGAGCAGTTCCGCCTGCCGATGGTGCCGCCGCGCCAGGCGTCGAAGGACAAGGTGCTGGCCGTGATGCGTGAGCTCGGCCTGCCGATCGTGGCGAAGGCCACGGTCTAAGCGAGGACCGCACGGATGACCCTGAAGGATGTAATCGAGCAGTTGTTCGCCGCCGGCGCGAGCGCCGACAGAAGCGAGGCGCGTGACGCATGGCGTCAGTTGCGGGAGCGCCTCGGCGCCGGCGACGTGCGCTCGGCCGAACCCGACGCCAGCACGCCCACCGGCTGGCGCGTGAACACGTGGGTGAAGCAGGGCATCCTGCTCGGCTTCCGCTTCGGCGACTTGGGCGACATGTCGGCGGCCGGCCTGCCGTTCTTCGACAAGGACACGATGCCGCTCAAGCCGCTTGCCACGCACTCGGGCGTGCGCGTCGTGCCCGGCGGCTCGTCGATCCGCGACGGCGCGTATCTGGCGAAGGGCGTCATCTGCATGCCGCCGATGTACGTGAACGTCGGCGCGTATGTGGGCGAAGGGTCGATGGTGGATTCGCACGCGCTCGTCGGCTCGTGCGCGCAGATCGGCGCCCGCGTGCATCTGAGCGCGGCAGCGCAGATTGGCGGCGTCATCGAACCGGTGGGCGCGATGCCGGTCATCATCGAAGACGACGTGCTCGTGGGTGGCAACACCGGCATCTACGAAGGTGCGGTGGTGAAGCGGCGCGCCGTCATCGCGGCCGGCGTCATCCTGACCGGCTCGACGCCGGTCTACGATCTGCCGAACGGCCGCATCCTCAAGCCCGAGCCCGGGCAGCCGCTCGTGATTCCCGAAGGCGCGGTGGTCGTGCCCGGCGCGCGCTCGGTCACCGTGGGCGCCGGCAAGGACTGGGGGCTCTCGCTCGCCACGCCGGTCATCGTGAAGTACCGCGACGACAAGACCGACACGCGCACGGAGCTCGAACAGTGGATCCGGTAGACGTCGTCGGACTCGCGCGCACGCTCATCGACATCGAGTCCACGACCGGGCAGGAAGGGCCGGTGGCGCGCGTGCTCGCGGACTACCTGCGCGGCCGCGGCTACTCGGTGCTCGAGCAGCCGGTGGCCGGCGATCGCATCAACGTCGTGGCGGCGGTGGGCGAGCCGGCGCTCGTCTTCTCGACCCACTTCGACTGCGTGCCGCCGTTCTTCCCGAGCCGCGTCGAGGGCGGCATCCTGCACGGCCGCGGCGCGTGCGACGCCAAGGGCATCCTCGCGGCGCAGGTGGCGGCGGCGGAACGTCTCAGGGCGGCGGGCGAGACGCGTATCGGCCTCGTGTTCGTGGCCGGCGAGGAGCGCGGCAGCGACGGCGCCAAGGCCGCCAACACCATCGCCTCGCAGTCGAAGTACCTCATCAACGGCGAGCCCACCGAGCTCAAGCTCGGACTCGCGACCCGCGGCTGCTTCCGCGTGCGGCTCACGGCGCACGGCAAGGCGGCGCACTCGGGGTATCCGCAGCTCGGCGAGTCGGCCATCGAGAAGCTGATGGACGTGCTCCTGAGCCTGCGCGCAGCCGACTGGCCGGCAGACCCGGAGCTGGGCCGCACGCACTACACGGTGGGGCTCATCAAGGGGGGCGTCGCGCCGAACGTGATCCCGCCGCACGCCGAGGCGGAGGTCTTCTTCCGCACGGTGGGCGACCACGACGCGCTGCGGGCCACGCTGCACGCCACCGTAGCCGGGCGTGTGGACGTGCAGGAGATCCTCGAGCTGCCGGCCGTACGCCTGCACACGGTGCCGGGCTTCGAGACCGAGGTGTTTGCCTACTTCAGCGACGTGCCGTTCCTCTCGAAGTGGGGCACGCCGCTGCTGCTCGGTCCGGGCACCATCCACGTGGCGCACACCGACCACGAACACGTGGCGATTGCCGACCTCGAACGCGCCGTCGATCTGTACGCAGATCTCGCCACAAGTCTGCTCCAGGCCTGATTGGGGACAGTCCCCAGTCTGGCCCCGTGATGCAGGGGCAGCGGGTGGCGCCGGCGTGGGTTTCTTGCCGGGCGGGCGGCGCGCGGGATACACTGAAGGTTCGTCCCGTCCATGTCCGCGCGCGCAGTGCGGGCAGTCGAGGCGGCGGGCCGCACCGCGGCCCGGAACCCGTGCAATGGCAGTCTGCGAACCGCGTCAGGGCCGGAAGGCAGCAGCGCTCAGCAGCTCCTGCCATGTGCGTGGGACCTCCGGGCTGCGGTAGGGCCCGCACCACCTTCCGGGGCAACTGATTCCCGATGGCCTACCAGGCTCTTGCCCGCAAGTGGCGGCCCCAGACGCTCGACGACGTCCTGGGCCAGCAGGCGGTGACCCGCACGCTGCGCAACGCGCTCAAGAGCAAGCGGATCGCCCAGTCGTTCGTGTTCGCCGGCCCGCGCGGCTGCGGCAAGACCACGACCGCCCGCATCCTCGCCCGCGCGCTCAACTGCGCCGAGGGCCCGACGCCCACGCCCTGCGGGAAGTGTGACGCCTGCACCGAGATCGCGGAAGGCCGCGACATGGACGTGCTCGAGATCGACGCCGCCACCCACACCGGCGTCGACAACGTGCGCGAGGTCATCATCGAGGGGCTGTCGATTGCGCCGGCGCGCAATCGCTACAAGGTGTTCCTCATCGACGAAGTCCACATGCTGTCGACCTCGTCCTTCAACGCGCTGCTGAAGTCGATCGAGGAGCCGCCGCCGCACGTGGTCTTCATGATGGCCACGACCGAGCTGCACAAGATTCCCGACACGGTGCTCTCGCGGTCGCAGATCTACGAGTTCCGCACCATCTCGCCGAAGACGGTCGTGGAGCGCCTGCGCTACGTCGCCACCGAAGAGCAGATCACCGTGTCGGACGACGCGCTGCTCCTGCTCGCCCGGGCCGGCGAAGGCAGCATGCGCGACTCGCTTTCGGCCTTCGACCAGGTGCGGGCCTTCTCGGGCGACACGCTCACGCTCGAGGACGTGACCTCGGTGCTCGGCCTCGTGGGCCGCGACCTGGTGTTCGACATGCTCGAGGCGATTGCCGCCGAAGACGCGCCGGCCGCCTTCACGCTGGTGGATGCCGCCATCGAACGCGGCTACGACCTGCGCCTGCTCTGCCGCGAGCTGGCGCGCGCCACGCGCGACCTGCTCATCGTGTCGGTCGATGGCGCGCGGCTCAAGGATCCGGACATCGCGAGCGAATCCGAACGCGAGCGCTTCGCCGCGATCGGCCCGCGCTTCTCGCGCGAGGACCTGCTGCGCACCTTCGACGGCTTCACCAAGGCTGAATTCGACGTCCGCAATTCCGACCATCCGCGCTTCCAGATGGAGATGGCGCTGCTGCGCCTGATGCACCTGCGCAAGCTCGTGCCGCTCGCCGAACTGCTCGAAGGCGGCGGCCGCAGCCTGGCCGCGCCGATGGCCCGTCCGGCGGCACCCGCCGCGGCCCGTCCGGCCATGCCGCCGCCGCGTGCCGCG
>JALHON010000094.1 GCA_022842985.1 Acidobacteriota bacterium | reverse complement strand
GCGGCGCGGCCGCCCGGCTGGCGCGCCCTGCTCAACGCGCAGTAGCGGCGGCCTCGCCGGGCGCGGACGTCAGGCGCGGCCGCTCATGCGGCGCAGACGTTTCCAGACCGCGTCGCGCACGTCCTCGAATTCGCGGATGGCGAGCAGCTGCGCGCCCAGGCCGAGCACGGCCACCGCCGCGGCCATCGCGCCGCCGAGCCGCACCGCCTGCGCGACGAGTGACGTGCCCGGCGCCACCGCGGTGAGCCACTGCTCGCCCCACCAGGCCGTGGCGGCCATCGCCGTGCCGGCGACGAGCACCCGGCCGAGCGTCGACGTCACGCGCGCGAGTTCCAGCCCGCCGAGCGAGCGGCGCAGCAGGAAAGCGAGCATCCCGGCGTTGAAGAGCGCGGCGATCGAGGCGCTCAGCGCGATCCCCCGGAAACCGAAGTACGGCGCCGTCGAGAAGCTCAGGGCGGCGTTCAGCAGCACCGAGGCCACGCCCACCGCGGCCGGCGTCCGGCTGCGGCCGAGCGCGTAGAAGGCCGGCGACAGAATCTTCACGACGGAGTAGCCGACGAGGCCGATCGCGTAGAACTGCACCGCCGATGCCGTGGCGATGGTGTCGGCGGGGGTGAAGTTGCCGCGTTCGAGCAGCAGGCGCACGATCGGCGTCGCCAGCACGATGAGCCCGAACGTCGCCGGCACGTTCAGCGTGAGCATGAGCGAGATGGCCGACGCGAGCGTGGACCGCATGGCCGGCGTGTTGCCGCTCGCGACCAGCCGCGACAGGGCCGGCGTGGTCGCCGTGGCGATCGACACGCCGAATATGCCGATCGGCAGGTACATCAGGCGGAAGGCGTAGGTGAGCCACGAGACCGCCCCCGTGCCCTCGCCGGTCGCCACGACCGTGTTGACGAACACGTTGAGCTGCGTGGCGGCGAGGCCGATGACGCCCGGGCCCATCAGGGTGAGCACCTGGCGCATGCCCGGGTCGGCCAGATCGAGGCGCGGCGCGTAGCGGTAGCCCTGCGCACGCAGCGCCGGCCACTGCAACAGTACCTGACCGAGACCGCCGACGATCGTGCCGGCCGCCATCGCGAGAATCGGCTCGACCCCGGCGCCGATGGCAAGCGGCACGAGGCCGATGCCGACGGCGATCGAGGCCACGTTGAACATCGCCGGCGAGAGCGCCGGGATGAAGAACACGTTGAGCGAGTTCAACATCCCCATGCAGGCCGCGGCCACGGCGACGAGCATCAGGAAGGGCGCCATCACCCGCGTCAGCAGCACGGTCAGCTCGAACTTGCCGGGCACCGCCGCGAAGTCGCCGGCGAGCCACGTGACGAGCTGCGGCGCGAACACGACGGCGGCGAGCACGAGTACGCCGGTGACGGCGACGAGCGCGTTCATCACCGAGTTGCCGAGCTGCCAGGCGCGGGCGCGGCCTTCCGTGGCCAGCGTGCGGCTGAAGGTGGGCACGAGCGCCGCGCTCATCGCCCCTTCGGCGAAGAGATCGCGCACCAGATTGGGGACGCGGAACGCCACGAGGAAGGCGTCCATCGAGTCGCTGGCGCCGAACCAGTAGGCGAGCACCTGTTCGCGCACGAGCCCGAGCACGCGGCTCGTCATCGTGGCCGCGCCGACGACACCGGCCGAACGGGCGAGACCGGATGATGACGTGGCGGCGGGGCGGTCGGTGTGGCCGGATGCCGGGCCCGGCTCACTTCCGCCCGGGATCGACTCCGAAGCTGACATGGAAACCGCCCGAAGCGTAGCACGGCCTCCGGCGGCCGGTTTCGGACACCGTCCCGTGATCGGACGGCAAAAAAATCGGGCTCCGACCCTGCGGCGGGAGCCCGAGGAGGATGGTGAGAGGCTGACTAGGCCTTTCACCAGCTATAGACGGAGCGCGCGGGCAAATAGTTTGCGGCTACGACAACTTCGCGCGCACGAGCTCGTTCACGCGCTTGCCGTCCACGGTCTTGCCGGCGAGGGCGCTCATCACGGCCTTCATCACCTTGCCCATGTCCTTCGCCGAGGCGGCGCCGGTCGCGGTGACCGCGGCATCGACGGCCGCCGTCAGTTCCTCGTCGGTGGCCGAGGGCGGCAGGTAGGCGTCGAGCACGGCGATCTCCGCCTTCTCCTTCGCCGCCAGCTCGTGCCGGCCGGCAGCTTCGAACTGCTCGATCGAGTCGCGGCGCTGCTTGACGAGCGCGTTCACGACCTGCAGCTCCTCGGCGGCATCGAGCGCCCGGCTCTTCTCGATGCTCCTGTTCGTGAGGGCCGTCTTCAGCATCCGCAGCGCCGTGAGCGTGGTGGCGTCCTTCGCCTTCATCGCGCGGGCGATGTCGGCGCCGAGCGTGTCCGTGAGCGACATGGGGTCTCCGATTCTCTGCTCGTGGCCGGTCAGTGGTCGACCGCGCCGTCGCCGAGCGTGAAATGCCAGTGGTCGGTGGTGTCGTAGAAGGCGCGCGTCGCGCGCGTGTCGTGCAGCTTCACCGAGAGCGTCGCTGCCGAACGCACGCCGAAGTAGCCCGAGCGGCGCAGCACCTTGCGGAAGCCGGCGTGCAGCGCGTGGCAGCGGATCTTGTCGGAGTCGGCGACGCGGGCCTCGCGGTCGACCCAGCGCAGCAGCGTCTTGAGGGCGCGATCGTCGCCGGGCACGGCCAGGAAGTCGACGACATAGGTGACGCGTCCGCGCGGCTCGTGCGCGTGGCGGTACACCACGTAGCCGGCGGCGGCGCCCTGGCGGCGCAGCACGGCAATGGCGTAGCGCGCATGCGGCGGCTCGGCGAAGCGCCAGTTGACGTGCGCGGCATCGCGGCGCACGGCAAGTGTGATCGTCTCGGCGGCCCGGGCCCACAGTTCGTCGGCGCTGCCGTCGAGCCGGCGCACGACTTCGACCGATTCGCGCAGCGGCCGCTGGCGCGCCACCACCTTCACGATCGGCAGCGTCACGGCGGAGACGAGGCGGTTGACCGGCTGCGGCCAGTCGGGACGCCGCAGGGCGCGCCGGCTGAGCGGCTTCACCAGGCAGGGCAGCGGCATCGCCTTCGGCGCGCGAACGCGGTCGAGCACCGCCCGCGTGGCGTCGCTCAGGCCCGTGGCCAGCGTGATGTCGTGTTCGCGGTGCGCGGCGCGCACGAGGAGTTCCTGCAGGCCCTGACGATCGCGTTCCGCGGTGACCACGGGATCGACGAGCCAGGCGCCGCGGATATCAGCGCCCGAGAGCGACACCCGCACCGGCCGCGGCACGAGCGCGGCGATGAGGGCCGGGCCTTCGCGCACGACCCACGGCGCGTCGGCGCCGCGGGCGCCGGGGTTCTGCCGCCGTTCCCACGACCAGGTGAGCTTCAGACGCTCCGCCGCCTCGACGCCGAGCGTGCGCCGATAGAGCGCTTCCAGCGCCCGGCGGTCGTCCGGGCGGTAGCGATCGAGGCCGGACATGGTGGGCGGTCAGCCCTGCGGTCGGGGACGCGCGCCGGGCTGCCCGGCCGGCTGCTCCACGACGCCCGGCATGGGCGACCCGATGACGCCGAAGCTCGGCTGCGACGACGGCGGCACGGGCGTGAAGAGACCCTGACCGGTCTGCGGCTGGAGGGGCTGGCCGAAGGGATTCTGCGGCATTGCCTGCCCGAACGGGTTCTGCGGCACGGGTTGACCGAACGGATTGGCCGGCGGCTGGCCGAATGGCTGGGCCATCCCCGCCTGGCCGAAGGCGTTGGCGAAAGGGTTGGCCTGCGGCATGTCTGCGACGGGCTCGGGTTCTCCGACGCCGATGTCGGACGTATCCGGCGGCTCGACGGCCGGCGGCACGCCGAAAGCGCGGGTGGCCGGGCGGTTGGCGGCGCCGGGGGCTGGTGCGCCGCCCGCGGGCGGGGTGCTCGTGGCGAGGATGAGAATTCGGTCGTAGCCGGAGCGTCCGGTGCCCGGCACCGGCCTGGCGGCCGCCATGTAGCCGGCCGCGCCACGCAGCACGATGTCGAGCGCCTTGGCCTCGGGCACTCCCTCGAGGCTCAGCGTCAGAGGAGGGCCGGCCACACGTTCCGCGCCCACCACGCGCGTGCCGCCGACACGTGCCCACTCAGCCAGGACCTGGCGGGCCGGGACATTGGTGGCCTGCAGCGTCACCAGGCCGTCGCGAATCTCCAGCGACAGCTGCTGCGCCGAGGCGGGCAACGCAACGAGCAGGGCCAGCAAGGCCGCCGGGACACGCACCATGGTAGATCCAGTATACGCCCGTCGCGGGAGTCAGTGGCGCCGGACATCCTCCACGACCCTGGCGATGATTTCGTCCAGCTGGACCCGGGGCTCGTAGTTGATGAGATTGCGGATTCTGGTCAGGTCCGGGACCCGGCGCGGCATGTCTTCGAAGCCGGCGTCGTAGGCCTGGTCGTAGGGGATGGTCACGATCTCCGACCGCGAGCCCGTGGCCGCCTTGACCCGCTCGGCGAGGGCGCGGATGGTCACTTCCTCGACGTTTCCGATGTTGAAGACCTGCCCGATGGCACGCGGTTCGACCATGAGGGCCATCAGGCCGCGAACCACGTCCCCCACGTACGTGAAGCTGCGGCTCTGGGTGCCGTCGCCGAACACCGTGATGGGGTCGCCCGCGAGCGCCTGGCGCACGAAGTTCGGCAGCACCATGCCGTACTGACCGGTCTGGCGCGGGCCCACCGTGTTGAACAGGCGGAAGACGATCGCGGGCAGCTGGCGCTCCTTGTGATACGCGAGCGCGTGGAACTCGTCGAGCATCTTGCTGCACGCATAGGCCCAGCGATGCCGCGTCGTCGCGCCGAGGACGAGGTCGGCGTCCTCCTGGAACGGCACGTTCGTGCTCTTGCCGTAGACTTCGGACGTCGAGGCCACCAGCACCAGCTTCTTCTTCTTGCTGGCGTGCCGCAGCACGACTTCCGTGCCGTGCACGTTGCACTCGATCGTGTGCACGGGACGTTCGACGATGAGCTTCACGCCCACGGCCGCCGCGAGATGGAAGACCACGTCGGCGTGGTCGACGAGTTCCGCCGTCAGCTGCTCGTTGAAGATGGTGTCGATCGTGTAGCCGAAGTTCGGGTGCGGCTTGAGGTGCGCGATGTTGTCGATCGACCCGGTCGACAGGTCGTCGATGACGTGCACGTCGTGGCCGGCCGCCAGCAGGGCGTCGGACAGATGAGAGCCTACGAAGCCGGATCCACCGGTAATCAGCACCCGCATCAGGTCACTTCGGAAAGGCCGCAACGGCTGCCGCCACGCTCGCCAGCGCATCAGGCGACAGCGACGGATACAGCGGCAGCGACACGATTTCGGCCGTGACACGGTCGGCCACCGGGCAGACGGCGGGTGACCACGCGGCGGCGGCCGGTTGTCTCGGAATGGGCACGGGGTAGTGGATCAGGGTCTCGATACCGGCGGTCCGCATGTGGGCCTGGAACCGGTCGCGGTCGGACACCCGCACGGGAAACAGATGATACACGTGACCGCGATCGAACTCACGGGGAACGTCGACCGCGGTGCCCTGCAGGCTCGCGCGGTACTCACCCGCGAGGCGGCGGCGTGCGGCGGTGGCCGCCGCCAGCCGCGGCAGGCGTGTCCGCAGTATGGCGGCCTGCAACTCGTCGAGGCGGCTGTTCACGCCCCGCTCCTCGTGATGGTACCGCGTGATCTGCCCCCCGTTGCGGAGCCGGCGGACGCGGTCTGCGAGCGCCGTGTCGTCGGTCGTGACGGCGCCGCCGTCGCCGAGCGCGCCGAGATTCTTCGTCGGATAGAAGCTCCAGGCGGCCGCCGCCGAGCCGCGGCCGAGCGGCACGCCGCGATGGGTGGCGAGGTGGGCCTGGCAGGCGTCTTCGACCACGGCGAGGTTGTGCCGCGCCGCCACCGCGTGGATGCCGTCGAGATCCGCGGGCTGGCCGTAGAGGTGCACCGGCAGGATGGCGCGGGTGCGGCTCGTGACCGCCGCGGCCGCCGCCGCCGGATCCAGAGTCAGCCGCTCGGGATCGATATCGGCGAAGACGGGCGTCGCGCCGGCCATGTCGATGGCGAGTGCGGAGTAGGCCGCCGACAGCGGGGAGGTAATCACTTCATCGCCGCGGCCGATGCCGAGCGCCATGAGCGCGAGCGCGATGGCGTCAGTGCCGGTGTTGACGCCGGCCGCGTGGCCGGCGCCCATCGCGGCGGCGAACTCCGCTTCGAAGGCCGTCACTTCGGGGCCGAGCACGAACCAGCCGGAGTCGAGCACGCGGGCGATGGCCGCGTCTATGTCGGCGCGCTCGCCGCCGAGGCGCAGCATGTTGAAGGGGACGCGCAGGGATGTGGCACTCATGCGTCGGTGACCTCATCGACGTAGGCGTGGTAGTGCACCCGGTAATAGTCGAGCGTCGCCGCCAGACCCTCGCGCAGGCGCACTGCGGGCGCCCAGCCGGTGCGCGCGCGAAAGCGGCTCGAATCGGCGTAGAAGCTGCCGATGTCGATGGCCTTCTTCTCGGCCGGCCACTCGACGAAGCGGCACGTGCCGCGCCCGCTCAGTTCGACCAGCAGCCGCACCAGCTCGGCATGGCTGATGGGCTCGTCGCCGCCGACGTTGAAGACCTCGCCGTTGACGGCATCGCTGGCGCCGGCGCGCAGGAACGCGTCCACGGCGTCGTCGACGTGGACGAAGTCCCTGACCTGCGAGCCGTCGCCGAAGATCTGGATCTCGCCGCCGTCGAGCGCCAGGCGCACGAACCAGCCGATGAAGCCCTGGCGGTTGTGGCGGATGAGCTGCCGCGGACCGTAGACGTTCGTCAGGCGCAGTGAGCAGGCGCGCACGCCGAAGACGTTGTTGTAGACGAGGTGGTAGTACTCGCCGGCCACCTTGTTGATGCCGTTGACGTCGGTCGGCCGGACCAGGTGATCTTCGGAGACCGGCAGGTGATCGGGCTTGCCGTACACCTGGCGCGTGCCGGCGAAGACCACCTTCGTGCCCGGGTTGTGGTGGCGGCACGCTTCGAGCAGCGTCAGCTGCGCCTGGCAGTTGACCTCGAGGTCGGTGTGCGGGTCGCGCATGCTGTCGATGTGGCTGACCTGTCCCGCCAGGTTGAAGATCACGTCCTGGCCCCGCACGAGGTAGTTCATCGTGCTCGCCTGGCGGATGTCGGCGACGTTCAGCCGCACCTGATCCTTGACCGGCTCGATGTTGGCGAGGTTGCCGCCGGACCCCGGGATGAGCGAGTCGACCAGCAGCACCTCGGCGCCGAGTCCGGCAAGGCGGATGGCGAGGTTGCTACCGATGAAGCCGAGGCCGCCCGTGATCATGACGCGGCGGCCGCGGTAGTGGGCGGCGGGGTCGATCATCGCGGCCCCCGCGCCTGGCCGGCCGCCGCCGTGGCGGCCGCGACGCCCCGCAGGTGCTCGCGGCGCACGACGAGCGCCCACCACAGCTTCAGCACGTCGACGCCGGTCCGCGCGATGCGCGGGAAGTTGAAGAACTGCGAGGTGCCGTGCGTGCGGTGGTAGTGGTGCACCGGCACCTCGGCCACGCGGAAGCCGGCGTCCTTGAACTTCTTCATCATCTCCAGGCAGATGACGCCGCTGTTCTTCTCGAGGCGCACCGTGTCGAAGATGCGGCGGCGCATCAGCCGGAAGTCGCAGTCCACGTCACGCACGGTGAGGCCGAAGAGCGTCTTCACGGTGTGGTGGTAGATGCGGCCGATGATGATGCGGTGCAGCGGATCCGAGCGGCTGATCTTCCAGCCGTTCACCCAGTCGACGTCGTCGGTGAGCGCCTTCCAGAGTTCGGTGACCTCGCCCGGATCGTACTGGGCGTCGCCGTCGGTGTAGAACACCAGATCCTTGCTGGCGGCGTCGAACCCGCTGCGCAGGGCGCCGCCGTAGCCGCGGTTCACGACGTGATGCACCACCCGGAAGTGTTCGGGATAGAGGCGCGTCAGCTCGTCGAGGATTTCGCCGGTGTTGTCCCGGCTCCCGTCGTTGACCACGATCACTTCGTAGTCGGGCGTCAGCGTCTCGGCCACCTGCAGCGCGCGGATCACGAGACTGCCGATCGTGCCGCTGTCGTTGTAGGCGGGAAAGAAGATGCTGAGGCTGGGGGGAGTGGTGCCGGACATGGTTACGCGCCGGGAGAATTGTAGCGCGTGCCCTCGGCCGGACGGCGGCCAAACCAGCGCCTGAACAGCAGGCGCCACGGCGTGAAGAACGACTCGCGGATGACCCCGCCCGAGATCTTCGAGGCGCCGACGCGGCGCTCGACGAAGATGATCGGCACTTCACCCACCGTGCAGCCGGCCTCGAGGGCGAGGAACAATGTCTCGACCTGGAACGAATACCCGTCCGACGTGATGGTGTCGAGCGGCATCCGCGCGATGGCGTCGCGGCGCCAGCAGCGGAAGCCGGCGGTGCAGTCGCGCACCTCCATGCCGGTGACCGTGCGGACGTACCAGTTGGCGAACGTGCTCAGGATCAGGCGGCGCAGCGGCCAGTTCACGACGCTCACGCCCTGCAGGTAGCGCGAGCCGATGACGATGTCGTAGTCGGCGGCGGCGCGCACGAGGTCGGGCACGTACTTGGGGTCGTGCGAGAGGTCGGCGTCCATCTGGAAGACGACGTCGGCGTCGGTCTTGAGCGCGGCCCGCATGCCGTCGAGGTACGAGCGGCCGAGGCCGCGTTTTCCCGTGCGATGCATCACCGTCAGGCGGCCGCCGCTCGTCGCCGCGATTTCGTCGGCGAGCGCGCCGGTGCCGTCGGGAGAGCCGTCGTCGATCACCATGATGCGCAGGTTGGGCTGCGCGAGCAGGAGGCCCGTGATGGTCGGCAGGTTCTCGCGCTCGTTGTAGGTCGGCAGGAGCACGAGCGCCGTGGGCAGCGCCCCGGAAGGAGTCGAATTAGCCATGTGATACGAGGCGCTCGATGACGGCATCCCAGGTGATGGCCGAGGCCCGCGCGCGGCCGGCGTCGCCGAGCGCGGCGGCACCGGCGCGCGAACCGTGCAGCGCCGCGACGGCCGCGCCGAGCGCTTCCGGTTCGGGCGCGGTGACGGCGCCGGTCACGCCGTCGTCCACGAATTCGAGCGTGCCGCCCGAGTCGGACGCGGTGACGACCGGCTTGGCCGCGAGGAAGGCCTCGAGTGTGACGAGGCCGTAATCTTCGTCGTAGGGCACGTACATGACCGCGAGGGCGTCGCGGTAGAGCGCCGGCAGCGCGTCGTCGCCGACCGCGCCAAGGAACGTCACGCGGGCGCGCACGCCGGCCTCTTCGGCCGCCTGCTCGACGCGCGCGCGCTGGCTGCCTTCGCCCACCACCACGAGACGCAGCGGCTCGGGCCAGTGCGCCACCGATCGCACCGCCAGATCGACGCGCTTGTTCTGCTCGAGACGCGCCACCGACAGCACGTAGTTGCCGTAGTCCCCCGGCGTGAGCTGGCGCGCCAGCAGTGGCGGATGGTAGAGCGGCGTTGAGTCGAGGCCGTTGTAGCGCTGCAGCCGCGCCGTCACGGTGCGCGAGATGGTGTAGCGGCCGACGCACTCGCCGAGGGCGCGTTCGTCGATCCGCATCAGCCGATCGCGGAGCGCGACGTCGAGTTCCTCGTGCGCGAAGTCGGAATAGGCCGTGTCGGCCAGCTCGTAGGCGGCGCGGTGCTGATGCACCAGCCAGCACACCTTGCGGGGATGGCGGGCCAGGTAGGTGGGGAACTTGGTGGCGATGACGAGGTCCACCGGGCGGCCGTTGCTCTCGCTCAGATCCAGCAGGCCCCACGCGGCGGCGTGCGGCAGCAGTTCGTCCTTGGGATACCACTTGAAGGGCACCGACACGCGATCGGTCTCGAAACCCCGGCGGCGCAGCTCCTCGACGAGCTGCTGGACGAGCAGTTCGGCGCCCCCGCGGACGAACGGAACCTGAGTTTCGCAAACAAGAACGGTGCGAACGGCCATCGGCTGTGCAAAAATGGAACCGCCAATCGTATCACGCGCCCGAAATGGCGAAAGTAAGGCGATGCCGCTTGTGGCCGCGCAGCTTCGGCCCCAAGAAAAAGTGGGGCGAACGAAATACGTAAGCCCAATATTCACGACAACTTACCGTTGACACCGTCCCCTCGGTCCCATACCATTCCGGTGGAAATTTCTGGACCAGAGTGGAGCAAAAGTCCTTCCGAGGGAACGAGCCGGCCAAGATTGACGACAAGGGCCGGCTGAAGATCCCGAACGCCCATCGCGCCGTGTTCCAGAACTGCGACTACGGCAGCGAGGTCTACGTCACCAGCCTGACTGGCGAGTCGGTACTCGTGTATCCGATGCCGGTGTGGCTCGAAAAGGAAGCCAAACTGCGCAAGGCCCCCCCCTCGCACCCGGCCGTGCGCAAGTTCATCGAGCGCGTCAGCTACTTCGGCCAGGTCGCCGAAATCGACTCCCAGGGGCGGCTGCTCATCCAGCCCCGCCTGCGTGAGTCGGCGCGCATCAACGGTCCCGTGGCCGTGCTCGGCAACCTCGACCATCTCGTCCTGTGGAACGACGAGAACATCGGCGCGAGGGTCAAGACCCCGCTGACGACGGAAGACGAAGTCGCGTTGTCCGGCTTCGAGCTTTAGCAATCGCGAGCCTTCAACCCGGTGTCGGATGTGACCCAGCCGCAGCACCTGCCGGTCATGGTGGACGAAGTCACGCGGCTCCTGCAGCCGGAGCGCGGGGGCACGTTCGTCGACTGCACGCTCGGGCTCGGCGGGCACACGAAGGCCCTGCTCGAGCTCGGCGCCGACCTCGTCATCGGCATCGACCGCGACCAGACGGCGCTTGCCGCCGCCGCCCGCACGCTCGAGCCGTTCGGCCCGCGCGTGCGTCTCGTGCACGCCGACTACCGCGACTACGACGCGGTGCTCGACCGCCAGGGGCTCGACCGCGTGCAGGGCACGCTGGCCGACCTCGGCGTCTCCTCGATGCAGTTCGATGCGCCCGGCCGCGGCTTCTCCTTCCGCCGCGACGAGCCGCTCGACATGCGGATGGACCAGTCGCAGGGAGAGACGGCCGCCGAACGGCTGGCCTCCGTGAGCGAAACCGACCTCGCCGACGTCATCTACCGCTTCGGCGAGGAGCGCAAGTCGCGCCGCGTGGCGCGCGCCGTCGTCACGGCACGCGAGCGCGAGGCCATCACCACCACCGGGCAGCTGGCGGCGATCGTGCGCCGCGCCGTCGCGGCGCCGGGGTGGCAGCGGATCGACCCGGCGACGCGGACCTTCCAGGCGCTGCGAATCTGGGTCAACGGCGAACTCGACCGGCTCGACGAGTTCATCCGCCGCGTCGCCGTCCGCCTCGCCACCGGCGGGCGGATGGCGGTCATCAGCTTCCATTCGCTCGAGGACCGCGTCGTGAAGCACACGCTGCGCGCCCTCGACCGGGAGGCGGGCGTCGTCCGGGTCCTCACGGGCCGGCCGCTCGTGGCGTCGGAGCAGGAAATCGCGATGAATCCCCGCGCGCGCAGCGCCAAGCTGCGGGTCGCGGAACGTCTGGCGTGAGTCGGGGGGGAGGACAACGTGGAGCACGCGGAAACCTTCGAATACGCAATCCGCAAGGACGTCAGGAACAACCCGATCGTGCGCGAGGTCGACGAGCGCAAGCAGCGCGAGCTGCTCGGCATGTTCGGTATCGGCGCCGTGCTCGTGCTGGTCGTGATGTTCGATGCCTGGCAGCACTTCGAGCACATCCGTCACGGCTACGAGATCGACGCGCTGCAGAAGGCGCTCGCCGCCGAAGACGACGTGCGCCGTCATCTCAAGCTCGAGATCGAGACGCTGCGCGCGCCGCAGCGCGTCGAACGCATCGCCCTGACCCGTCTCGGCATGGTGGCGCCGAAGTCCGGTGACGCCATCGTGCTCGAACGCGTGCTGCCCGCCGAGCCGCCGGCGCGCTCGGTTGTCGTCTCGCGCTAGCCGACCCACGGGGAATACCGATGGCTGACGAACGTCCCAACGCCTGGCGCCACACGATCCGGCAGCGCGCCCTCATCGCGGGGGGACTGCTGGCGCTGTGGACGGCCGCCATCGAGAGCCGGCTGCTGTACCTGCAGGTGGCCCGCCACCCCGACCTCGTGGCCCGCGCCGACCGGCAGCAGAAGCGCACCATCGACGCGCCGGCCAAGCGCGGCGAGATCCGCGACCGCAACAACCGGGTGCTGGCCTTCAGCGTCGACGTCGACACCATCTACGCCGTGCCGTCCGACATCGAAGACCCGAAGCAGGCGGCGCGCGAGCTCTGCCGCGCGCTCGACGATTGCTCGCCGGCCGATCGCGCCGAACTCGAGGAGAAGCTCGGCCGCACGTCGCAGTTCACCTACGTGCAGCGCTTCGTGTCGCACGCCGCCTACGAGCGCGTGAAGGCGCTCGACCTCGAGGGCGTCGGCTTCATGAAGGAGAGCCGGCGCTTCTACCCGAACAAGGAGCTCGCCAGTCAGGTGCTCGGCTATGTCGGCACCGACAATGTCGGCCTCGGCGGCCTCGAAGCGGCCTACAACAAGTCGATTCTCGGCACGGCCGGCACCGTGCTCGTGCAGACCGATGCCCGCCGCCGCGCCTTCAGCCGCATCGAACGCCTGCCGACGAGCGGCGCCAATCTCGAGCTGACGATCGACGAATACCTGCAGCACATCGTCGAGCGGGAGCTCGAAGCCGGTGTCAAGGCGCACAAGGCCGCCGGCGGCACGGCGGTGGTGATGGATCCGGCCACCGGCGAGATCCTGGCCATGGCCAGCTATCCGACCTACAACCCGAACACGTTCCGCGAGGCCAGCCCGGAGCAGCGGCGGAACCGCGCCGTGCAGGACCTCTACGAGCCCGGCAGCACCTTCAAGATCGTCACCGCGTCGGCGGCGCTCGAGGAAGGCGTGATCAAGCCGGCCGATCTGCTCGAGACCGCACCCGGCTTCATCAAGATCGGGTCGCGGCGGATCGACGACACGCACAACTACGGCACGCTGAGCTTCGCCGACGCGCTCGTGAAGTCGAGCAACGTCGGCGCCATCAAGGTGGGCTGGAAGCTCGGCCCCGAGCGCCTCGGCACCTACGTGAGTGCCTTCGGGTTCGGCCGCCCCGTTTCCAGCGATTTCCCCGGCGAGAGCCCCGGCATCGTCTGGAATCCCGCCCGGCTCGACGACAGCGCGCTGGCCTCGGTGTCGATGGGCTACCAGGTGGGCGTGACGCCGCTGCAGATGGTGACGGCCACGTCCGCGGTGGCCAACGGCGGACGCCTGCTCAAGCCGCGCATCGTGCGGGCGGTGGTGCGCGACGGCGTGCGCACGCCGACCGAGGTGGTCGAGGTGCGGCGGGTCATCAGCCCGCGCACGGCCGCCGAGCTCACGACGATCATGGAAGACGTGATCGTGCGCGGCACGGGCACGCAGGCGGGCGTCGAAGGCTACACGGTGGCCGGCAAGACCGGCACCGCGCAGAAGCTCGTCGCCGGCGCCTACTCGCACACCGACTACAACGTCTCGTTCACCGGCTTCGTGCCGTCGCGCAAGCCGCGCTTCGCCATCGTCGTCGTGGTCGACACCCCGCGCAACGGCTTCTACTACGGCGGCTCGGTGGCCGGCCCGATCTTCCAGAAGATCGCCGATGCGTCGCTGCGCCATGTCGGCGTGCCGCCGACGGTGTTCCCGGCGCCGCCGGTGCTCGTCGACCGCAAGGCGCAGGCGATCGTGCCGCCGGCGGGCGAACCCGTCGTCGTCACCGTGGACGATGCCGGCGGACGCGCGATGCCCGATCTCGTGGGCCTGAGCGCCCGCGAAGCGCTGCGCCGCATGGCGCGGCTCGGCGTGTCGCTCAAGATGCAGGGCAGCGGCCTCGTCGTCGCCCAGTACCCGGAAGCGGGGGAGAGTGTCGCCGTCGGCGGCTCGTCGACCATCATGCTCGACCGGGCGCCAGCACGCATCGCCCGCGCCATGGCCGGAGGCGAACGGTGACACTGGCTGCCGTTCTCGCCGCGCTCGGTGACCTCGTCGTTACGACGACGGCGGCCGCCGGCGCTCGTACGCCCGCCTTCACCGGCGTGGCCTACGACTCGCGGCGTGTGACGGACGGCGCGGTCTTCGTCGCGCTGAAGGGCCTCAAGGCCGACGGCCTCGATTTCGTGCCCGAGGCGCTGCGGCGCGGCGCGGCGCTCGTCGTGAGCGAGTCGGCGCGGCCCGAGGGACTCGACGTGCCGTGGGTGGTCGTGCGCGATGGCCGCCTGGCGCTGGCCCTCATCGGCGCCGAGGCGCACGGACACCCGAGCCGCGAGATCCCGGTCATCGGCGTGACCGGCACGAACGGCAAGACCACGACGACCTATCTGCTCGCCGCGATTCTCGACGCGGCCGGGCAGTCGGCCGGCGTGATGGGCACCGTGCACTACAAGATCGGCCAGGAAGCGCGCGAGGCGGCGCGCACCACACCCGAAGCATCGGACGTGCAGGCGATGCTGCGTCAGATGATCGAGGCCGGCAACCGCTCGTGTGTGATGGAGGTGTCGTCGCACGCGCTGGCGCTGCGCCGCGTGGACGGCGTGCGGTTCGCCGCCGGGGCTTTCACCAACCTGACGCGCGATCACCTCGACTTCCACGCCGACATGGAGTCGTACTTCGCGGCCAAGCGCCGGCTCTTCGAGATGCTCGGCCCCGACGCGCCCGGCATCATCAACGCCGACGATGCCCGGGCCGCGACGCTCGTCGGTACCTGCGGGCGGCCCCTGACCTACGGCATCCAGAAGCCCGCCGACGTCCGGCCCGAGGGCCTCGTGATGGATCTGGCGGGCGTGCGCTTCACGGCGACGACGCCGGCCGGCCCGGTCGAGATCCGCTCGTCGCTCGTCGGCCGGCCCAACGTCTACAACCTGCTCGCGGCGGTGGCGACGGCGAGCGCCCTCGGCATCCCGCGCGAGGCGATCGCCGCGGGACTCGCCAGCCAGACCGGTGTCCCCGGACGCTTCGAAGTGGTGTCGAGCCCGGCCGATGGTGTGACCGTCGTGGTCGACTACGCCCACACCGACGACGCGCTGCGCAACCTCATCGAGACGGCGCGGCCGCTGACCGCCGGCCGCGTCATCACGCTCTTCGGCTGCGGCGGCGACCGCGACCGCACCAAGCGCCCGCTCATGGGCATGGTCGCGGCGCGGCTGAGCGACGTCGTCGTCATCACGTCCGACAACCCGCGCAGCGAAGATCCGCTCGCCATCATCGAAGAGATCCGCCGCGGCATTCCGGCCGGCGAAGCCGCCTCCGACCGCACGCCCGACGTCACCGCCATCGTCGACCGTGCCGCCGCCATCGAGAAGGCCGTGGCGATGGCGCGGCCGGGCGATCTCGTGCTCATCGCCGGCAAGGGCCACGAGAAGACGCAGCACATCGGCGACCGCGTGCTCGCGTTCGACGATGCCGACGTGTCGCGGGCCGCGCTGGCGCGCCGTCATGCGAGGGCCGGCTGACATGCAGCTCGCCCACGGTACCTACTCCGCGTCGGATCTGGCGGCGGCCATCGGTGGCCGTCAGGTGGCCGGTGCGCCCACGCGCCGGCTCGGCCGCGTATCGATCGACTCGCGCTCGATTGCGCCCGGCGATCTCTTCTTCGCCATCGTCGCTGCCCGCGACGGCCACGACTTCGTGCCGGCGGCCATCGCCGCCGGTGCCGCCGGCGTCGTGGTGCAGCGGGCCGGGGCGGCGCCGGCCGGCGACGCCGGCACCGTCGTGGTCGAAGTGCCCGACACGCTCGCGGCGCTCCA
>JALHON010000093.1 GCA_022842985.1 Acidobacteriota bacterium | reverse complement strand
GGCACGGCCCCGGGGGCGCCGGCCTCGCGCGCCGGGCGCAGGAACATCCAGCCGCCCGCCGCGACGGCCACGAGGAGTCCCCACGCCGCGACGAGCCGAAGCCGGCCCACGCCGAGACGATAGGCGCGAACCGCCGAAGATGCAAGTGAACCGTGGCGAGGCTTTATACTCTGGCAGCGGGCAGCGGCACGCCCCAGTCCCCAGCACCCAGCCTCCAGTCCCGAGTCGTTCCGTGTCCTATACCGCCAAAGATATCCAGGTGCTCGAAGGCCTCGAGCCCGTCCGTAAGCGCCCCGGCATGTACATCGGCGGCGTGGGCAGCTCCGGCCTGCACCATCTCGTCTGGGAGATCCTCGACAACTCGATCGACGAGGCGATGAACGGACACGCCTCGGCCATTGCGGTCACGCTGCACGACGACGGCTCGTCGGTGACCATCTCCGACGACGGCCGCGGCATTCCCGTGGACGTGCATCCGAAGACGAAGCAGAGCGCCCTCGAAGTCATCTTCACGGTGCTCCACGCCGGCGGCAAGTTCGAACAGGGCAACTACAAGACGGCCGGCGGCCTGCACGGCGTCGGCGCCAGCGTGGTCAACGCCCTCTCGCGCGAGCTGCTCGCCACGGTCCGCCGCGACGGCTTCCAGTACGAGATGCGCTTCCGCCAGGGGAAACCCGAGGGCGGCCTGAAGAAGGTGGGCGCGGCGCGCGGCAGCGGCACGACGGTGTTCTTCCGGCCCGACCCGACGATCTTCCCGAAGGTCGAGTTCGACCCGCAGATCATCCGTGAGCGGCTGGAAGTGGCCAGCTACCTCCACCGCGGCGTGAAGGTCTCCTTCGACGACCAGACCACCGGCACGAAGCACACCTTCCAGCACGAGGAAGGGCTCGCCGACTACCTGAAGAAGATCCTGACCGAGCGCGCCAGCAAGCCCGTGCACGACGCGCCGTTCGTGCTGGCGAAGGAGAACGGCGTCAGGCTCGAGGCCGTGCTGCAGTGGACGGAGTCCACCGACGAGCACGTGCGCAGCTACGTCAACGGCATTCCCACGGCCTCCGGCGGCACGCACGAGAACGGCCTCAGGGCCGGCCTCGGCAAGGCCGTGCGCAACTTCATCGACACGCACAACCTGGCGCCGAAGGGCGTCACGCTCACCGCGGAAGACATCCGCGAGGGCATGACCGGCGTGCTCTCGGTCTTCATCGCCGAGCCGCAGTTCCAGGGGCAGACGAAGGACCGGTTGAACAACCCGGAAGTGGCGAGTGCGGTGGATGGCTTCGTGCGTCCCGCGCTCGAGCACTGGCTGAACAACAACATCTCGATCGCCGAAGGCATCGTGGCGCGCATCATCCTCGCGGCGCGGGCCCGCGAGGCGAGCCGCGCCGCGCAGGCCGACGTCGTGCGCAAGGGACCGACGTCGGGCCGGGCCACGCTGCCGGGGAAACTCGCCGACTGCACGCAGCCGGGGTCGACGACGAGCGAGCTCTTCGTCGTGGAAGGCGATTCGGCCGGCGGCTCGGCCAAGCAGGGCCGCGACCGCGCCCGCCAGGCCATCCTGCCGCTGCGCGGCAAGGTGCTCAACACCGAAGGTGTGTCCACGGCCAAGGTGCTCGAGAACAAGGAGCTGTCGGATCTCGTGACGGCGCTCGGCTGCGGCGTGGGCAAGTCGTTCGACCTCTCGCGCATGCGCTACGGCAAGATCATCCTGCTGGCGGATGCCGATTCCGACGGGCACCACATCTCGACGCTGCTGCTCACGTTCCTCTTCCGGCACCTGCCGCAGCTCATCACCGCCGGCCGCGTCTACCTGGCGCAGCCGCCGCTCTATCGCATCGACATCGGCAAGGAGACCTTCTGGGCGCTCGACGACGCGCACAAGGAGCTCATCCTGCGCCAGAAGGCCGGCCGCGCCACGCCCGAGATCACCCGCTTCAAGGGCCTGGGCGAGATGATGCCGAAGGTGCTGTGGGAGACGACCCTCAACCCGCGCACCCGCCGGCTGCTCCGCGTGGACATCGCCGATCAGCTGGTGACCGACCGCGTGATGAACGAGCTCATGGGCAAGGATGCCTCGGCGCGTTTCCGCTTCATCATGGAACGGGCCGAAGACGCGCAGGAACTCGACGTCTAGGCCGCCCCGGTGTTCACAGCCCTTCGTGTCGATTCGCACCGGCCGGCCGTAGCGCGCACGTTACAATTCGAAGTCCCCTGATGGCCGGCCCGGCGTCCCCGAAGAAGTTCGATCGCTCCCTCATCGAAGGGCCCCTGGCTCCCGCCGTGTGGAAGCTCGCCTGGCCCAACATGCTCCAGAACCTGGTGGCGGGGCTGCAGGGCGTGGTCGACCACGCGCTCGTCGGCAACATGCTCGGCTTCGCGGCCAACGCCGGCATCGGCGTGGCCTGGCAGATCTTCCTCGTGGTCATCGTCTTCATGGCCTCGCTCTTCACCGGCCAGGCTGTGCTCGTCGCCCGTTTTGCCGGCGCCGGTGACCACCAGAAGGTCAACACGGTGGTCTACCAGGCGTTCATCACCGCCGTCGGGATGTTCTGCATCCTGGCGCCCATCGGCTACTTCGCCACGCCGTTCCTGCTCACGCTCGTGAACGCGGCGCCGGAGGTCTCGGCGCAGGCGCTGCCGTTCCTGCGCATCAACTTCGTCTTCAGCATCGGCATGCTGCTCTTCTTCATGCTGTCGGCCGCGCTGCGTGCCGCCGGCGATGCCAAGACGCCGCTGCGGCTCGGCGTCACGATGACGGTGCTGAACCTGGTGTTCAACCTGCTGCTCATCCCGAAGTTCGGCACGGCCGGTTCGGCGATGGGCACGGCCATCGCCTCGTCGCTCGTGAGTGGCTACGCGCTGTGGCTGCTCTTCAACAACAAGCTGGTCGTGCACTTCACGCCCGAGACGTGTACCAGGCCCGACTGGGCAGTGATCCGTTCGCTGTTCAAGTTCGGGCTTCCCACCGGCGTGCAGGGTATCGCGATGAACGTGGCCGGCGTCATGCTGCTGCGCTTCATCGGCGGCCTCGAGCACAGCGCCGCCGCGCAGGCGGCCTACACGATCGGCTACACCGAACTCTTCTCGATGATCACGTGGACGTCGGTGGGCCTCATGGGCGCCGCCGCCACCATCGCCGGCCAGAACCTCGGCGCCGGCCAGCCCGACCGCGCGCTGCACGGCGTCTACGCCGCCGCGAAGATCGGCCTCAAGGTCGCCGCCGTCGTCGGCGCGATGTTCCTCCTCATCCCCATTCCGCTGCTCGGCATCTTCGGCGCCACCGAAGGCACCGTGGCCGACATCGGCCGCCAGCTCCTGCGCTACCTCGCCGTCTCCGGCTTCTTCATCAGCGCCGCGCTCACCTTCACCGGCGGCCTGCAGGGCACGGGCGACACCAAGAGCCCGCTCTTCATCACGCTGGTGTCGCAGGTGGCGATTCCGATCGGCCTCTGCACGGTGCTCCAGTCGTACCGTCAGCTGCAGCCCGCGGATATCTGGCTCGCCATCCTGCTCGGCCACTTCACGCGCTGCGCGCTCTCGTTCCTGCGCTTCCGCCAGGGCAAGTGGCGGCAGATCAAGGTCGAGCTCGAGCCCGCCGCGCCGGCGGCCGCCTCCTAGCGTCCGCCGCGCCCGCGCCCCGGCGTCGGACTACAATCAGCGGACGCCGTCCGCGGTGCCACGCGTCGTCGCGTGGCCCATGGTGACGAACGAGAGGCTGTCCGCATGTCCGCCAATTTTTCCGGTATCCGCTCCGTGCTCCCGCCCGTCAACGAGCCGATCAAGTCCTACGCGCCGGGGTCGCCCGAGAAGGCATCCCTCAAGGCCCGGCTGGCATCGATGGCCGGTGAGACGATCGACATCCCGCTCATCATCGGCGGCAGGGAGATCCGCACCGGCGATCTCGGCAAGGCCGTGATGCCGCACAAACACGGCCACGTGCTCGCGACGTTCCACCACGCGCGGCCGAAGGACGTGACCGCGGCGATTGCCGCCGCGCAGGCCGCCAAGGCGGAATGGGCGAGCTGGCCCTGGGAAGATCGGGCCGCCGTGTTCCTCAAGGCCGCCGACCTGCTGGCGACGACCTGGCGCGACACGCTCAATGCTGCGACGATGCTGAACCAGTCGAAGACGGTGTACCAGTCGGAGATCGATGCCGCCTGCGAGCTCATCGACTTCTGGCGCTACAACGTCGCCTTCGGCGCCGACATCATGCGCGAGCAGCCGGTCTCGACCTCGGCGATGTGGAACCAGACCGACTACCGGCCGCTCGAAGGTTTCATCTACGCGGTGTCGCCGTTCAACTTCACGGCCATCGGCGGCAACCTCACGACCACGCCCGCGCTCATGGGCAACACGGTGCTGTGGAAGCCGGCCGGCACGGCGATGCTCGGCGCCTACTACACGATGAAGCTGCTCGAGGCGGCCGGCCTGCCGCCCGGCGTCATCAATTTCGTGCCCGGTGATCCGGTGATGGTGAGCCAGATCGCGATGAACTCGCCGGACCTCGGCGGCATCCACTTCACCGGCAGCACCGGCGTGTTCCAGGGCATGTGGGACCACGTGGGCACGAACATCCGCCGCTACAAGTCCTATCCGCGCCTGGTCGGCGAGACCGGCGGCAAGGACTTCATCATGGTGCACCCCTCGGCCGATCCGCAGGAGGTCGCCGTGGCGATGGTGCGTGGCGCCTACGAATACCAGGGCCAGAAGTGTTCGGCGGCCAGCCGCGTCTACGTGCCGAAGTCGCTGTGGCCCTCTGTGCGCGATCGCGCCGTCGGCATGATGCGCGAGATCACGATGGGCGACACGCGCGACTTCCGCAACTTCATGAGCGCCGTCATCGACAAGAAGGCGTTCACGAAGATCACGGGCTACATCAGCCACGCGAAGCGCAACGCGAAGATCATCCAGGGCGGCGGCAGCAACGGCCGCGTCGGCTACTTCATCGAGCCCACGCTCGTGCAGACCGACAACCCCGGCTACAAGCTGCTGTGCGAGGAGATCTTCGGGCCGGTGCTCACCGCGCACGTCTACGCCGACTCGAAGTTCGCCGAGATGCTGCAGGTCGTGGATCAGACCTCGCCCTACGCGCTCACCGGCTCGATCTTCGCGAAGGACCGCGCCGTCATCCGCCAGGCCTCGGCCGCGCTCAGGAACGCCGCCGGCAACTTCTACATCAACGACAAGCCCACCGGCGCTACCGTGGGGCAGCAGCCGTTCGGCGGCGCGCGGGCCTCGGGTACGAACGACAAGGCCGGATCGAAGCTGAATCTGCTGCGCTGGGTGAGCGCGCGGTCGATCAAGGAAACCTACAACCCGCCGAAGGACTTCACGTATCCCTTCATGGGCGAGGAGTAGGAGCCACGCTGTCGGCGGGCGTCAGCGCCGTTCGAGATCGGCGCGCACGGCGGCGAAGAATGCCTCGGCAATGAACGCGTAGCCGGCCTCCGTCGGGTGGAGGCCGTCCACGCCAATCCAGGCGCTGGCGTTCGGCAGCATCGCCTGGTAGAGATCCACGAGCACCGCGCCCTCGCCAGCCGCGAGGGTGCGGATATCTTCGTTGTAGGCCACGACCGCGGACGTCTCGATCGCGCGCTGCCGCCCGGGTACAGGCGGCGTCAGAGTGGCCATGAACAGCCGCGCGCCGTAGCCGCGCACGTCCTTTGCCATCCGCTCCATGGTTGCCACCGCGCGGAGCCGCCGCGCCGACGAGCTCAGATCGTTGTAGCCCATGAGCAACAGCACGGCCTCGGGCCGATCCACTTCCAGCGCGCGGAGCAGCCGCGGCTCCGCGTCCCCCGCCGCTTCGCCCGGGCGCCCCTCGTTCACGACCTGCGGCTGCTGCCCCACGTAGCGGCTGGCGAGCAGGCGCTCGAGCACGGTCGGGTAGGCCGCCGTGGGCACGACCACCTGGCGATACAGCGGCCCGCGTTCGATCGCTTGTGTCGAGACCGGTATCGTGACTTCGCCGGCCGTGATGCTGTCGCCAAACGCCATGAAGTTCGTGCGGGCGAGCTCCGGCGGTGCCGACACGGTGAGAGGGAAGGTGCAACTCGCCGACGCGGCGGCAGCGTCGGTGGCCGTGCAGGTCACAGGCGTGGTGCCGATGGCGAAGACCTGCCCGGAGCCCGGCGTGCAGGTCATGCGGGCCGGCGGCTGCCCACCACTGACGGCGGCCAGCGGGTAGTTCACGAGCGCGCCGAGGCCGGACGTGGCCGGCACCGTCACCGACGGCTGGCAGATGGCGGCGAGTGGACCGCCGGAGCGGGGCGAGGGCCCCGTTGGCCCACCGCATCCGGCCATGGTCATGGCGAACTGCACCACGAGGGCGACGACGCGTGCCCAGGAGTCGGGGGAGTTGCGATAGCGCACGGGCGGAAGGGCGGCAGGATAACAGCCGAGCTGGCGGCGGTCGATTTACTCGAAAGAATTCCGGTAAGCTGCCTCGTCCATGTCCGCGCCGTCGCTCATCGATTCGCCCCGCCCCGCCTTCTCGCCCGACGAGGTCCGCGCGCTCCTTCGCGCCCACTTCGGCGTCGAGGGTGAGCTCGCGCCGCTCGACAGCGAACGCGATCAGAACGCGCACGTGCGGTCCGCGGGCGGGCAGTTCACCTTCAAGGTCGTGAACGCCGCCGAACCGGCGAGTGCGATGGCGTTCCAGACGGCGCTCCTGCGCCACGTGGAAGCGGCGGCGCCAGACCTGCCGCTGCCTCGTGTCGTGCCGGCCGTCGATGGGGCCGACATCGCCGTGGCGGCGGGACCGACCGGCGAGCGCCACGCGCTCAGGCTCGTGACGTGGCTGCCCGGTGTGCCACTCGCGAAGGCCACGCGCACGGCGGCCGTGCTCGCAAACGTGGGCCGCGCGCTCGGCCGGCTGGATGTCGCCCTCCAGAGCTTCGGGCATCCGGGGGCCTTCCGCGAGTTCGACTGGCACATCCGCGAGACGCCGCGCTCGCGCGCGCGCCTCGACGCCGTGCGCGCTCCGGCCCGCCGCGCGCTCGTGGCGGCGTGCCTCGATCGCTTCGACCAGCACGTCGTGCCGGCGCTCGTGCACCTGCGCCACTCGGTCATCCACAACGACGCGAACGACTGGAACCTGCTCGTGGACGAGGCGAGCGGCGCGGTGAGCGGCCTTATCGACATCGGCGATGCCGTCTTCGCGCCCACCGTCACCGAGGTGGCGGTGGCCGCCGCCTACGCGATGCTCGGCCAGCCGGATCCGGCGGCTGCCTGCCTCGCCGTCGTCGGCGGCTATCACTCGGCGCTGCCGCTCACCGCGGCCGAGCGCGCCGTCGTGCCCGATCTCATCGCCGCCAGGCTCGCCATCAGCGTCACGATCTCGGCCACGCGTCAGGCGACGTCGAACGATCCGTACCTGTTCGTGAGCGAAGCGCCGGCGTGGGATCTGCTCGCCTGGCTCGCCTCGCCCGCGGGGCAGACGCTCGGCGCCGCGATCGAGCGGGCGTGTGCCACTCCAGGCGCGGCGTTCCTGCCGCCGCGGCGTGACGAGGCCGAACTGGCCGCGGCTCGCCGTCGCCTGCTCGGCAGGAACCTCAGCCTGAGTTACCGCACGCCGCTGCACATGGTGGAGGGCGACGACGTGTGGCTCACGGCGGCGGATGGCCGCCGTTATCTCGACTGCTACAACAACGTCGCGCACATCGGCCACTGCCATCCGCGCGTGGTCGCGGCGCTGGCCGCCCAGGCGTCACGGCTCAATACCAACACACGCTACCTGCACGAGAACGTGCTCGCCTACGCCGAGCGGCTGCGGCGCACGCTGCCCGCGGGGCTCGATACGTTCTTCTTCGTCAACTCCGGCAGTGAAGCCAACGACCTCGCGCTGCGGCTCGTGCGCACCGCGACCGGACGCCAGGGCATCGCGGTGCTCGACTGGGCGTACCACGGCCACACCGAGGCGCTCATCGAGGTGAGTCCCTACAAATACAAGCGCCGGGGCGGCCCGGGCCGCGCGCCGTTCGTCACCGAACTGCCGCTGCCCGACGTCTATCGCGCGCCCGACGACTGGCCGCCCTTCGAACACGGCGCGCGGTTCGCCGCCGAGGCCCGGCGGCACCTGGCGGAGGCCGCGGCACCGCCGGCCGCCTTCATCGCCGAGACGATTCCGAGCGTCGCCGGGCAGGTGTTCCTGCCCGAGGGCTACCTCGCCGAGGTCTATGCCGCGATGCGTGCCGCAGGCGCGTTCTGCATCGCCGACGAAGTGCAGGTGGGGTTCGGCCGCGTCGGCACCCACATGTGGGCGTTCGAGGAGCACGGCGTCGTGCCCGACATCGTCACGATGGGGAAGCCGGCCGGCGCCGGGCATCCGCTCGGCATCGTCGCCACCACGCGCGCCATCGCCGATCGCTTCGCCAACGGCATGGAGTACTTCAACACGTTCGGCGGCAATCCCGTGTCGTGCGCGGTGGGGCTGGCCGTGCTCGACGTGCTCGACGAGCAGCGCCTGCTCGAGAACGCGCGCGTGCAGGGCGACTACCTGCTCGGCCGCTTCCAGGCGCTGGCCGATCGCCATGCCGCCATCGGCGACGTGCGGGGCCGCGGGCTGTTCTTCGGGCTCGAGGTCGTGCGCGACCGTGGCACGAAGGCCCACGATGGCGCCACGGCCGCGGCCGTGGTGAACGAGGCACTGGCGCTCGGAGTGCTGATGGGCACCGATGGCCCGTTCGACAACGTGGTCAAGCTGCGGCCGCCGATGACGACGACGCGCGCGCACGCCGATCTGCTGGTGGACGTGCTCGACCGGGCGTTCACGACCGCCGCCCGCTGACTGTCGCGCCGCGACGCTACCAGCGGAACAGCTTCGTGAGCTTCACCACCACCGAGCGGTTCTGCATCTCGGGGAACCAGTTCGGCCGTTCCGGTGACGTCGTGCGCCCGTCGCTGTAGACGACGAAGAGCTCGCTGCCGAGCTGATACTCCCAGCGGAAGCGGAGGTTCGTCGACACCGACTGGAAGCGCGACTGGTACTGCACGAGCGCGGCCACGAACATGCGCGGCGTCACCGTGTAGGTCAGGCGCGAGCTCACGAGATTGGAGTTGGCGTTGCCGTAAGGACCTTCCACGCGGTTGTACGACAGCGTCGGCTCGAGATAGAGCTGCGGCGTGAACTCGACGCGGCCGCGCCACGTGGCTTCGGTCAGCGTGCCGTCGTAGAACCCGCCCCGGGCCAGCGTGATGCCGCCGCTCACCCGCCGCTGCAGGCCCATCTGATACGACACCCGCCCCTGGTTGAAACGATAACCGCCGACGGGCACCCTCACACCGCGCGCCACATCGAACGGCGTCACGATGCCTTCGAAGGCCTGCGTGACCTCGGCGTTGATGAAGTCGCCGTTGTTCAGTTCGGCGCTGAACTGGCCCTGGTATTCCTCGGTTTCCATCTGACCACTCGTGGCGCCGGTGATGTTGTCGGCGCTCACCTGGTAGGTCAGCTTGCGCACGCCAGGCATGGCCCTGGGCCGCGGGCTGAATCTCAGCTGGGCGTAATTGCGGCGAAACTGCGTTCGCCGCAGGAACCCCACCTCGGGATTGAAGCCGTCGCCGACGAAGAGATGCTCCACGTTGATGCCGTAGCGATCGGCGTTCCAGTCGAAGCGTCCGCGGTAACTCTGTCCGCGCGTCCCGGCCGATGTCGCGCCGGCGCGCGACTCGGTGCCCGCCCAGTAGGCGTTCACGAAGAAGTCGCTCTTGAAGTTGAACGCCGCATCCACGCCGCCGGCGTAGTTGCTGCCGAGGGTGTTGCCCTGCGGATTCCGGCTCGTGGCGACGAGGCCGATGCGGCTCCGGCTGAAGATGTCGCGGTTGACGCGCAGCACCGAGAAGTTCGTCATCGGGATTCTCGCCGACGGCAGGTCAGCGGTCTGCATCGTCAGCGCGCCGACCTGCCATGGCCCCGAGCGGCCGAGCACACGGCCGCCGGCGATGATCGGCACGGCGCCGCTCGAGCCCAGACCGATGCGACGGCTGTAGAAGAGAATCGGCGTCAGGCCGCCGCCCCCGCCACCGCCTCCTCCGCCGCCTCCGCCGCCACCGCCCCCGCCACCACCACCGCCCCCACCGCCTACGCCGCCGAAGGCAAAGGCGTCCTGGCCCTCGAGGAAGAAGTCGCGGCGTTCGGGGAAGAACAGCGAGAAGCGCGTGAGGTTGACCTGCGCCTCGTCGTCTTCAACCTGCGCGAAGTCGGTGTTGTAGGAGAAGTCGGCGACGAACTGCTGCGTGATGCCCCACTTGGCGTCGACGCCGAAGTTGGCGTCACCCCGGTTGTTGAAGGCCGGTGTGGCCGTGCGGTTCGTGAGAATCGAGCCGAGGGCGTAGGGCTTGACGTCGAGATTGATCGAACGCCCGGGGGGCTCGAGGCCGGTGAGCGTGGCGGCATTGGAGAGGCTGTTGAGGCCGCGGCGGCCCCACGAGCGTGGCACCTGCATCAGGAAGGAGATCTCGTTCTTCCAGCGCACCATGCGGCGGATGTTCACGTTCCAGACGTCGCTGCCTTCCTTGAAACGAATCGAGCGGAACGGGATCCGCATCTCGACCGTCCAGCCGCCGTCGAAGTCCTGCGCCGCCGACTGCCACAGCCCGTTCCAGTTCGAACTCGGCTGCTCGTTGGTGGCCGCCCAGTCGAAGATGCCGCCGAGCCGGTTGGCGGAGAACCCGAAGCCGTTGCGGTGATCGTTGAACGTGTCGAACAGGACCGCGATGTGGTCGTTGTTGAACATGTTGAACGAGTCGCGGCGCATCTCGCTGGCGACGCGGCGCTCGGGCTCGGTTTCGTACATGCGCGCGCCGACGTAGATGTTTTCGTCGTCGAAGAGGATCCAGGCCTCGGTCTTCTCCGTGGCGGGTGCCCCTTCGTTCGGCTCCTGCTGCACGAAGTCCGTGAGCGGTGCGACCGTCGAGTAGATCTCTTCGGTCAGCGCTCCGTCGAGGGCGAAATCGCCGAGCAGGCGCACCGCGCGCACGGTGGCCTTGCCCGAGGCCTCGCGGGTCATCACGATCTGCGGCTGCCCGGGCGCCGCGGGTGCCGGCGCGGGGGCATCGGCGCCGGCCATCGACGCGGTGTCGGCAGCGACCTGCGCGCGGACCGGTGACGCCCACAGCACCAGCAGTGCGAGGAGTCCGGCCCGGCGCCACGACGGGCGGCGGGTCAGAAGAGACGCGATCACGGGACCCGGGTATTGGACCATAGGCCGCCGAACTTGTGCCAGTCCCGGACGCGGCTGTCGCAGCCGTTCTGCGCGTTTTCTGCGTGACATCCGGAGACGACCAGCGCGGTCGGGCTCGACATCCGGTGACAAACGAAACGGCCGGACCGCCGTGAAGGCAGCCCGGCCGCGTGGAGGGGGGAGGGGAGGGTCTAGTGGACCTGGGGGGCGCGCGTCGAACGCGCGGCCTTCCAGTCGTCCGCCAGAATCGACCACAGGTGCTGGTCGTAGTGCTGCCCGTGGCGCGCGAACGACTGCCGCAGCACCGCTTCGCGCACCGCGCCCACCTTGGCCAGAGCGCCGTTGCCCCGGCCGTTCTGCACCGCCGCGCGCGCTTCGAGACGGCGCACGCCGATCCAGTCGATGGCGAACTCGATGACCATCGGCGCGGCCTGGGCGAAGATGCCCGTGCCCCAGTAGGCCGATCCCATCACGAAGCCCCACTCCGCCGTGTCGAACGACGCGTCCAGCTGGCGCACCTGGAAGATGCCCACCGCGGTGTCGGTGCCGGCCGGCACCACCGCGAAGCAGGCGTAGCGGCCCGCGGCCTGTTCGATGGCCGCCCACTGGATGAAGCGGCGGAACCCGTCGGCCGTGCTCGGAGGCGGCGAGACGAAGCGCGCCACTTCCTCGGTGGTCAGGAGCTCGAAGAGCGAGTCGGCGTCATCGGCGCGCAGTTCGCGCAGCGTCACCGCACCGGCCGTCAGCACCGGCAGCTGCCGGCGCCAGTCGGTCGTGGTCGTCTCGTGGGCCGCCGGATATTCCATGGCGGGCAGCGAGGCGTGGAGTGCTTCGGAGAACGGCATCTTCTCCATTAGAAGAGCCCTCCCGTCGTGGTGGTCGTGGTCGTCGTCGTGGGCTCCGTGACCGCGAGTTCGGGACTGTGTTCCAGGTCCCACAGGAGCGGGTCGAAGGCCAGCACTTCGTTCGTCTCGTCGCCGTAGCTGATGCCGTCGTTGCCCGAGCTGCCCCACGACGCATCCGGGTCGCTGCTGAGGCCCCACACGATGTTCAGGCCCCACACGATGTTGTTGCCCCACACCACGTTGAGCCCTTCGGCGAGGCCCCACACGATGTTCATGCCCTGGGCGCCGGTGTTGTTGCCCCACACGGTGTTCGCGCAGTTGGCGCCGCCGCAATCGAGGCCCCACACCACGTTGTCTTCGCTTTCGCCCCAGACGATGTTCTCGCCCCAGACGATGTTCTGACCCTGCGTGAGCCCCCACACGATGTTGTCGTTGAGGCCCCACACGATGTTGTTGCCGGTGATGGTGCTCTCACCCCACACGATGTTCGAGCCCCACGTCACGTTGCTGCAGGAGCCGCTGCAGTTCTCGCCCCAGACGATGTTTTCGCCCCAGACGATGTTCTCGCCCCAGACGATGTTCTGGCCCCAGGCGTTGGCGCCGGGGGTGATGACGCCGCCCTTGACCAGGCGGTTGCCCCAGATGAGCTGCTTGCTCCAGTTGGACGACAGCGGATACCGGCTGCCGGGCCGCGCGTGCCGGAAGTACTCGGCCAGCGTGACCGCGCCGCGCGCGTTCAGGAAGCCGGCGCCCTGCGAGAGCACGTTGATGCCGTTCTTCGCCTCGGCGGTGTACTGCAGCACCGCCTTCACCAGGTTCGGCGTGAGCTTCGGGTTGGCCTGCAGCATGAGGGCCACGGTGCCGGCCACCGCGGGCGTCGCCATGCTGGTGCCGCTCAGCGTCAGATACGGCTTGATGGCCGAGGGCCGCGAACCGGCGAGCAGGTACTGCGGCTTCTCCACGTACATCTTGCTGTTCGGGCTGGAGAGCGACGTGATGGACGTGCCGGGCGCGACCAGGTCGGGCTTGGCCAGGAAGTCGTGCGCCGTCGGGCCACGCGAGCTGTAGGGCGCGATCTCGTCGTCGCGGCGGTCGGTGTTGCCCTTGCTGTCGGCCGCACCCACCGTGAGCACCCAGGGCGCGTTGCCGGGGGCGGTGATGGCGCCGTACTGCGTCTCGCCGTTGGCGTTGCGGCCGATGTTGCCGGCCGCCGCCACCACCACGATGCCGGCATCCACGGCGCGCTTGGCGGCGAGGGTCAGCGGGTCGGTGTTGTACGACTCGAACACACCCGCGCCGAGCGACATGTTGATGACGCGGATGTTGTGGGCCACGCGGTTCGCCACCGCCCAGTCGAGCGCGGCGATGATCGAGCTGATGCGCCCGCGGCCGTCGCGGTCGAGCGCCTTGAGGGCGATGATCGTGGCGCGGGGGGCGATGCCCGTGCGGGCGCCGTTGCTGTCGAAGCCGTTGCCGGCGATGATGCCGGCGACGTGCGTGCCGTGACCCCAGTCGTCGTAGGCGGTGGTGCCGGTGCCGACGAAGTCGACGAACCGCACGACGCGCTGCTGGGTCGAGCCGGCGTAGCGCAGGTCCGCGTGCGCGGGCGTGACGCCCGAGTCGATGACCGCCACGCCGATGCCGGCGCCCGTGTAGCCCATCCTCTGGTGCACCGTCAGCGCGCGGATGGCGGCGGCCGTGCGGCCCACGAGCGCTTCGACCGGGCGGTCGTAGTGCACGCGACGGATGGCGCCGTTGCGGGCCAGGCGGCGCAGCATCCGCTTGTTCATGCGGGTGGTGCGGCCGCGCATGCTGCCGAGGCGCTGACCTCTGCGACCACCCTCGGCCTGGATGAGGGTGTCGGCGTTCCTTTCGTCGTTGAACTCGACGATGACGGGCACTTCCGCGTCGTCGAGCTCCACTTCCTGGAGCAGCTTGTCGAACTTCACCTCGTCCGAACGGACGGGGCGGTGACGGCGCTGCGCTGACGCGTCGGTGGCAAGAAACCCGACGGCCATCGCAACGGCCAGAGCGCAGATCGGCAGACGACGGAGCCCGGGGCTCAGTGTGCCGAGGCGTGCTTGGGACGGTACGGACATGCCCCCGGTATTCGCAAGGTGGCTGCCAGATCCGGCGACCTGCGGATCGAGTCCTTCGCGTTCGCGATTTCAGGCCGGATTCGAGGGGGCGCGACGCACGGCTTCGCGCACCTGCACGCGGTGCGATTCCACCGGCTCTCCGGGTGCGGACTGCGCTACCACAGTACACCGGGAGGGGATCTGGGGGGTGTCGCAGTATCTAAGTCTTTGATAATTAGAGACTTAGTGTCGCTGTGACTAGTTGTGGCACACGCTGCTCAGAATTTGCACACACGCACTGGCGAAATCGTTACGGATTCTGCCACCCGGGGGCGCTGGCGAGCGCCGCGGCGGCCTTCGTGGTTAGGGTGGCCGGCGCGCCACCGGTGTGCAGGAAGACGACCGTGTCGTCCGGGCTCAGCTCGCCCGAACGCACATGCGCCACGAGGGCGGCCAGCCCTTTGGCGGTATAGGTGGGATCGAGCACCAGGGCTTCGCAGCGGGCCGCCAGCCGCATGGCCTCGAGGCCGGCCGGTGTGGGCAGCCCGTAGCCGTCGCCGATGAAGCCCTGGTCGGTGAAGAAGCGGGCATCGCGCACCGAGGCGTCGGCCCCGAGCAGCGCCGCGGCCTCACCCGCCACCCGGCGGGCCCGCTCGATTTTCTCGGGCTCGCCGCCGCTCACGGCCACGCCGTGCAGTTCGTACGGCATGCCGAGCAGGTGGGCGCCGAGGGTGAGACCGGCCTGGGTGCCGCGCGAGCCGCTGGCGAAGTACAGGCGGCGCGGGGCCACGCCGAGCGCGGCAAGCTGGCCGGCGAGTTCGGCCGTGCCGGAGACGTAGCCGAGGGCGCCCACCCCACTCGAGCCGCCCACGGCGATCACGTACGGGCGGCCCCCTTCGGCGACGAGCGCTTCGGCCACCCGGTGCACCACCGCCTCGTCGTGGCCCACCGCCAGCATGGGGTCGACGGCCGGCACCAGGTGCACGCGCGCGCCGAAGAGGTGGTCGAGCAGCAGGTTGCCCTCGAGCGGGGCCGGATCGTCGGCCGTCGTCAGCACGAGATCCACGGCCAGGCCGGCGCGGCGCGCCGCCGCCGCGGTCATGCGGGCGTGGTTCGACTGCGCGGCGCCGGTCGTGATGACGGAGGTGGCGCCTTTGGCGAGGGCGTCGCCGATGAGGAAGTCGAGCTTGCGGGCCTTGTTGCCGCCGAGGCCGAGGCCGGTGAGGTCGTCGCGCTTGATGAGGATGCGCGGGCAGCGGGCACGGCCGCCGAGCGCCTCGCGCAGGCGCGGCGCGTCGTCGAGCGGCGTTGGCAGCACGGCCAGACGCCGGGCCGGCTGCGCGGCCAGCCGGCTCGTGAGTTCGTGGATGGTCATCGGCGCGGCTCCCGGCCGCGCCGGATTATGCCACCGTCCGCTCGCCGCGCGTGCGGCCGCCGCGGCCCAGGCAGTCGATGACGAGCGACGGGATCTGCAGCAGCGAGGCCACATGACAGGCGCCGCCGCGGGCAATCGCCTCCTTCGGCATGCCGAAGACGATGCACGATTCCTCGGCTTCGGCGATCGTCTCGGCGCCGGCCTTGCGCAGCGCCACCATGCCGTCGGCGCCGTCGGCGCCCATGCCGGTGAGCAGCAGGCCCACCACCGGCAGCC
>JALHON010000092.1 GCA_022842985.1 Acidobacteriota bacterium | reverse complement strand
GCCGGCGGCCCCGCTGTGGCCCCTCGCCGCGGCGGCCGTCGCGCTCGGCGTGGCCTCGGCCGGCGCCACGTTGTTGCTGGCGGCGATCTGCGGCACGGCGCGCCAGGCCACGACGGCCTCGAACATCGCCGTGCTCGTCGCGTCAGCCGTGGGCGGCAGCATGGTGCCGCGTTTCCTGATGCCGCCCTGGCTGCAGGACCTGGGATGGTTCACGCCGAACGCGTGGGCGATCACGGCCTTCACCGAGGCGCTCGGCGCGCGTCCGGCCGGGCCGGCCACCTGGACGGCCGTGGCTGCGCTGGCTCTGGCCGGGCTCGTCGCCTGGGGACTCGCGCGGACGCTCTTCGGCCGCCGCGCGGTCCGCTGATGAGCTGGCGGTGTCCGGGAATAAAGCGCGAACCAGCGGGGTTCGCCCGTTAGACTGCCAGTTCGTCCAATCCACGACCGCATGAGTCACGCCGCGCTTCGTCCGCTCGCCTTCGCCGAATACGTCGCCGAACGTCGCGCCGACGTCGACGCCGCACTCGACCGCTGGTTGCCCGCGCCACCCGACTGCCCGGCCGTGCTCGCCGAGGCGATGCGTTACGCGGTGGCGTCGGGCGGCAAGCGCTTCCGCCCGGTGCTCACGCTCGCCGCCGCTGATGCCGTGGCGGTGGCCAACGGCAGCGACGACGACGCCCGCGCGGCTGCCCTCGCGCTGGCGCTGCCCATGGCCTGCGCGGTGGAACTCGTGCACACCCAGTCGCTCGTGCACGACGACCTGCCGGCGATGGACGACGACGTGCTGCGCCGCGGCCAGCCCACCGTGCATGTCCGCTACGGCGAAGGCCTCGCAATTCTCGTGGGCGACGGGCTGCTCGCCGAGGCGTTCGGCCTGCTCGCCCGGTATCCCTCCGAGGCGGAGGCGCCGCACGCCGTGTCGCGCAAGCTCCAGGTCATCGCCGAACTCGGGCAGGCCGTGGGGGCGGCCGGCATGGTGGGCGGTCAGGCGATCGACTTGTCCGTGACGGGCTCCTGCGGTCCGGGTGGCGAGGGCGCGGAGCTCGACCTGGCGGCGCTCTCCGACATGCACGCGCGCAAGACCGGCGGGCTCATCCGCGCGGCGGCGGTGGGCGGCGCCGTCATGGCCGGGGCCACTGCCGAGCAGGTGGCGGCCATGGCGGCCTTCGCCGAACGCGTCGGCCTGGCGTTCCAGATCGTCGATGACGTGCTCGACGTGGAAGGCTGCGCGGCCACGCTCGGCAAGACGGCCGGGAAGGACGCCGGGGCCGGCAAGGTCACGTTCCCCGGGCTCGTCGGCCGCGAGCAGGCACGTCTCATGGCCATCGAGGCCGTGGCCGAGGCCGAGGCCGTGCTTGCCGGCGCGGGGCTGTCGTCGCCGTATCTCACGGGCCTCGCGCGCAGCGTCGTGCATCGCCGCGACTGACCCCGGGTCCGCAGGGGCGCGGCACCTGCTAGAATTCTGGGGATCATGTCCAGCCGCAACTCGTTCAGCACCCGCACGTCCCTCACCACGGGGGGCCAGTCCTACGACTACTTCAGCCTCACGGCCCTCACCAAGGCCTACCCCTCGGTCGAGCGCCTGCCGTTCTCGCTGAAGATCCTGCTCGAGAACCTGCTGCGGCGCGAGGACGAGGCCTTCGTCAAGGCCGACGACATCCGCGCGCTGGCCGGCTGGAATCCGGCGGCGAAGAACCCGGACAAGGAAATCTCGTTCATGCCGGCCCGCGTCATCCTCCAGGACTTCACCGGCGTGCCGTGTGTGGTCGACCTGGCGGCGATGCGCGACGGCATCGCGGCGCTCGGCGGCGACCCGGCCCGCGTGAATCCGCTGCAGCCGGTGGAACTCGTCATCGACCACTCGGTGCAGGTCGATCACTTCGCCTCGGCGAACGCGCTGACCCTCAACGGCGAGCTCGAGTACCAGCGCAACCGTGAACGTTACGTGTTCCTGCGCTGGGGGCAGGGCGCGTTCGAGAACTTCCGCGTGGTGCCGCCCGAGACGGGCATCGTGCACCAGGTCAACATCGAGTACCTCGCGCGCGTCGTCTGTCAGGATTCCGGCGTGCTCTATCCCGACACCTGCTTCGGCACCGACTCGCACACCACGATGGTGAACGGGCTGGGTGTCGTGGGCTGGGGCGTGGGCGGCATCGAAGCCGAGGCGGCGATGCTCGGGCAGCCGAGCTCGATGCTGATTCCGCCGGTGGTGGGCTGCCGGCTCACCGGCCAGCTGCCCGAAGGCGCCACCGCGACCGACCTCGTGCTCACGATCACCGAGGCGCTGCGCAAGCACAAGGTGGTGGGCAAGTTCGTCGAGTTCTACGGCAACGGCCTGGGCCACCTCACGATTGCCGACCGCGTGACGCTCGGCAACATGTGCCCCGAGTACGGGGCCACGGTCGCCATCTTCCCGGTCGACAGTCTGACGCTCGACTACCTGCGCCTCACCGGCCGCAGCGCCGAGCAGGTGGCGCTCGTCGAAGCTTACGCGCGCGCGCAGGGCCTCTTCCGCACCGACGCCACGCCGGATGCGACCTACTCGGAGACGCTCGAGATCGACCTCACGACGATCGTGCCGAGCCTGGCCGGTCCGCGTCGTCCGCAGGACCGTGTGGCGCTCAGCGGCGCCAAGCAGTCGTTCGCCGGCTCGCTCGACGAACTGAAGAAGGGCGTGAAGGTCGCGGCGGGCGGCGGCACCGCCGTGGCCACGAAGACCCAGCTCGAACACGGCTCGGTCGTCATCGCGGCCATCACGAGCTGCACGAACACCTCGAACCCCGGCGTGATGATCGGCGCCGGCCTCGTGGCGAAGAAGGCCGTGGCGAAGGGCCTCACGCGCAAGCCGTGGGTGAAGACGTCGCTCGCGCCCGGCTCGAAGGTGGTCACCGAATACCTGCGCGCCGCCGGCCTCGACACGTATCTCGATCAGGTGGGCTTCAACCTCGTGGGCTACGGCTGCACGACCTGCATCGGCAACTCGGGCCCGCTGCCCGACGAGATCGGCGCCGAGATCCGCGAGCGCGGTCTGGTCGTGGCCTCGGTGCTCTCGGGCAACCGCAACTTCGAAGGCCGCATCCAGCAGGACGTGCGCGCCAACTACCTGGCCTCGCCGCCGCTCGTCGTGGCCTACGCGATTGCCGGCTCGATGAACATCGACCTCACGACCGAGCCGCTCGGCACCGGGTCCGACGGCAAGCCCGTCTATCTCAAGGACATCTGGCCGACCGACAAGGAAATCGCCGACGCGATGGCGTCGAGCGTGACCTCGCAGGCCTTCATCTCGCAGTACGCGAAGGTGTTTGAGGGTGACCAGCGCTGGCGCAGCCTGCCGGTGCCGACCGGCGACCGCTTCAACTGGGAGGCCGATTCCACCTACGTGCGCCGGCCGCCGTTCCTCGAGAACCTCTCGATGGAGCCGAAGCCGCTCACCGACATCACCGGCGCCCGCGTGCTCGCCGTGCTCGGCGACAGCATCACGACCGACCACATCTCGCCGGCCGGCAACATCAAGGCCGATAGCCCCGCCGGCAAGTACCTCATCGAACACGGCGTGGCCCCGAAGGACTTCAACTCCTACGGCGCGCGCCGCGGCAACCACGAGGTGATGATGCGCGGCACGTTCGCCAACACGCGCATCAAGAACCAGCTCGTGCCCGGCGTGGAAGGCGGCGTCACGGCGTACCTGCCCGGCGGCGACGTGATGTCGATCTACGACGCGTCGATGAAGTACCAGGCGGCCGGTGTGCCGCTCTTCGTGCTGGCCGGCAAGGAATACGGCTCGGGCAGCTCGCGCGACTGGGCCGCCAAGGGCACGATGCTGCTCGGCGTGAAGGCGGTCATCGCCGAGAGCTACGAGCGCATCCACCGCAGCAACCTCGTGAACATGGGCGTGCTGCCGCTGCAGTTCAAGGACGGCGAGTCGGTGGCGTCGCTCGGCCTGACCGGCAAGGAGACGTTCGCGCTCACGGGCGCCGGCGCGTCGCTGAAGCCGCGCACGCTCGTCACCGTCACGGCCACGGCCGATGACGGCAGCACGAAGTCCTTCCAGGCGATGTGCCGCATCGACACGCCGGAAGAACTCACGGCGTTCAGCCACGGCGGCATCCTGCCGTACGTGCTGCGTCAGCTCGTGAGCAAGAAGTAAGGGAGTGATGGCGGCGATGGATGGAGTCGACGGGCGGTATCCGCCTGACGGCTCCGCTTCGCCGCGTCGGTCACTCGCACCTCACGGCGACTTGAGCGCCGTCCAAAGCACTTCTGGGGGCCCCCATCCCCTAATCTGCGTGTCACCCGCACTCCCGGTGCGAGTGTCTGCCTTCCGATCGACGACGGCTCAGAGTCGCCGCCAGACGGATACCGCCCGCCGACTCCGCACGCAGTTGCGGCACTGCATCTCGAGGCCCGCATGCTGACGTCCGCGGCCGTGAAGGCGCAGGCGCGGCGGTTGGGGTTCGATCTCTGCGGCGTCGCGCCGGCCACCGGGATGCCGGAGCTCGGGCGCATTCACGACTGGGTGGCGCGCGGGTATCACGGCGAGATGCGGTATCTCGAGCGGTCGGCCGATGTGCGCGCCGACGTGACGCGGTTTCTGCCCGGCGCGCGCTCGGTCGTGATGACGGCCACGAACTACTTCGCCGGCGCCGACCCCACGCCTGGCCCCGTGCCGTCGGTGGCGCGCTACGCCCGCGGCGAGGACTATCACCTGGTGCTGCAGGAGCGGCTCGACGCGCTGCTCGCGTGGATGCAGGAGGCGACCGACCGTCCCTTCGACGCGGCCCTCTTCGTCGACAAACACTGGGTGCAGGAACGCGTGGTGGCCGCCTACGCCGGGCTCGGCTGGATCGGTAAGCACTCGCTGCTCATCAACCCGGACCTCGGGTCGTGGGTGCTCCTCGCCGGCATCGCGACCACGCTGCCGCTCACGCCCGATGTGCTCGTCGCCGATCAGTGCGGTGCCTGCACGCTCTGCATCGATGCGTGTCCCACCGGCGCCATCGTGGGGGAGCGCGAGGTCGACGCGCGCAGGTGCATCAGCTACCTCACGATCGAGAAGGACGGCGTGCTCGACTCGCGCGAGAAGGCCGCGGTGGCCGGGCATCTCTTCGGCTGCGACGTCTGCCAGGAGGTGTGCCCATGGAACCTCGCGCCGGCCGTCACCACCGACGCCGCATGGCAGCCGCGTGCCGGGCGTGAAGCGCCGGATGCCGCCGAGCTCTGGCAGCGGCCAGACGATCGGCTGCACGACTTCATCGAGGGCAGTCCGCTCACGCACGCGTCGATGGCGCAGGTGCGGCGCAACCTCGCGCTCGCGATTGGCGTCTCCGGTGACGCCTCCGCGAGAGAGGTGCTCAACCGCCCCGGGAGAGGCGTGAAGAACGCCGCGTTCAGTGCCGATGCGCCGGCGGTGCGGGACGCGGTGGCGTGGGCGGCGAAGCGGTAGCGGCGGCTACTTCAAGTCGATCGGCAGCGACGCGATGCCGCGGCCATAGCCGATCGAGAGCACGTACCGCCCCGGCTCCCAGGCGCCGGTCGGGGACTCGAACAGCAGGTCGCCGACGAGCACCGGGTCCCAGAGCGAGTCTTCGAGATCGACGACGGTGTAGCCGTCCTGTGGCCGCGAGAAGAAGCGCAGGCGATTGATGCTCGTCGCCCCCTGGAAGTAGGGGCGCACCTGATGACGTGAGGGCGTGACTTGCTGCAGCAGGCGCACGGCGCGCGTGGGGTCGGCGCCCCAGCGGCGCTGGCCGGAGAGCGGCACCACATCGCCGGACGGCGTGGCGAGTTCGATGTGGTCGCGGCGCAGCGTGGCACGCTGACGCGTCCGGAAGCCGAGTTCGACCAGGATCCACGGGCCGTCGTGCCGGCGCTGCGAGTAGTAGTAGGCGGCCACGGCCTGGGCGTGCTTGTCGTCGTACTCACTGAGCGCCGAGCCGAGCATCCTGGTATACGGCAGTTCGCGCGCCGGCGGGGGCTGCGCCGCGGCGTGCCGTCCGGGCGCCAGCGCCAGCACCAGCGCCAGTGCCAGCGCCAGCGACGCGAGGCCGAGCGCGGTGTGGCGCCGGCTCGCCCCGGTCACGGCTGCCTCGCGGTCGTCGGCGCCGCCGGCTGCAGGTACTTGCCGTACCAGTCGGCGTAGCGCTGCAGGCGATCGCGTTCGTAGCTCGGCATCGTCAGCCCGTGGAACTGGCCGGGATAGATGACGAGCTGCGTGTCGACGCCAAGGCTCCTGAGCGCCTGGTACATCTGCTCGCTGCCCGTGATGGGCACGTTGAAGTCCTTCTCGCCGCCCATGAACAGCGTCGGCGTCCTGATGCGATCGGCGTGGAAGAACGGATACGACACCTTGAGCCAGCGATCCTGCGCTTTCCATGGCAGCCCCACCTCGACTTCGTACTGCACGATGTACTGGTCGTGCCCGTACAGCGAGAGCTGCAGGGAGCTTCCGGCGCCGCTCACCGCCGCCTTGAAGCGTGTGTCACTGGCGATGGTGTAGTTGGTCGTGATGGCGCCGTAACTCCAGCCGCCGATGCCGAGGCGATCGGGGTCGGCGAGCCCCTGGCGGACGGTCTCGTCGACGGCCCCCAGCACGTCGATCACTTCGAGATGGCCCCAGTCGCCATGAATGGCCTTCTGGTACTGCGTGCCGCGCCCCGAGCTGCCGCGGTAGTTCGGGGCGAGCACGAGATAGCCCTGGGCGGCCAGCCACTGGTGGGTGAAGTCGAAGCCGTGGTCGTCCTGGCCGTTCGGGCCGCCGTGGATGTAGACCACCATCGGAGACCGCCTGCCGGCCGTCCAGCCGGCCGGCTTCACGAGGATGCTGTGCACCTCGGCGCCGTCCCTGCTCTTCGACGTGAGGTTCTCCGCCGTGGCGAACTGCACCTCGGCCTGCAGCGCCTGGTTGTGGCGCGTGAGCCGGCGCGGCGTGCCGCCGTCGAGGGCGAAGAGTTCCGGCAGCGTGTTCGACGTGCTCAGCACGGCAGCGTGGCGATCGTCGGCGCCGTTCGGGCTGAGCGCGGCTACGACCATGCCGTCGCCGGTCAGGCGTCGCGGCGTGCCGCCCTCGGCGGGCACACTCGCGGCGTGCTGCGAACGGTCGTCTTCGAGCAGGAACGAGATGCGCTGGCCGTCCTTCGACCACGACGGCGCGAAGACGGCGCGGTCGAGGGTGGGGGAGAGCAGCCGCACCGCGGCCGGGCCCGGCGCGTTGGCCGCGATGACGCCGAGCTTGTTGAGGTCGTAGGCGTAGTTGGTGTCGGTGTCGCCGACGAGCACCGCGAGGCGCGAGCCGTCGGGACTCCACGTCGGCCGGCCGGTCTCGGCTTCCGGCGTCGCCGTCATCTGCCGCGGCGTCGCGCCGGCCTTCGCGTCGATGACCCAGACGTCGGCATTCGTCGTGCGATCGGGGTCGGGCTGCGCGCGCTTGCTGATGAAGGCGATGCGGGTGCCGTCGGGCGACCACGCGGGATGCTGATCGTCCACCTGGCCGGACGTGAGCGTCGTGGCCGTCTTCGTCGCCAGGTCGAACACGGCGATGTGCGTGTAGTGCCGCGTGAGGTAGCCGGTGCGATCTTCCTTGAAGTGGTAGCGGTCGATGACGATGGGCGGCGTGGTCTTGCGCTTCCAGCCCTCCATCTTCTCCGGCTCGTCGGCCGGGTTCACGTCAGACATCTCGAAGGCGATCCGCGTGCTGTCGGGCGACCACTGAATGTTGCTCAGCCCACCCTTCACGTCGCTCACCTTGAGCGCTTCACCACCCTGGCGGGGTAGCAGCCAGAGCTGCGCGCCCTGCTTCTTCTCGTCCTCGGTGCCGCGCGAGGCGAGGAACGCGAGGTACTTGCCGTCGGGGCTCCAGCGCGGCGAGCTCTCGTTGTCGAGCGACGAGGTGAGCTGCTGCTGCGCGGTGCCGTCCCAGCGCGCCATCCAGATGTCGGTGTTGCGCGTGTCCTTCTCGGCGTCGATGGTCGTGACCGTGTAGGCCACCCAGTCGCCGTCGGGTGACCGCTGCGGGTCGCCGAGGGCGACGATGCGATTGAAGTCGTCGAGCACCAGACGGCGTGGTGCCGGCTGGGCGGAGGCGAGAGTGGGCAGCAGGGCCAGCAGGCCGGCCACGGCCAGGACGCGGAATGCCATCGCCGCACTATACGCGCAGTCGGGGGCCGCTGGAGTAGGATGGACCCATGTCCGATGACGCATCGTCCATCGCCCCGTTGATGCTCATCTCGATGCCGCAGCTGGCCGATCCGAACTTCGAGCGGACGGTCGTGCTGCTCTGCGCCTACGGGCCCGAAGGGGCCTTCGGGCTGGTGGTCAACCGGCCGATGGACAAACCCGCCCACGAGGTGGTCGAGACCGTACCGGCCGTGTCGATTCGCGACGACGTCTACCTCTTCACGGGCGGCCCGGTGGACCAGCGCCGCGCGTGGGTGCTGACCTCGCGCCCCACGCTCGATGCCGACGCCACGGAAGTGGCCGACGGCGTCTATCTCACGGCATCGCCGGCGGCGCTCAGGGCGGCGCTCCAGTCGCCGCCCGCGAGTGACGTGCGGGTCGTGGTCGGGTATGCCGGCTGGGACGCCGGACAGCTCGACGAAGAGCTCGCGCAGGCCTCGTGGCTGATGGCGCCGGTGGGCGCCGACCTCATCTTCGGCAGCCAGCCCGAACGGATGTGGGACAAGGCCATCGAACGCCTCGGATCCGATCCCGCGCATCTGCTCGGCAGTCCAGGTGTGCACTGACCCATGACCGACCCGTGCGATCCCTCCCGCCTATGTGCAGACCCGCCGCGCCGTTCGCCCTTGCCGCTGTCCTGTCCCTTGGTCTGGCCGCCTGCGGATCGCCAGGCGCGCCGCCGGCCGGCAGCGCGCCGGTGCCCGCGCCCGAGCGTGTGGATCCCGTGATGACGGCGCTCACCACGCAGACGGCGCGCTTCGCCCCGACGGACCTCTCGGCCGACGTCGCCGCGCTGCCCGATTCCGAGCGCCGCGCGCTGGCGCACATGATCCGCGCCGCGCAGGTGATGGACGCGCTCTTCCTGCGCCAGGTGTGGGCCGGGAACGAGACCACGCTCTCGACGCTCGTGACCGACGACACGCCGGCCGGGCAGGCCCGCCTGCGCTACTTCCTCATCAACAAGGGGCCGTGGTCGCGCCTCGATCACAACGAGCCGTTCGTGCCCGGCGTGCCGGCGAAACCCGCCGCGGCGAACTTCTATCCGGCGGATGCCACGAAAGCGGACGTCGAGACGTGGATCGCCTCGCTCGCCGGTCCGGCGCGGCAGGCGGCCACCGGCTTCTTCACCACGATTCGCCGCGGCGCGAACGGCCAGTTCATGGCCGTGCCCTACAACGTCGAGTATCAGGCCGAGCTGACGCTCGCCGCCTCGCACCTGCGCGCGGCGGCGGCCGCCACCACGCAGCCGACGCTCAAGGCGTTCCTCGAGGCACGGGCCGCGGCGTTCCTCTCGAACGACTACTACGACAGCGACGTCAAGTGGATGGAACTCGACGCCACGCTCGAGCCCACGATCGGCCCGTACGAGGTCTACGAAGACGAGTGGTTCAACTACAAGGCGGCGTTCGAAGCCTTCATCACCGTGAAGGATCCGGTGGAGTCGGCGAAGCTGCAGCAGTTCGCGGCGGCGCTCCAGGAGATCGAGAACAACCTGCCGATCGACCCGGCGCTGCGCAACCCGAAGATCGGCGCGCTGGCGCCGATTGCCGTCGTCAACACGGTGTTCTCGGCGGGTGACGGCAACCGCGGCGTGCAGACGGCGGCGTTCAACCTGCCGAACGACGAACGGGTCGTGCGCGAGAAGGGCAGCAAGCGCGTCATGCTGAAGAACAACCAGCAGGCGAAGTTCGACACCGTACTGCTGCCGATCGCGCAGGTGGCGCTCGCGCCGGCCGACCGTCCGAACGTCGCCTTCGATGCCTTCTTCACGCACATCCTGATGCACGAGCTCGTGCACGGCCTCGGGCCGCACAGCATCACGGTGAGCGGCCGCGCCACCACCGTGCGCCAGGAACTGAAGGAGACGTCGAGCGCCATCGAAGAAGCGAAGGCCGACATCACCGGCCTCTTCGCCCTGCAGTTCCTCATCGACAAGGGGCAGCTGCCGAAGGAGATGGAACGCACGATGTACACGACGTTCCTCGCCTCGGCGTTCCGGTCGATCCGCTTCGGCATCAGCGAAGCGCACGGCCGCGGCCAGGCCGTGCAGCTCAACTACCTGCTCGACCGCGGGGCCTTCGTCGTGAACGCGGATGGCACCTTCGCGGTCGTGCCGGACAAGGTGCGCGATGCGGTGAGTGCGCTGGCGCGCGAGATCATGACGCTGCAGGCGGCGGGCGACTACGCGGCGGCCAAGCGGATGCTCGACACGCTCGGCGTCATCCGCCCCGAGACCCAGGCCGTGCTCGACAAGTTGAAGGGCGTGCCGGTCGACATCGCGCCGCGCTTCACGTCGGCGGCGGCGCTGCTCTCGGCCTACTGAGCCGGGCTCAGGCGCCGGCGACGACGAGCGTGGGCACTTCGGCTTCGGTCATCACGCGGTAGGCCGTGGCGCCGAGGCGGCGCTGGCCGCCGCCGCGCGACACCACCAGCAGGCCGGCGTTGCGATCCCGCACGATGGCGGCGATGCCGGCCGGGACGTTGCCGCGCCGCACGTCGAGGTGCGCGTCGGCAGCCCCGGGCACGGTCCGCGCGATGGCCTCGAGTTGTGCGCGCGCGGTATCGGTCGTCTCCGCCGTTTCGGTGGCGGCGCCGAACGGCCACCACGCCGGAGCCGGCACGTCGTGGCAGACATGTCCGATGGTGAGCGGCACGCCGCAGGCGCCGGCCCATTCCGCCGCCGTGGCCGCCACGGTGGTGTCGGCCGCGTCGAGACCCACCGCCGCCACGACCTGACCGAGCGTGAAGCGCGCCGTACCCTGCTCGACGCTCATGCGTTCCGGCGTGTACTCCGGCACGGCGAGCACGGGCACGTGCGCCGCGCGCACCACGCGTTCGGTGGTCGAGCCGAACATCAGACGGCTGGCGCCGCCGAGCCCGCGTGTGCCCATCACGACGAGGTCCGCGCCGGCGCGTTCGGCGGCCGCGAGGATCTCGTCGGCCGGCACGCCCGTGACGATGTCGATGCCGGGGAGGAGCGGCGAGGCCGCGGCCGGCATCCGGCCGAGTGTCTCCTGCAGCGCCGCTTCCACCTGGTCGCGCAGCGTCTCGCCGTAGCCCGCCGCCTCGGCGCCGGCCACGAGCATCGGGTCGTTGATCGTGACGACGGTGAGGTGGCCGCCGAAGGCGCCGGCGATGGCGAGCGCATGGCGCAACGCGCGTTCGCTGTGCGCCGAGAAGTCGATGGGGCAGAGGACGGAGGTCGGGAGGGCCATGACGGACGGTGCCTTCGGGAAAGGACGCTAGCGCGTGGCCGGGGCCGGACCGGCCTGCACGGCCTTGGCCGTGAGCGGCGCCTTGCCGCTGCCGAGGTTGACGACGACGCGGTCGCCCACGCGGAGGTCGGTGGCGGCGATCTTCGCCTTGCCGCGCGTGATCTTGGTGGTGGCGACGATCGCGATGGTCGAGACGGCGCCGTCCTTCGTGGCGCGCACGACCAGCCGCGCGGCGGTGATTTCGGTGACCGTGCCGAGGAGCTTGTGATCGTGGCCTTCGTGGGCGAACGCCGGGACGGCGGGCAGGGCGGCGAACGCGAGGGCGGAGACGAAGGCGCGGCGAGTCATGGCGGCTCCAGGTGAAGGCTCAGTGCGGATGTCCCGGCAGCGGGTCGGGCACGTCCAGTGTACCAGACAGGAACCGGCGTTCCTCTTCGAGCGCGCGCCACTCGGCGCGGCCGCGCGGGTTGAGATCCTCCATCTCGAGGAGGTCCTCATCGGTGAGGGCCGGGAGCTGCCGGATGAACCGGACGAGGCGCCACGTCGCCTGCTCGCCCTCGGGCGTGCCCGTCGTCCACGCCGGCATGCCGGTGAGCTTCACGCCGTGTTCGATGAGGGCGAAGAGTTCGCCGTCGCTCAGATCCTGCGTGGCGGCGAGCCGCATGTCGGGGGCCTTGGGGTAGAGGCCTCGGCCCATCGGCGTGTCGCCGGAGCCGTCGTTGCCGTGACAGCTCGCGCAGTGATCGGCCCAGTGAGCCTTGCCCTCGGCCAGCGACTCTGCCGTGGACGGCACCGGATTCGTGCGGGCGCGGAGTGCCGGCGGCACCAGGTAGTGGCGCGCGGTGCGCGAGATGGCGGTTTCGACGGGGCCGGGTGTGGCGGTGGAGCCGACGCCCTGCGTGGCGAACCACACACCGCCGATCGTGGTCGCGAGTCCCACGACCGCGAAGAGGTTCCAGAGGGCGCGCACGACAGTCACAAGACGCTCCGGGAAGGTCGCGGCGGCCGTGGCCGTTCGAGGCGCCGCGGCCGCGACGTGTCAGTTCACCGAGCAGGAGCCGGGGCCGTCGGGATGCCCGCAGGACCCGCACGGGCCGGCGGCCATCGGGGCGCGTCCGGCGCGGGCGCCGGGCGCCGACACCGCGAAGACCGACAGCTGCTTTTCGAGCTTCTGCCCGTGACAGGCGGGGCACTCGAACGTCGTCGACTCGCGCACGAGCAGCTCGAAGCCGTGGTCGCAGTCCTGGCAGCGGTATTCGAAAAGCGGCATAGGGAAAGGATAGCGCAAGGCGGGGCTCGGGGCCCGGGGCTCGGGGCTGGGGGCTGGGGCATGTCAGGCCGCCGGCGCGCTCGGCGCGTGACACTCCATTGACAGGCGAGCGTCCATTCGTCAGGCTGCGCTCGCGCAGCGAGACGCTGCGAGCCCCCCCCCCCACTCCCCAGCCCCAACGCCATGATCCACGCCGCCGTCATCCCCGCCCCGCACCAGCCCGTCGAGATCCGCGAGTTCCCCGAGCCCGAGATCGCGCCCGGCGGGATGTTGCTGCGCACCGAGTATTCGGAGGTGTGCGGCACCGATGTGCATCTCTGGCACGGGCGGCTCTCCGGCGTGCCGTATCCGCTCATTCCCGGGCACGTGTCGATTGGATTCGCCGAGAAGATCCGCGGCGAGGTCATCGGCGGCGACCAGCAGCGCCTCAAGGAAGGCGATCGCGTGGTGTTCTTCGACGTGCACCGCACGTGCGGCCGCTGCTACGCCTGCGCCGTCACGCACACGCCCACGAAGTGTCCGTCGCGCAAGGTCTACGGCATCACCGATGGCGCGAACGACGGACTCTTCGGCGGCTGGAGCGAAGCGATCTACCTGGAGCCGGGTGTCATCGCCGCGCGGCTGCCCGATGCCGTGCGTTCGGAGGACTACATCGGCGGCGGCTGCGGCCTCATCACGGCCGTGCACGCGATCGACCGCGCCGCGCTGAAGCTCACGGACAGCGTGCTCGTGCAGGGGACCGGGGCCGTGGGCCTCAGCATCGTGGCGCTGGCGCGGCTCTCGGGGGCCGGCGTTGTCATCGCGATCGGCGCGCCCGGCGACCGGCTGGATCTCGCGCGCCGCATGGGCGCCGACCTCACGCTCGATGTCACGGCCACCACACCGGCCGAGCGGCTCGAACGTGTGCGCGCGCTGACGGGCGGCCGCGGCGTGGACGTGGGCATCGAAGCCTCGGGGGCGCCGGCCGCGGTCGAGGAGGCGCCGCGCCTCGTGCGCGACGGCGGCCGCTACGTCATCGCCGGGCACTACACCGACGCCGGGCCCAGCGCCATCAACGCACACCACGACATCAACCGCAAGCACCTCGAGATCCGCGGCTGCTGGGGCAGCGAGGCCGGCCACTTCCTGCGCGCGCTGCAGGTCCTCGAACGGCACGCGGCGGTGGTGCCGTTCCGCGACATCGGGGCGCGGATCTACGCGCTCGACGAGCTGAACCAGGCCCTGGCCGACGCCGAGTCGTACGCCATTCCGAAGGCCCTCGTGGCCCCGCAGAAACGCGCCCGGAGCTGACGGCCGGGCCGGGCGGCGGGCGCGGCGGAATTTACGCGGCCGGGCCCCGGGGCGGCGGAACCGCCCTGTATACTGGGAGGATGTCTGAGTCCCGAACGGCCGCATCGAGCGGACGCACCATCGCCAATCCGCTCCGCCGGAACGTCGCCATCATCGCCCACGTCGACCACGGCAAGACCACCCTCGTCGATGCGATGTTCCGCCAGTCGGGCGTGTTCCGCGCCAACGAGCGCGTCACCGAACGCGCCATGGACAGCAACGAGCTCGAACGTGAGCGCGGCATCACGATTCTCGCCAAGAACTGCGCCGTGCACTACGGCGACGTGCTCATCAACATCGTCGACACCCCGGGCCACGCCGACTTCGGCGGCGAGGTCGAGCGCGTGCTGTCGATGGTGGACGGCGTCGTGCTGCTCGTGGACGCCGCCGAGGGCCCGCTGCCGCAGACGCGCTTCGTGCTCAAGAAGGCCTTCGAGCGCGGCCTGCCGCCGGTCGTGGTCGTCAACAAGATCGACCGCGCCGATGCCCGCATCAAGGAAGTGCTGAACGAGGTCTACGACCTCTTCATCGACCTCGACGCCACCGAAGAGCAGATCGAGTTCCCCGTGCTCTACACGAGCGGCCGCGCCGGCACGGCGACGACCGACCTCGAGGTGCCCGGCACCGACCTGCGCCCGCTGTTCGAAGCGATCATGACGCACGTGCCGCCGCCCTCCGGCGATCCGGAGCAGCCGCTGCAGATGCTCGTCGCCAACCTCGACGCCAGCGACTACCTCGGGCGCATCGCCATCGGCCGCATCTTCCGCGGCCGGGTGAAGGTGGGCGATCCGATCGCGGTGCTCAAGATCGGCGGCGGCGTGCAGCAGACGCGTGTCACCAAGCTCTTCGCGTTCGACGGCCTGAAGCGCGTGGAAGTCGAGAGCGCCGGCGCCGGCGACATCGTGTGCCTGGCCGGCATCGAGGACATCAACATCGGCGAGACCATCGCCCACCCGGAGCATCCCGAGGTCATTCCGCCGATCGCCATCGACGAACCGACCGTGTCGATGATCTTCGGCGTGAACACCTCGCCGCTCGCCGGCCGTGACGGCAGCTACGTGACGTCGCGTCACCTGCGCGATCGTCTCGAGAAGGAACTGCTCGGCAACGTGTCGCTCAAGGTCGAGCCCACCGCCACGCCGGAGCAGATGAAGGTGCTCGGCCGCGGCGAACTGCAGCTGGCCATCCTCATCGAGATGATGCGCCGCGAGGGCTACGAGATCCAGGTCTCGCGGCCCGAGATCGTGACCAAGGAAATCAACGGCGTGCGCATGGAGCCGGTCGAGGATCTGGTCATCGACGTGGCCGAGGAGTTCCAGGGCGCCGTCATCGCCGGCGCCGGCCAGCGCCGCGGCGTGCTCTCGAAGATGGTGAACCACGGCAGCGGCCGCGTCCGCCTCGAGTTCCGCATCCCGGCGCGCGGCCTCATCGGCTTCCGCTCGCAGTTCCTGACCGACACCAAGGGCACCGGCATCATGAACCACGTGTTCGCCGAGTGGGAGCCGTGGCACGGCCCGATCCCGTCGCGCGCCACTGGCGCCATGGTGTCGGACCGCGCCGGCATCGCCACCGCGTTCGCCATGTCGAACCTCCAGGAGCGCGCGATCATGATGATCGAGCCGACCACCGAGGTCTACGAAGGCATGATCGTCGGCGAGAACTCGCGCAACAACGATCTCGACGTCAACATCACGAAAGAGAAGAAGCAGACCAACATGCGCGCCTCGTCGGCGGATGAAGCCATCCGCATCGTGCCGCCGCGCATCATGGGCCTCGAGCAGGCGATCGAGTTCATCAACGACGACGAGCTCGTCGAGATCACGCCGAAGAGCATCCGCCTGCGCAAGAAGGTGCTGGCGAGCAACATGCGGCCGAAGAAGCAGGACGACAACGGATGAGCCCGGTGACGACGCGTCGCCACGTCCTGCTGGCCGCGGCCGGGCTGTTCGCCGCCGGCCGGGCCATGCGCGCGCAGGACGGCGCGTCGTCAACCTC